>JAYWDZ010000297.1:0-9631 GCA_043779595.1 Nitrosomonadales bacterium
GCATCCGCCTGGTTTTTGTCGGCGGTGGCGAATCCGGTCGCGGCAATATGACGCGCCACAGCCAGGTGCAATGCATCCAGGGTACGAAGCGGTATTACGCCGACCTCGTCCATCAGGTGATAAGCCAGCGTCAGGTCGTCATCGTTAAAGGATGCGACGACGAGCGCCCCGTCCTGCATGTCCAGACGGAATGCCTCCTGCACCTGGGTTTCCAGTTTTCGTGAGACCTGTTTAGCACGTCGCCGTCGGGCCAGCGCGCAACGCATCTCGATAACGGTGAGCCGACTGATGCCCAGCGGCGCCTGCGTCAAAAAAAAAGCATCGAATGCGTCGCTGCCAGGCTCCTGAAGGTAGCGTTTGACGAGCGCGCTCGTATCGACATAAATCATTCAAAAGCGCTCTTCGCGTTCTTCCTGGAGAATCACCTCGCTGGGAATCTTCTGCAGGGGCTGGCTTGCGCGGAATGCCGCAAGGGAACGGAAGCGCTTTTGACGCGGCTCCACCGGCAGAATCCGCGCCACCGGCTCGCCCCGGCACACCACCAACACTTCATCACTGTCGGCAAACATCAGGTCCGGATGCGACAGGCCTTCGCGGGCTTCACGAATAGTTAAAGTTTTCATCGCATATCTCGAAATCAAGTTACGGTGACACCATTATATATGACGTGACACATTACTTGCTATCTCTGGAAACGATAAATTACACGCCCTGTTTCAAACTCGCTTCAATAAAAATATCCAGATCGCCGTCCAGCACTTTCTGCGTGGCTGAGGTTTCGACGTTGGTGCGCAAATCCTTGATGCGGGAGTTGTCGAGCACGTAACTGCGGATCTGGTGACCCCAACCCACGTCGGATTTGCCCGCTTCGAGCTTGTCCTGTTCGGCCTGGCGTTTGCGCAGCTCGGCTTCGTAGAGCTTGGACTTCAGCATCGACATCGCTTCGGCGCGGTTTTTGTGTTGCGATCGGTCGTTCTGGCATTGCACGACGATGCCGGAGGGCATATGCGTGATGCGCACTGCGGAGTCGGTTTTGTTGATGTGCTGGCCACCCGCGCCGGATGCGCGATAGGTATCGACGCGCAGGTCAGCCGGGTTGATGTCGACTTCGATCGAGTCGTCAACCTCGGGGTAGACAAACACGCTGGCGAAGCTGGTGTGGCGGCCGCCGGACGAGTCGAACGGCGATTTGCGCACCAGCCGGTGCACGCCGGTTTCGGTGCGCAGCGTGCCGAACGCGTATTCGCCTTCAACTTTGATGCTAGCGGATTTGATGCCCGCGACGTCGCCGTCGGATTCTTCCAGCAACTCGGTTTTAAAGCCCTTGCGTTCGCAGTATTTCAGATACTGGCGCAATAGCATCGAGGCCCAGTCGCAAGCCTCGGTACCGCCTGCACCGGCCTGGATGTCGATGAAGCAATTGCTGGGGTCGGCGGGGTTGTTGAACATGCGGCGGAATTCCAGCACGGCGACGTCTTTTTCGATGGTCTCCACATCCGCTTGCACTGCAGACAAAGTCTCGTCGTCGTTTTCCCCTCGCGCGAGTTCAAACAACTCGGCGGTGTCTTTTAGCCCTTGCGCGATGCGATCCAGCACCAGCACGACATCTTCGAGCGTTTTACGCTCGCGGCCGATTTCCTGCGCGTTGGCGGAATCGTTCCAGAACTTGGGGTCTTCGGCTAGGCGGGCGACTTCTTCGAGACGGTCTTTTTTGACATCGTAGTCAAAGGAACCCCCGAAGTTGGGCGGCGCGGGCAGCCAAGTCGGCGAGGGCGGATTCGATCTGATTAAGGGCTTCGGCTTCCATAATGGCGGGTCTCAAAAACCCGCAATTATAAGCTAGCCGCAATCAGCCTAGCGCTGATTAATCCTAGCGCCACTGCGCCCATGCCCGCGACAGCATGGCGCATTTTGCTCCATCCCCCCAGGACTAAAGCCATCGTGGATTTGAAGACAAGATTGGCAAGGATCGCCAGAATAATGATATTGACGACCTGGCTCCCTGCCACTTGATCGAGATTGAATAAACGCAAACTGGATAGCGTGATTGCATCCAGATCGGTCAGCCCGGAAACGAGCGCGACACCATACAGACCCCGGGTACCCGCCACGTCCGCTACCCAGGCTGACACGACCAAAATGACCGCATAAAGCGCAGCAAATCCCAATGCGGGGCGCAACTCGGTGGGGTTTGCGACGGCGAGTTCTGGCATGTTTGCGTGCGGGTGAAGGCGTTGAAATCCATACCAAGCGCCCAATGCGCCCACTAATAATCCGCCCGCCAGAATGGGATATAGCTCGCGGACGATGGCAGGAGCAACAATTGCCGCGAGCAAACTCAGACGAATTAACACCACCAGATTGGCCAGCACAATCACTATCACCGCAGTGCGCGCCATCGCTTCATCTCGCCGCGCATGCCGACTGAAGGCCAGCGTGGTCGCCGTAGAAGACACCATCCCGCCGAGTAAACCTACCATAACCATTCCGCGCTTACCCGCGTGTCGCAGCGCGGCATAGCCTATTAACCCCATGCCGACGATCAACACGACTACCCACCAGATTTGATAGGGGTTAAGCGCGGCGTAAGGACCGTAATTTTTATTAGGCAGCAACGGCAGGATGATCAGCGAGAGCAGCGCGAACTGCAGAATTGAAAGCAAATCCTTACGGCTTAAACGCTCGCTCATACCGCAGAGTTCGGGCTTGAAATACAGCAGCGCTGTGGTGCCAATCGCCAAAATCACCGCGAGTTGGATCTCGTTAAACCACACCAATACGCCCAGGCCGTAGCACAACAATAATGCCGCGATGGTCGTAGTGCCGGGATCATTGCGTTCAGCGACCGGGCGCATATAAGCGGCGATCATCATGCCGCCGGTGAGCAGCAGGCCGATTGCGATAAGCCAGGGCTGCATGGATATCGCAGCCAGATGTGCGGCCAGCATGCCAAATAATGCAGTGAGCGCGAAGGTGCGCAAACCCGCCAGTGCGGCCGGATTACGTTCGCGTTCCAGCCCTATCAACAGGCCCAACAGAATTGCCACAACATAGCGTGGCAATACGTTTAACCCCGCCGGTAGCCAGTTAACCACTTCGCTCATTCGCACGCCTCCCAGTGTTGTAGTCGCAATTGCAAACGTTGCGTGCCGTTGTATTCGTTCGTCATCAATGCATAGACCGCACGAATGCGATCAGGAAGCGGATCGGGGTGCGTGTAGCCGGGTTTGTCGGGATGAAAAAAATGCATCGCCTCGAAGCTTTGCGCATCGCGCAGCAGCGTTAACTTCAGGTGTTTTTCTTTGAGCACGCGTTGGCTTTGGACCTGAAAGTCGCCGATGTACAAAGGCGCCGGAAAAGCTTGCCCCCAAATGGCGTTTTCGAGTTGCTGCGCGAACGCAAAGCTATGGGCGTCCAGTGCCAGTTCGCCATCGGTTTCAAGCTTGCCTTCGAGGTCGGCGGGGCAGAGCAGTTCGCGGGTAATCTGGTCGAACGCGTTTTTGAATTCGGCGTAACGGTGCTCGGGGATGCTCAAGCCCGCCGCCATTGCATGCCCGCCAAATTTTAGAATCAGGCCAGGATGACGCTTGGAGATCAAGTCGAGCGCATCGCGCAAATGCAGGCCCGGTATGGATCGCCCGGAGCCTTTTAGTTCACCTGGCTGATTGCTGGCAAAAACGACAGCGGGGCGATGGAATCGATCCTTCAAGCGCGACGCCAGGATGCCGATCACGCCGATATGCCAACCCGGCTGATACGCGGTGACGCCAGTACTATCATCAGCCTTGAAATCTGCCAACGCAGCGAACGCTTCATCCTGCATGTCAGATTCGATATCGCGGCGTTCGAGGTTAAGCGCATTCAGGCGTTGCGCGAGTGGCCCCGCGGTGGCGTCGCTCGCCAGCAGGCATTCAATCCCCAGCGCCATATCATCTATTCGCCCGGCCGCGTTGAGGCGTGGACCCAGTTTGAATCCCAGATCGAAAACGGTAGCGCATTGGGGGTCGGCGCCAGCAGCCTGAAATAACGCGTTGATTCCCGGACATGATTTGCCAACTCGCATCCGCGCGAGCCCTTGCGCGACCAACGTGCGGTTGTTGGCATCGAGTTTGACTACGTCGGCGACCGTACCGAGGGCGACCAAATCCAGCAACTCGCGCAGATCGGGTTCGGCGCCGTTTGCATATAGGCCGCGCGCGCGCTGCTCGGCACGCAATGCCAGCAACACATAAAACATCACGCCTACTCCAGCCAGATTTTTGGAAGCAAACGTGCAACCCGGCTGGTTGGGATTCACGATGCAAAGTGCATCCGGCAAGGTATCGCCTGGCAAATGGTGGTCGGTCACCAGTACCGGAATACCCAGGCGCTGGGCCTCAGCCACACCCTCAACCGCAGCGATACCATTATCAACGGTGATCAGCAAGTCGGGTTTGCGTGCTGCCGCCAGACGCACGATTTCTGGTGTGAGGCCATACCCGTGTTCGTGTCGATTGGGCACCAGATAGTCGACCTGGGCGCCCAGCATACGCAAGCCTTTCACGCCGACAGCGCACCCGGTAGCACCGTCCGCGTCGTAATCGGCCACAATCAATAAGCGCTGTTGTTGCGCGATAGCATCTGCAAGTATTTGCGCCGCGCGGCTGTTATTCAGCAAGCCTTCAGGAGGCAATAATTGCAACAAGCGATGGCTTACCTCACTCGAACACGTCACGCCGCGCGCAGCAAACAACCGCGCCCAGGCGGGCGAAAAACCTTCTTGTTCTAGCGTATGAGCGATATCGGTTGAGTAGGGACGTATGCAGATTTGTGGCATAACAGGATTTTACCCGGACATCTTGTGAGCCTTGTGAGCGGCCTGCCACTGAACCTCATCAAACACACATTGGCCAAACGCCATTCACCCGTTTGCAAAAAACAAGGGCACCGGTTTAGGGTTGTATGATTACTGTATCCATAATCAGGCTGCGCGATTTTTTATACCGTGTACCCGATGATTACTAAATGCAATTGATGCGCCCTTTGAAGTTTAAACGCCGATTCCATAAGCTTTAGCCATGAGCCATTTACTCCCTCTTTCGCGCGTGGCCCGGCTGGTAGGTCAGTCGCGTCATACGCTACAAGAGATGATCCGTAGCGGGGCACTCAATACGTTCGACGGTATGGTCGAACGCGACGAGGTCATACGCGCATTTCCTGACGTGAAATGGGACGACGATGCCGAGTTTCGGCGCGTGACCGAGATCAAGGAAAAAGCATTTGCAAAACGAGTGCTTGAGCGGGCGTTGCCGGATAAGGATGTGCTAGCAGCGCGTATCGTTGAATTAGGAATCGAGTACGCCACCGTGAAAGCCTTGTTAAAACATTACGGTGACGTAATGATATGGCTTGACGAGAAAGTCGAAGAAATCGAAGAAGATAAAAGTGCAGAGACTCGCCATGCTTTGCATACTGTGCGCGCGTTCCTGGTGCGACATTTGGCTGAAGCGCCTGCCGACGCTGCCCAGGCGCAAGCGGTGATCGCACAAGAAAGGATATTAAAAATCATGACTGCCCACGCCACTATTTTGCCCAGCGGGCACGAGTTTATTGTTGAGAGCAATGACACTCTGCTGGAAGCCGCGTTGCGCGCGGGGGTTTCGTTGAACTATGGTTGCAGCAATGGCAATTGCGGTGAGTGCAAAGCGCGCCTAATCTCAGGCGATGTCAAAAAAGTCCACGCTCACGATTTTGTGTTGAAGCAGGCCGAAAAAGATGCCGGGGCAATTTTGTTGTGCTCCTATGCGCCAATTAATGATGTGGTGATTGAAGCCAACGTTGCCGGTGCGACGGATATCCCTGTCCAGCGACTGGCCGCTAAAGTGAAATCGGTGGAGGTGTTTAATCCCGCCATGGCAGCCTTGCATATATTGGCGCCCCGCAGCCAGCGATTGCGATTTTTGGGGGGGCAATCGATACAGCTATCGATCAATGGCGCGAGCGGGCGTTACGCGATTGCAAGTTGCCCGTGTGAAGACCGCCATATCGAGGTACATATTCCGCGCGACCCGGAAGATGCCTTTGCCTATTCGATGTTTAATGGCTTAAAGGCCAATGACACCGTTGAGGTAGAAGGGCCTTTCGGTGAGTTTGTGTTGGATGAGGACTCGCCGCGTCCGACTATATTTTTGGCGTTCGGCGCGGGCTTTGCCCCCATTAAAAGCCTGATTCAACATGCGATGTCGTTGGAACTGACCGAATCGATGGACCTGCATTGGATAGCGGATGTAGCGGGTCACTATCAGGACAATCTATGCCGTGCATGGACCGATGCGTTCGATGATTTCAGCTACATTCCGCATCCGCAAACCCACGATCTGATAGAGATGATCAACCATATCGTGATGGACTATCCTGACCTACATCGCTTTGACGTGTACGCCGCAGGCACTGCAGAAGAACTGCGAGTCGCAAAAGAAGCATTCCTGAAACACGGCTTGCCTGAACAGCGTTGGTTCGCGGGTGCGCTAGAGCATCCTGCGGCTAAAGCAGCGTGAGGCTATGGCGCTATTTATGGGTGCTGCCTGTGAGCCTGGCAGGTTTAATCCTGGTGTTATTGGCCCGGTTAAGCGGGGGCAACGGGTCGTGGGTCGATGGTGTGCTGGAAGCGTCCGGGGGCTGGCCAGCCAAGGTGCTGGAGCGCGGGTTCCCGTACAGCGGTCCCGTCGCAGCGATCACCTTGGGCCACGTAGTTTTGGGGATCTCCACCCAGGCATTAAACGCTACGCGTGTGCATGAACGGGTTCACGTCAGGCAATATGAGCGTTGGGGAATACTATTTTGGGTGCTGTATCCGCTCGCAAGTGCTTACGCTTGGGTTAAGGGCGGTCACCCCTATCTGGATAACCTGTTTGAGCGTCAAGCGCGGGCGCAGGAAAACTTAAGCTAATGCCACAAGGATTAACTCGCCCCGGTGGGGGCCGCAGGTTCAATTAATACCGCCGCCGCCACGTTGCGCCCTTCACCCACCAGAATGTTATAGGTGCGGCACATCGCGCCGATGTCCATGACTTCCAGCCCAATCCCCGATTCACCCAACGTGCGGGTGAGAGAAGGATGCGGAAAGCGTAACCGGTGACCAGAACCGAACAACACGATATCCACCGCGTGACCAGTGATCCAGCGAAAATGGGCGTCAGTCAGCGCTTCAAAACGGAGCCCTGTCCAAGGGGCAATGTGAATCTCGGTCCCGCTTATAAACAGACTTTCATCATGGCGCGCGCCATTGATGAGGACGTAGTCTTCGCCATAACCGGTAAACAGCGGCAAGTTGCGCTCAATATTCAAATGCAGTTTCATGATTAAGGAAGGCGGAGTTTAGTTTGCCCCCAAAGGGTGGCTCCAGTAGAATCCAGCGCTTTGCAAGGCATTGTTTCACCTTGCAATTCGGCTATCGAAAAGGGACTGTTGTGGCAGTTGAAAAGGGCTCAAGCTTACGCCCGGTGCAAAAATCTTCCAAGCTGGATAACGTGTGCTACGACATACGCGGCCCGGTAATGGCGCGCGCGCGGCAAATGGAAGAAGAGGGCCAGCGCATTATCAAATTGAATATCGGTAACCCCGCCCCATTCGGTTTTGCCGCGCCTGAAGAAATTGTGCAGGACGTAATTCTGAATTTGCCCGAGGCATCGGGTTACACCGATTCCAAGGGCCTCTTCGCCGCGCGCAAGGCGATCATGCATACCACGCAGCAGAAGGGCATCGCAGGGGTGCAGATCGATGACATCATCATCGGCAACGGCGTGTCGGAATTGATTGTGATGTCGATGCTCGCGCTGTTGAATAACGGCGACGAAGTGCTGGTGCCCGCGCCGGATTATCCGCTGTGGACCGCGGCAGTGAGCCTGGGCAGTGGCACGCCGCGACATTACCTGTGCGACGAAGGCGCAGGCTGGCTGCCCGACCTCGATGACATCCGCGCCAAGATCACGCCGAATACGCGCGCGATTGTGGTGATTAATCCGAACAATCCCACCGGCGCGCTGTATTCCGATGAGGTGCTGTTGGGCATTCTGGAAATCGCGCGTCAGCATCAGTTGATCGTGTACGCCGACGAAATCTACGACAGAGTGGTGTTCGATGGTGCAACGCATACCGCGATCGGCGCGCTGGCGGACGACGTGCTGGTGATCACGTTTAATGGTCTGTCTAAAAATTATCGCGCCTGCGGTTATCGTTCAGGCTGGCTGGTGGTGTCGGGAGACAAGCGCCATGCGCGCGATTATCTCGAGGGCCTGACGATGCTCGCATCGATGCGGCTGTGCGCGAATGTGCCGGGGCAATACGCCATTCAGACAGCGCTGGGCGGTTATCAGAGCATCGATGATCTGGTCGCGCCGAACGGGCGGCTGACGCGGCAACGCGATCTGGCGTACGAGATGCTCACCGCGATTCCAGGCGTGAGCTGTGTGAAGCCGAAGGCGGCAATGTATCTGTTCCCACGTTTGGATCCGAAGCGCTACCCTATCGTCAACGATCAGCAATTCATCCTCGACCTGCTCGAGCAGGAGCGCCTGCTGGTGGTGCAGGGCAGCGGCTTCAACTGGCCGCACCCCGACCATATCCGCATTGTGTTTTTGCCGCACGAAGAAGATTTAACCGAAGCGATGCAACGCCTGGAACGCTTTCTGGGCCGGTATCACGCTGCGCATCGCTAACAAACAAGAGACTAAAACAATGAAACCAATCAAAGTCGGCCTGCTGGGTTTGGGCACGGTAGGCGGCGGTACCTTAACCGTGTTGCGACGCAACGCAACCGAAATCACCCGCCGCGCCGGGCGCGAAATCGTCGTGGTGAAAGCCGCGGTGCGTGATCTGGATAAAGCGCGTGCGCTGGCGAACGGACTGTCGCTAACGCTCGATCCGTTCGAGATTGTCGATGATCCCGAAATCGATATCGTGGTCGAACTGATCGGCGGCCTGAGCCCGGCCAAAGAGCTGGTGATGCAGGCGATTGCGAACGGCAAGCACGTCGTCACCGCGAACAAGCATCTGGTCGCCAAGCATGGCAACGAAATTTTTGCCGCGGCGCAGGCCAAGGGGGTAATGGTCGCGTTCGAGGCGGCGGTGGCGGGCGGCATACCGATCATCAAGGCGCTGCGCGAAGGCCTCACCGCCAACCGCATCGAGTGGCTCGCCGGGATTATCAACGGCACTAGCAATTTCATCCTCACTGAGATGCGCGACAAGGGCGCGGCGTTCGACGACGTGCTGAAACAGGCGCAGGCGCTGGGCTATGCCGAAGCCGATCCGACCTTCGACATTGAAGGCATTGATGCGGCACACAAGCTGACGATTTTGTCGGCGATTGCGTTCGGCATACCGATGCAGTTCGACAAAGCCTATACCGAAGGCATTTCCAAACTCACCCGCGAAGATGTGCAATACGCGGAAGAACTGGGTTATCGCATTAAGCTTCTAGGCATTGCGCGCCGTGCCGAGAATGGGATTGAGCTACGCGTGCACCCCACGCTGATTCCTGAACGTCGTTTGATCGCGAATGTCGATGGCGCGATGAACGCGGTGCTGGTAAAGGGCGATGCGGTCGGGCCGACCTTGTATTACGGTGCGGGGGCGGGCGCCGAGCCGACTG
>JAYWDZ010000298.1:0-3870 GCA_043779595.1 Nitrosomonadales bacterium
CAATACGCGCTGAAAAAATGGGGATGAAACTCGTCGCGAGTGAAAACCTTGCAGAAATCAACCCATAAAATCAGTTAGTTGGGTGGTGTTTCTTGAGAGCACTATGGATTTTTGCTGTAGGCATAAAAAATTTCCTCTCGCTCCCAACCGAGTGATTCATAGAGCGATTGAGCTGGGAAATTAGTTTTAGCAGTTGTGAGATCCATGCGCACGAAACCATGTTGCTTGGCATATTGTTCGGTAGCAAGAAGCAGAGCCGCACCAACGCCAGATTTGCGTGCTTCGGGTTTGACGTACAGATCGTATAAGGCGCAAATAGGCGCTGCTACGACGGAACAGAAAGTTGGGTAGAGCTGACAGAAACCAAGCATTTCATGTGCTTCGTTTTCTGCAACGAAGACAAACGACTCGTTCTTTTCAATCCGGTCGCGAATAAACGCTTGGGCTAACGAAAGATCAGCTTTTTGATCATAGAACTGGCGATATGCATCAAATAGCAAGGCAATAGGTTCGATATCTTGTTGTTCGGCGAGTCTTGTAGAAATATGGGTCATAAGCTCACGGGAAAGAATAGGGCTAACGTAAAATTGAGGGGCTCGCCCGCTTCTGGCGAGTCCCGCTCGAATGCTGGGTTAGCCTTCGGTTCAACTCCACACCCCATTAAACTTAGCGGAAGAAATGAACGCAGGTTTCGTGTTCCCATACTTGTCTCGCAAGCCGATAGTTGGCATAGGTCTCGGAGGCTTTTTATACCAATCGGTGCATATCTCGACGAGATCACCGTATGCCTCAGAAGCGCGGAAAAAGCCATCGGTCTTTTCGACGGTGAGCGCCTCATCAGAAAGACAGTAGAACGCACCTTGTGTCTGAAGTTTAGACATGGACAGAGAGGCTTTCACCAATGGCTTTTGAAACATGAGCCGTAGACACGGCAGGCCGAAAATAGGAGCAATGATCTCCGGAAAGACAAGCGAGGAAAAATCAAGGAACCAACCATTCGCCTCCACCCAGCAATGGAAGTTTTCCTCGCCGACGGCGACAGACTCACCACTGGGATTCGCAAACGCAATTGGGGTAGTTCCGCCAAGGTTAAAGGCGGCGTAACCTACAACAGCTTGAGCATTTAGTTTGTAATGCCTGTTTAGGATTGAGGCTCCAATGATGCCGAAAAATAAGCAGCTTGCAGTTATGTTCGCTTTCTCCGCGACAAGGATGCCGAGAATTGACTGCGAGATTCGCTCGAAGTCACGCAATGGCACAGGAGGAGTTTTAGAAGGCGACATATTCAAGAAGGCTAACGTAAAGTTGAGGGGCGCCGCGCTTTTGCGGCGTCCAGCTCGAACGCTGGGTTGGGCATTTTACGGTCACTCATCGAGCCCAAAATCTTGATCGGTGACTGTGATTTTATTATTTTTGCTCCAGCCTGTCGGGAGGTGAGTAGCACCGTACTCTTTCAGTGCACGAAACAGATAAGGCTTTAGCAGTTCGTCAAAAATACGATGGCAGTTCGGACACAGCGGAATACCATTCACCTGTCGGTCTACGCCAATCTTTGCTTTCCATTCTTTCTCATCAATGATATGCACCGCGTCGGGCAGCGGATAGGTTGCACCGCACATCACACAAGGCAGGTGCTTGTCGGTGTGCCGATCACGAACAATTTTGCGCTTCACACTGGGATTGAACGCCATAGCTGTACCTGTGTTGTTATGCCCAACGTGGAGCTAAGGGGCTGCGCGCTTTTGCGCAGTCCCGCTTGAGCGTAGGGTTATGCGTCGGCATCTGGAATTGCTTTCACATTAGAACAAGGGCAGCGCGGAAGTACAATTTCCCTCCCACAATTGGTCAAATCCGCCGAAGTCGCCAGCCCGTGGCTTCTTGCTTTGTTGATGAAGCTGGAGCTGCCCGGAAAATCGATTAAGACAGCCTTGAACGAGTTTGTCTTCGGGATGAACAAAGCAAATTCGAGCCTCGTTAGACGAGTAGACATCGTATGTTCCGTCAAAGCCAATCAGGGAGATGACCTTAACGCCGGCCTTCTGAATTTCGACATAACTGCCTTTGGTGTCGACGTCCCTGTAGCCGGTTAGGAAGTTTGAGTACTTTCCATCGCACTGAAGTCGTGTGACTTCGCGCTGCGCAAATGCCGGAGCGGCTAAGAGGAAAGCCAAGATCATCAAAAAAATCCGCATAGTGCCTCCCTTGGGTTGCCTGGAGCATCGTCGTCCGACGCATAACGTAGAGCTAACCGGCGCTGCGCCGCTGTGTGGCGCAGCGTCCAGCGACCGAAGGGAGCGAGGTTGAGCGCCATGTTAGAACTGATACGAAGCAGGCAGACAAGATATGCCGCCAATTTCGCTAGGGATAACTGGCATGAGGACGAATTAAGTGACATTGGTTGGTTGTGTCTTGTCGCAGTGCCGTGGCTACTCGCACAGCTTGATGGCAATGGAAATAACCAAGGCAATAACCGAAATGGCAATAGCTATCCAGGAACGAATAGCGTCGGGTTGCCTGAGGCGTCTTTGAAGCTCATGTTGCCCAAGAATTCTGTTTCCGATTCCTCTCTGGTCGTTATAACTGGAAATCCAATCGCAAAGTTCTTCGTCTGTCTTATTGCGAAGATCGTAGGGGTCAGGTTTGTTTGCCATATGAGTTCTAACGTAAAGTTGAGAGGCGCGCCGCTTTTGGCGCGTCCCCTCGAACGCCATGTTAGGCAATTACGTGGGCAACGAGAAGACGTTGCTCATCCCACTGGGCACCCTGATTGAGCCTCGACAGGAATTACTTCAACCCAGAGACACAACATGCATTATGTTTAGCCGTTGGCACGCTTGTTTTGAGCCAACACCGTGCTTTCAGCCCTTGGATGCCGGGCTTGACATAAGTCCAGGCTTTGCACTGTACTTTTCCACTGCAGCTGGTCTGGCACAAAGCGGGATCCGCTCGAGTTAAATCAAAATTCCTATAATCCGAGCCCACTCGGTCTGTATCGTATTCAATCTTATCCGCTTCCTTATCCTGTCTGGGAAACTTGCGATTGTCTCCGCCGGAGGGCATTGTGGAACCTCCCAGGTCGCCGGGTCCGGGGCCTGGGACTCCTCCTGCCCCACCCCCTTCGCACCCTTTTATATCACAAGGTGCTGCCATCTCCAGGGCATAGCTCCTACTGGAAATTGTACACACCGGTAGGCCAACGATGAGTGTAGTAAGAAGAAGGGTGCGCAACCTTTTACTCCCTATCTGTATAGTGCCCAACACGTTCTCTACCGCCCCCGATCTTAAATTTTTCTTTGCTTTCGAAGCTGTTGCCAAAGATGCCATGATTTTATCTCCAAGAAGAAATTGCCGCAGAGTAAGGGATAGGTATTGCTAATGCGGTATAGCATAGCTTAACGTAGAGCTAAGGGGCGGGCCGCTTGCGGCACGTCCCGCTTGAGCGCCGGGTTAGAGCGGACGTTTGCCGTAGCCACCGCTGTTGGGGCACCGCCCTCACGCCAGCCAAAACCGGTGCGGGTGCAGACTGCAACTGACTTTACCCGACCGAAGCCACGATGCCCATTGCAACCAGACTTGAGCGAAGGCACAAGCAGCGCGGCACGAATGCCCTTCGCCAAAACAGACTGACGCAGCCCGCGCAGCACGGTTGATGTACCCGATGCAGATGCAACACCCACCGACGCCCAGCCACACTCACCGGAACTTGCCCGACTTAAATGGAGCGGTGCAGTTTGCATGATGTGCGGCCTTTGATGAGAAGAAAAAGCAAGCGCGCTAACGAGTCTGTAGAAAAAGCCACCCACAGAAGCAGGGTTTCCCGTTATTAAAAGTTTTTCGGATTTTCATCGCTATTTTGTGTTTTGTTTTTGC
>JAYWDZ010000299.1:0-9581 GCA_043779595.1 Nitrosomonadales bacterium
TGCCCCATGCCGACATGGTTCAGAATTTCGCGACCCGCCATCGTGATTTCAGCGGTATCGATACCGTAGGGGCAAAATACCGAACAACGGCGGCACTCGGAACACTGATGGTAATAGTTGTACCAGTCGTCGAGCACTTCTTTGGTCAGATCTTTCGCGCCGACCAGCTTGGGGAACAGCTTGCCCGGCAAGGTGAAGTAACGGCGATACACCTGGCGCATTAAATCCTGACGCGCCACCGGCATGTTTTTCGGGTCGGACGTGCCCAGATAATAATGGCACTTGTCGGTGCACGCGCCGCAATGCACGCAGGCATCGAGGAAGACTTTCATCGAGCGATACTTGCCAAGCAGATCGCCCATTTTTTCAATCGCGCGTTCTTTCCAGTCGTCCGCGAGTTCGTGCGGATAACCCATGAAATCCTGCACCGGCTGGGCGGCATTGAAGGACTTCATGTGCGCCATAGACCCCGGCTTGATCTTGGGGATTTCCATGGTGGCCTGGTCTTGGATTACCGGCATTTCAAATGGAGCAACGGCCACGTGGTTCTCTCTATCTGACTTCGTTGAATGACTGAATCAGCTCTTTTGATCGAGGCGCGCGGCCCACGCCGCAATATGGCGGCGCTCGCGCGGATTATCGACCTGGTTGCGCGTGGGACTGAAAAACAGGCCCGGCGCGTGCAGCAGTTTGCTGATGGGGAAAATCGCCATCAAGAACGCTACCAAAGCCAAATGCACCAGCAGGATAGGGTCCTGCGGTAAAGGCTGGATATCCAGATACATCAAGCCCATAAAAAACTGCTTCAACGCGATGAGGTCGGTGTGCGCGACGAAGGTCATCAACATGCCGGTGGCACCGATACCCAGAATCAGCACCAGCATCAAAAAATCCGACGGCGTCGAGATATAGCGCACGCGATCGACCAGAAAACGCCGTGCCAGCAAACCCAGCAAGCCAATCACCATCATGATGCTGGCGTATTTGCCAAAGGGTTGCAGCACGCCGACCCAGCTCCATACCGGCTGAGTGAAGTAACGCAGATGGCGCAGCAACACCAGTAACAAACCAAAATGAAACAGCCAGCCAAATACCCAAATCCATTTATTGGCTTTGAACAACGATTCGAATACGACGACTTCCTTGACCATGCGATATACCACGCCCGCCTGCGTGGTGGGCGCAGGGGTGGTCGGGATGACCAGCGGCGCGGGTGTGCGGCTATAGTCAAAAATTTTGTACCCGAGCCCGACTACCAGCAACAGCGTTGCCAGATAGAACATGCCCGCATAAATTATCGTCAAAGTAGACAACCTTATCCCCTGCAAATATTTTCAAAATAAAACGCCAGCCTCAGCATTTCATTTTGAAAAATCTAAAATCCAGCCTCCGAACCAAAAGCCGCCCTGGTTAAAGCACCAGAGCGGCCTCAAAAAGCATTACAACTTAGATGCAACCAGTTGGCTTGGGCAGGCCGGCAATCTTACAAGCCTGCTTGGCGGGGCCATAGGGAAACAACTCATACAGATATTTGTTGTTGCCCTTATCGGGGCCGAGCTTTTTACCGATGGCTTTGGTCAGCACGCGAACAGCCGGAGCGATTTGATATTCGTCGTAATATTCACGCAGAAAATTCACCACTTCCCAGTGACTGTCGGTCATATCGACCTTTTCTTCGACAGCCATATATTTGCCAATGTCTTCGTTCCATTGCGACAGGTCAACCAGATAACCTTCTTCGTCAACTTCGACTTCCTTACCGGCGATTTCTACCATAGGCATAGCACTACTCCTTAAATTTAAAATTTACAGCCAAGACTGACAGGTGTTGTGCTCTGCAACCAGATCCACAAAACCGCCGTAATCCACGACATTGACACCGTCCAGCACACGCGAGGCCATGCCCCGTGCAGCCAGATCAGGACCTAGCGCGTAAATCTTCAGGTCAGCCGCAGCAGCCTGGATTTTCGCCGCTGCCGCACCGCCCGTGGTCGCCGCGTAAACAGCATCCTCAATCAGCAATACAGCAGAACCCTTGGTGGCCATAGCGAGGCAGCTTTGCAGCGAACCGCGATCTGTGGCCGATTTGTTTACGATATGTAGCATGTTTAATCCTTAGAAGCTGATGACTACGTCTTGCTCGGCCATGAGATTCGCCATCTCTGCCACTGGCAACACAGTCACATCCACAATCAGATCATCTTCCGTCAGACCGCGCGCGTCCATCGACGCTTGATCCACGTAGAGCTTTTCGATGTCATAGCCATCCAGCGCACGATAGGTCTTGGAAAAATCCTTGATCTCGATGCCCTTGCTGTCGACACCCTTCATCAACTGATACACGCCATCATCGGTGAAGACCATGCTCACATCCTGATCGAACGCCGCGGTAATCAATACCACTTCAAGACCTTCCAGCGCGTAAACGGTGCCGTGCGGCGCCTTGCGGTTTAGGAACATGAATTTTTTGACGACCCCTGAGCCGTCTTCCATTTCGTCATCCATATCACTCATCTCGTCTTATCCTAATTTCTGGCTTAATCGCCGAACGTCACGAGACGATCGTACTGAATACCCATTTCCACTAACTGGCCGAGGCCAGAAATGCGGAAGTTATCGCCCAGAACGCCATCCGTGATACCGCGACGCTGGGCAGCCGCCACACAAACAACCAGATCCACACCATGATCTGCAGCAAGCTTGGACCAGCGCGCGCCTACGTTACGATCGTCTTGTGGGGGAGTGGCAAGACGCGAGGCGTTGTACACGCCGTCGTGATAGAAGAAAACACGCGGAACCTTGTGACCTTTTTCAATTGCGTTACGCGCAAAAAGATAGGCGGAATCACTGGCCTGATGACTGTAGGGCCCTTCGTTAACAAGAATACCGAATTGCATTTAATACCACTCCGAAAAGTCCAGTTTTTATTGTTTCTGCCTCATCCTCCGCGACCTGCGGAGGTTCCGTATCATCAGAAACGGATGTGAGCAGAAGCGTTCAGATTCGCACGACCGCCGCGCCAATTATCAATGTGATACTTGGTGAAAGGCAGACCGGTTTTATCGAAGAATGCAGGCCAGCCAATCCGGTCGATCCAGTCGATCATGCGCTCCCACGGCTTGCCGTCGGCTTTGTAAGTTGCGAGAATTTTCACAACGACTTCGCTGACTTCAGGCCAACGCGGTGCATTGTTGGGCAGACCCGACGCAACCAGTTTGTGAAAGGTCGGCTTGGAACGCGCGTTGGAGTTCTTACCGCCCACCCAGATCGCAATCTTGGAATGCTCGGGGTCGTTAATCTGCATCGGCGGGCACGGCGGGAAGCACGCACCACAGCAAATGCATTTTTTCTCGTCGACTTCCAGCGAAGGCTTGCCGTTCACCAGCGCGGGACGAATCGCCGCGACCGGGCAACGTGCGACCACCGAAGGACGCTCGCAGACGTTGGCCACCAGATCGTGATTGATTTTCGGCGGCTTGGTGTGCTGCACGATGATCGCGATGTCGGCCTGACCACCGCAGTTGATTTCGCAGCACGAGGTAGACAGTTTGACGCGGTTAGGCATTTCGCATTTGACGAAGTCGTCGTACAACTCGTCCATCAGCGCCTTGACCACGCCAGACGCGTCGGTGCCGGGAATGTCGCAATGCAACCAGCCTTGGGTGTGCGCGATCATCGACACTGAATTAGCGGTACCGCCGATTGGATAACCCTTGTCGTTCAGCGCCTTAATGAGCGGCTCAACTTTGGTGCCATCCGCAACCATGTACTCGATATTGGAACGTGCGGTAAAGCGCACAAAACCGTCTGCGTATTGGTCGGCAATGTCGGCCAGTTCGCGAATGGTGTAATGGTCCATCTGGCGTGCGGTACCGGCTTTAACAGTCCAGATTTCGTCGCCGGAGACCGCGCGGTGATAAAGCACACCGGGCTTCGGATGGCTATGGAAATTCCATTTGCCATAATTTTTCACCATCACAGGGTGCATGTAGGGCATTGGGTCCGGAGCACCGGATTCAATAGGCGTGCGAGGATCAGCCATGTAAGTCTCCAACTAGAAAATTAAAGCAAACCCCGCCAGCGACGAGGTTCGAGATTAACCACGCGCCCCCGATAACCAGGGCGCTAATCAACCGGGATTAAGCCGCGGATTGCTGTTGCTGCTTGTACTCGTTCCACTTCTCAACTTGCTCATCCCAGTCATCCGAACGGAAGTACGGATTGGAACGCGGCTCGGAAATCATGTTGGGATCAACCGGGATATCCAGACCTTCGAGGAAGTTGGTCAGTCCGATACGCTCGATCATCTCGCCGGTACGCTCATGCTCCAGCGCGTTTTCAGCGAAGAAGTCGAGAATGTTGCGCGCCAGTTCGTTGAGTTTTTCGAAGTCTTCGTCCGACTCCATTTTCATGAACGGAATCACGACGGTACCCATCGAAGCGCCGATCTTCAGCACGCCTTTGCCACCGACCAGAATCGACACGCCTTTGTCGTTACCCGGCAACAAGCCGCCAGGGATCACGTTCAGGCAATGCATGCAGCGCACGCAGTTTTTGTTGTCGATGCACATCACATTGCCGTCACCCAGCGCTGCAGTCGAGACATTCGGATGGGCCACCACTTTGTCTGCAGCAACCAGCGTGATCGCCTTGGTCGGGCACTTGCTGATCACGTCGTTGACGAGATCGGACATGCCGTGATGCTTGTAATAATCCTGAACTTGAGCTTCATTCACGCGGATGTTGTCGCGCCAGGTGCCGATGGTCGCCATGTCGGAACGCTGAATCGCGTTGACGCAGTCGTTCGGGCAACCCGAGAATTTGAACTTGAATTTGTACGGCAGGGATGGACGGTGCATGTCGTCCAGGTTGTTGTTAATGACGGTACGCAGCGCTTTGGCTTCGTCGTAGCAGGACATTTCGCATCGTGCAGCGCCGACGCAAGACATCGAGGTACGCAGCGCAGGGCCGGCACCACCGAGGTCGAAACCCATTTCGTTGAACGCATCGAATGCACCTTGCACGTCAGCGGTCTTGATGCCCTGGAACATAATGTCGCCGGACTGACCGTGGAAAGCAATCAGGCCCGAACCACCCGTCGCAGACCAGGTGTCGCACATTTTGCGCAGCAGATCGGAGCTGTAATGCATACCTGCGGGCGGTTGCACGCGTAATGTGTGAAATTCAGCAGCTTCGGGGAAGATAGGCTTGTGGTTTTCGTCTTTGAGTTCGGTAAACCGGGGGATCACACCGCCACCGTAACCGAATACACCCACTGTACCGCCTTTCCAGTAACCAAACTTGGTCTGGTAGGAGGTTTCGAGTTGACCCATTAAGTCAACCATCATGTCATTGTCTTTAGCCAATCGCTTCAGACCGGTCACGAAGCTTGGCCACGGGCCGCTTTCTAACTGGTCCAGATTAGGCGTATCAATCATTTGCTTTGCCATTTATGCTCTCCTAGAACATTTTTGAATTCGTTAAGCCCGCTTCGCAGACCACGTTGACCTATGGGTGAATCGTATTTTGATGCTGCGTATCCCGCCATCATTCTGATGGGTAAAAATCCTAATCCCTTACGACTAGATAAACCTACCCATATGGAGTAGTAAGACGACCCCAAAGCGGTAATGCCTTGATTCACAAAACAATGAGACATTTAACGCGCAACTACGATTTGTAGAGTATTAAAATACGCTTCGAAATGCAAGGTCGATAATCTCAGCGTACCGTGATCCGTCGAAATAAAATCAAAACGAGAAACTCAACACATGGCTGACATTACCTCGCTAACCAAATTTCGCCTGCCATTTGGTGGTCAGGAAATTGAGTTGCAAAACTTTACGCATGAATCAGGTGGGGTGCCGTTTTTACGCATCCGCATTCGCGAAAATAAGCGCTTTACTATTTTCGAAATAGATCCTGATAGCGCAAGAATATGGGCTGAAGCGATGTTGGCATGGGCTCATGACCATCGTGAGGATAAAGCGTGAGTTGGGACCAGTGGCCCGAACAGAAGCCGGAAGAATACACGCCCAGCATGATTGATCTGCAATTTGATCTGGTGGGGGTGACCATTCCAGCGGATAGCGCTTTGATGTTATCTGATGCATTGCTCCGTGTATTGCCGTGGCTGGACAAGGAAAAAGGCGCGGGGATTCAATTATTGAAGGGTGCCGAAACCAACAGTGGCGACGCTACGGTGAACATCAATCGCCGTACCAAGTTATTCTTGCGTGTCCCTAAAATTCGGGTAGCAGATACCGAAACTTTGGTAGGCCACTCTTTCAAACTTGAGGGCCATGGGCTACAAGTGGGCAATTTCAAAACTCGTGCCTTTACCCCCTTTAGCAATATCTACGCGCACTTCGTTGACACAGGTAGCGCAGGTGAAGAACAATTCGTCCAGGATGTAATGCGCGAGCTGGACGGTCATTTTCAGTTGCGCTGTGGCTTCATCTGCGGCAAACAGCAAACTTTGCAGGGCCCTGAAGGTGTGTTGCGCGGCTATAGCTTGATGCTGCATGACCTTCCGCCCCATAAATCCCTGCGCTTGCAAGATGAGGGAATGGGGCACAATCGTTTGTTAGGCTGCGGAATATTTATTCCGCATAAATCCATTGCACCGGTGGTTTCGGTGAATATTTGAAAAGGAGAGAGCAATGTCTTATGTAGTGAATGGGGTTGAATTGGAGACCGGCGAGGAAAATTTTCTGCTGGAAGCAGACTATAGTGAAGAAGTTGTAGGCGTGATCGCCGCCGCCGAAGGCCTCAAGCTCACTGATGAGCATTGGATGGTCGTCAATTATCTGCGCGACAAATTCAAGGACGACGGTTCAACGCCCAACTTCCGTAACATGCTGGCCGAACTGGAAGACTTGCACGACGGTATCGACTGGAAGAAAAAATTATACGAGCTCTTCCCCAATCAACCCGCGCGCCAAGCGGCTCGTGTCGCCGGGCTGACCAAACCGTACGGCAAAGGCGGATACTGATATTTTGGGGACTGGCCAAACAGTTGCCGTTCACTTGCTGGCCGTCCCATACCTCATGTCTAGCACCCTCGTCTCTACTGAACAACTGGCTGCCGAGTTGGATAATCCTAACTGGGTAGTTATTGACTGCCGCTTTACACTGACCGACCCCGATGCGGGCCGCCGCACCTACGAAAGCAGTCATATACGAGGCGCGCGTTATGCGGATTTGAATGTGGATTTAGCTTCACCTCTAACCCCTCTTACTGGACGTCACCCATTGCCAGACTCGCAAATGCTATGCAATAAATTAGCGAATTGGGGAATAGGCGAGGACACGCAGGTCGTCGTTTACGACGACAGCTATGGGTCAATGGCTGTGCGCCTATGGTGGCTATTGCGCTGGCTGGGTCACGTAAACGTTGCTTTGCTGGATGGCGGCTTGCCGAAATGGGCACGTGAAAAACATCCTGTATCGGATGCGCTACCCGCGATCACACCCAAAAAATTTCCTTGCCGTCCCCATCCTGAATTAGCGGTAAATGCTGAAGTCGTCGACGCTATACGGCAAAGCGCCACTCACCGATTGATTGATGCTCGGCCTGAACAGCGTTTTACCGGTGAACGCGAACCTTTGGATTCAGTAGCCGGCCATATTCCCGGCGCGATCAACTGGGTTTTTGAAGAAAACCTGGATTTCGATGGCACCTATCTGCCGCCCGAAGAACTGCACGCAAACTACACGGAACTATTGCAGGGCGTCGCGCCCGAAAACGTAATCCACACCTGTGGATCAGGCGTCACTGCCTGCCATAACATCCTGGCGATGGAAATCGCTGGACTATCAGGCTCACGCCTTTACCCCGGTTCATGGAGCGAGTGGATCACCCATCCCGCCCGTCCCGTTGCTACGGGAGACGTCGCTTAGGCGACAAGGAGAACACCATGGCTATGCCAATTCGAGTTAAAACCGTCTGGTTCAAAAAAGACGGTGAGCGTACTGCCGATGAAATCGCTTCGGCCGTTGCCACTACCACTTGGCGTGTTGCCGACAAGGCGGTCGATAATTTGGGCCGCGAGAATTACGACATCATCACCGCCGAACGCGGCTTCAAACTTATCGCCGAATTTCTGGCTTTTCTAGTGCATTACTGCGACCGCATGGCGTATGCCACGCTGCCTTCCGAGCGTCGCATGGCGGTATTGCAAGCAGTGAGCCATCGCTTGGCAGAAGTAATGGAGCAAAACGTTCACAGCATGGTGGGCACCGGAGATGGCCGCGACTATAAAAAAGAATTTATCGAGTTTTTGAATCGGCGTTTTGCTGAATATGCTGCGTTTGAGTTCCCCGAGGACGACAAAGCCAGCTTTCCGGCTTTACGCTTCCTCGGGCTGCAAATTCGGGATGAAATGGGCGATAACGATAAAACCTGGGTGATGGACCAGATTATGGACATCGAAATGCCGGAAATGATGGGTACCGTGCGCAAGAGTTTCAAAGGTTTGTTATCTGATGCGCCGGTCAAACGTGGCTTCGGTTCCCCGGACATGCTGCCACCGGAATGAGCGCGCCCTTTTCGCTGGCAAACGACAGCGATTACCTTGCCTGGCGTTCCATCAAGCTGGCGAATTATCCCAAAAATATCGACGAGTTGATCGTGCATCTTGATGATCCCCGCGCGCTCAAGCTCACGGAAATATCGGCTTTAAAAAGTCGCTCTCTGCGTGCCAATATGGCGCTGTATTACGCGACCGATGTCCCTGTTACCGACAAATCAGTGCCCCACCAGTTCGCCAAACAATTGGGACTGAGACGGCTTGAAGGCAACTATCTGGCTGATGAAGATGGCTTGTCCAGCATCACGCCCCACCATGACGATGACACGCGCGGCCGCGGTGAATACATTCCCTATACCCACAAACCCATTAACTGGCATACCGACGGCTATTACAACGCGCCAGACCGCCGCATTCTCGGCATGCTGCTGCATTGCGCGCAAGACGCCGAGAGCGGAGGTGAAAATGCGTTGCTCGACCCCGACATCGCTTATATTCAATTGCGCGATATCCAACCCGACTATGTGGCCGCGCTGATGCAACCAGATGCGATGACGATACCGGCGCGTATGGACGAAGACAACGTCGCCCGTGCCGCGCAGTCGGGTCCGGTATTTTCGGTGGACCCGGATGAGGGTTTTTTACACACGCGCTATACCGCGCGTACGCGATCTATTGAATGGAAGCAGGATGCCATTACGCAGGCAGCGATTAAAACACTTACCGAAATCCTGAACGATTCCGAGTATGTAATGCATGCTCGCCTGGTGCCGGGCATGGGCCTCATCTGCAACAACATTTTGCATACACGCAACGCCTTTACCGATCACCCTGAGCGCCGACGTCTGTTGTATCGCGGACGTTATTACGACAGATTGAAAGTTTCTTCATGATTGTGACCAGACTTTCAACCTTTGTTGCTTAATCCTGGATTAAGGCTAACTTCAATCGTATGGGCACTTCTATAAATCCCATTAAATTTCATCCCACCGTCATCGAATCATTTTTTGATGACATTCTTGCGAGACTCGTGATTTCTACAGTGGTTTG
>JAYWDZ010000300.1:0-9563 GCA_043779595.1 Nitrosomonadales bacterium
ATCGAGGGCGGCAGTTGCCGTGCGATTACCGGCACCGAATATATCGGTGCAGAACACTATGGCGCGTTGTGTGCGACGACGCCGGCTCCGTCTCCTGCCAAAGTTGGCGTGGGCAGCACCAGCCGCGGCCAACGCGTGACAGGCACGGAACTCGGTAGCAGCAAGCAGGTGACGGGTGACGATCACGGCGCCTGCAAGAACGTAACTGGCAGCGAATATTTAAGCACTGAGCAATTCGAATCTTTTTGCGGTAGTAAAACTTCGCCTGGCCCCGCCAAGGTTGGCGTTTCCGCCACCTCCGGCGGACAACGCGTGTCCGGTAGCGACGTGGGTCGTAGCTCCAAAGTTACGGGCGATGAACTCGGCGCCTGCGCGAAGCTGACCGGCAGCGAATACTACGTGCCGGACGAATCGGGCAGCGTGTGCCAGGGCAGCGGCGTGCCGCACAAAGTCAGCGTGATGAGCACGGTGCGCAATCGTCCGGTGACCGGCACCGATTTGGCCGCAAGCACTGTCGTTACTGGCAGCGAATACGGCGCCTGCACAGGCGTGACCGGCTCCGAGTACACAGGACTGCAGCAATATCAGGCGTGCAACCGCGACCCGGTATTGACCCCGGAAAAAGTCACGGTGATGCGTACCTGGCGCGATCAGGCAGTTTCGGGCACGACGGTCGAACACAACCCCAAAGTGACTGGCGACGAATACGGCGGTTGTCAGCCGATTTCCGGTACCGAATATATTGGCCCGGGGCAGTACGCCGCTTCTTGTCCGGCGGATAGTCTGTCGGCTTCGCGCGAGCGCATTGCTACCCCCAGTGGTGCGGCGGGTGCGCGGATGACTGGCGTGAGCACTACAACCTCCAATAAAGTCACCGGCAGCGCGCGCGGCCAGGGGCAATATTTAAGTGGCAGCGCATATTCGGATAGCGCACAGCCCATGCAGTCCGCATCGGTCGGCGCGGGTCAACACCCTATAGCGCGCGGCCCAGCTGGGCTCGGCAACACAACCGCGCCCGTCGCACGTCCGACCACGCCGATGCAAAGCAACTTCAGCGTGATGTCGCCGGCGCGCACGGCGCAAGCCAGCGAACTTAACCGCGTGACCGGCACCGCTTCCAGCTCGCAAGGGCGTATTACCGGACCGGTAAATCTGGCTGCAGGACTCGTGTCGGGCACGCCGGAATTTCGCTATCGCGAAGACAGCGTAGCCATTACGCCCGTCGCTCAGGCGCCTGCGTCTCAAGCTACTGCGCCAGCCAATACCGTGCCCAACCGGGTGACCGGCGGCGGTCGTGAGTCGGGCTTTGCGATAACGGGCGCCGCCTGGCAGCGCGACGGTAGCATTACCGGCACCGAAGGCAGTGCCGCTACACGACGCAATCCCACCCAGCGTGGCGATTCTGTTCAGCGTGGCGACTCGCGCAGCATGGCAATGCCGTTTCCCGCGTTGAAGGAGCAGCCACACGCGCCTATTCCGCCCAGCAAGATCACCGGCAGCAGTGGTAACGCCGCCAGTGGCTCCACGATTACTTACTCCGGCGGGGCACGCGGCTAAGCCATGAACACGCGCAACCGTCCCGGCCGTCGTCCACTCGCGCCCCCTACCCCGTTTGGGTTGGGGACGGCGAGCGGTGCGTTGCAGGTTCGGCCGTCAGTGCATGAAGTGGTGAGTATTGCCGGGGCGAAAGGGGCGGAAACCAATGCTGCCCGAGCGGAATTATTAAACTCGGCGTGTATTACGCAGAGTGGCCGTTTATATCGCCACCCGTTGACGAATGAAATGGAAAACCGGCGCCTGCTGGCGCACGAGCAAACCATACGGCAGCGCTTTGCCAATATCGTGCCGACGTTAAAGCGCATTGCCGGGGTTCAGCATGCCACCGATTTTGTCGAGCAGGCACAAGCCATCGCGCAGCAGGAACTGGGCTTTGCCTTACCCGAGCCGATTCTCGCCGACGCGTGGGCGACCGACCTGGATATGCGCGCACTGTATGGCGAGTCCGTGCTCAGCACGCTGCGTTTACTGGCCGATCAAACCCGCGTCGCGGCACCGCCGGAGACGTCTGAAGTCGATGAGGCGATGTCGTTCATGCTCGATTGCGGCTACCACGCGGTGGATATTTCGCCCTGCTCGGACGGCCGCTTGAAAGGCTTGGTGCGCTACATTTTGCGTTTGCCGGCGGGCGCGGTGCGCAGCCGCAAATCTTATGCAGGCGCGATGTTCGATGTGGACGCCAACGTGCAACGCTGGGTGCAAATCGAGTTGATGCGTTTTCGCGAAGGCCGCCCGGTCACTGCGGACGTGGGTACGCGTTATTTGAAAATGGTGGTGTATCACACCAGCAGTTCCGATCCGTCGCATGAAGGTTGCGCGGCGCACGGCAGCAATGAAATTCGCGCGGCGGGAAAAGCCCTGGAGCGCTTACGCGAATTTCGCCAGGCGATCGAAAACAGTTTTTGCTGCGGCGCGTCGGTCGACATGCTGCTGGTCGGCGTCGATACCGATACCGACGCGATCAAAGTGCACGTGCCCGATGCCGACGGCGACATGAGTCTGTATCGCGCGGTGGATAACCTGAAGCTGTATCGCGACACCGTCAACGACAACGAAAACACGGCGCGGTTGAAGGTGTATCAGGTCATTCAAGACGCCAGCGCACAGGGTGGCTGGGGCGGCGGCAACGGCGAACCGCATGAAGGTATGCGTCGCCTGATCGCCACGCTGCTGATCAACAACCTGTCGCAGATCGAATACGTGTGCGGCAACTGGGGCGGGCGTTATCCCGACATCGGGCACAACGAACGTTTTATCAGCGTGGGCGATGGCTTTGAAGAATTTCAGTTACGCAATCTGGCGTATTTCGCCCACCTGAACACAGTGGAAGAAGGCGCGCCGGATATGGATGTGGGCATCAAGATTTTCAAGGCGCTGAATGTACGTCATGGCTTGCCGATTCCGCTGGCGATTCATTATCGCTATGACAGCCGCGTGCCGAGCGCGCGTGAGCGCACCGTGGAACGCTGTCAACGCGTCAAGCAGGCCATCGAATCGCGCTATAGCGACCTAGCCGCGAAAGGCCTGCTGGTCAGCGGCATGACGGTACAGGACAAGCGGCCGGGTAGCCCGATTGAATTGATCGAGGCGGCGGCAGGGAGCACGGAGCACTAAATGAAAATTTGCCAAGTGGAAAAAACGTTGGTGTCGACCAACCGGATTAAAGAGATGGGACATCGTCCCTTGCTGGTGGTGAAAGAAAAAGGCGGCGCACGCAGCATTGCGGTAGACGCAGTGGGATGCATCCCGGGCGATTGGGTGATCTGCGTGGGTTCTTCCGCGGCGCGCGAAGCGGCGGGCAGCAAGGATTTTCCGAGCGATCTCACCATCGTCGGCATCATCGACCACTGGTCGGATGAATGAGCGCGGATTGAGATGGAGATCATGGAAGTTGTGTCCGATCTGGTGGTGACCCGCCGTGTGCCGGGGCTATATAGCACCTCGCTGCGGGTGGTGCGCGATGTGAAAGGTCGGCTCAGTGTGGCGGCCGACCCGGTGGGTGTGCCGGAAGGTAAATGGGTATTCACCATGGGCGGTTCGGCTGCGCGCTACGCGGCCGGCGATTACAAGGTTCTGACCGATTTAACCATCGGCGGCATTATCGATGGGTGGGCGTCCAACACCGACCAGGCCAGCCAGTAAGCAGTTTTTTTAACATTAGAGAAGGAGTACGAAAATGGCGATTGAAAGAAATGGTATTGCATTAGGCATGATCGAAACGCGCGGTCTGGTGCCGGCGATTGAAGCCGCAGACGCGATGACCAAAGCGGCGGAAGTGCGCCTGATCGGACGTGAGTTCGTCGGCGGCGGTTATGTCACCGTGCTGGTTCGCGGCGAAACCGGTGCGGTGAACGCAGCGGTGCGTGCCGGTGCAGACGCGTGTGAGCGCGTCGGCGACGGCCTGGTGGCAGCGCACATCATTGCACGCGTGCACAGCGAAGTCGAAAACATCCTGCCCACCGCCATAGGCGATGCGCAATCTTGAAATTAACCGAACCACAAAAGGAGTATTGAAATGGCAATCGTAAGCGGAGTGGCATTAGGCATGATCGAAACGCGTGGCTTGGTGCCTGCAATCGAAGCAGCAGACGCGATGACCAAAGCGGCAGAAGTGCGCCTGGTCGGACGTGAGTTCGTAGGCGGTGGTTATGTCACCGTGCTGGTACGTGGCGAAACCGGTGCGGTCAACGCAGCGGTGCGTGCCGGTGCAGATGCGTGCGAGCGCGTGGGCGACGGTCTGGTTGCAGCACACATCATTGCGCGCGTGCACAGCGAAGTGGAAAACATTCTGCCGGGTCAGATCGGCGAATAAAGTTTTTTATTTTAACAATGAATGAGAGAAGGAAAACACCATGGCAATCGTAAGCGGAGTGGCATTAGGGATGATCGAAACGCGCGGCCTGGTGCCAGCAATCGAAGCGGCAGACGCGATGACCAAAGCGGCAGAAGTGCGCCTGGTCGGACGTGAGTTCGTGGGCGGCGGTTATGTCACCGTATTGGTACGCGGCGAAACCGGTGCGGTTAACGCAGCGGTGCGCGCTGGCGCGGATGCGTGCGAACGCGTGGGCGACGGTCTGGTTGCAGCGCACATCATTGCGCGCGTGCATAGCGAAGTCGAAAATATTCTGCCCAGCGCGCCTGTTGTGGGGCAGGGTGGACGTGACGGTAATCGCAGCTGAATAGCGCCGGGTTGATAAGGCGATAAGCATGCAATCAGACCCGCGTTTAAGTGGCTATCTATCGCGCGCGCTCAGCCATGAGATGGCGGCGGTGCAACAGTATTTACTGCAGGCCAAGCTCGTCGGCATGTGGGGAATGACGGCGCAAAGTGCCAAGTTTCGCACCGATGTGAACGAGGAGCTGACGCACGCCGAGCGCTTGATGGAACGCATGTTGACGTTGGGTATTCCATGTAATGGCACGCAATTGCCGCCCGCCCGCCCGGGTAGAACACTGCAAGAAATGCTGCATATTGATCGCGAGCTGGAAGTCGAAGCGATCCGTTTGTATGAAGAAGCTGCGCTGTATTGCGGCAGACGTCAGGACCGCGAAACGCAGGCGCTGATGCAATCCATTCTGGAGGACGAGTTGTGTCATCTCCGTGAGCTGGATCAGCAATTGTCCGAGTTGGAGGCAGTACAGCGATGACATCGAGCCCGCCCCCCTTGAATTGGCGCTTTGAATTTGCCACCTACGGCGCAACGCGTGATTTTCTGGATCAACTGGCCGATTTGTCCAAACGCGATGACTACTACCCCAATCTCAATTTCGGCAAAACCTATGTCAACGTGAGTATCGACGCCGAAGGTCAAACCGCGCTAGGCGAAAAAGCAGACGCGTTTATCGATGAGATGAAAGCCCTCGCGGCGCGCGGTCAGACATAACGCCTCACAACGGACAGGACCACTGCAGCGATATCGGGGAATGCCATGGTTGACAGCGTGATTGCGGTAATTAACCAAAAAGGCGGCACCGGCAAGACCACGCTGGCGTTGAATCTTGCGGCGGGTCTGGCGCGACGTGCGCCGACCGCCGTGATCGATGCCGATCCGCAGCGCTCGATCAGCCAGTGGATTGCGATGGGCGACGACGAACACGCGCTGCCGGTCGCGACGCTAATCGGGGCGGACCCGGCTGCGACGATTGCGCAGTTGAAACAGCGCCATCGCTATGTGGTGGTGGATTGCCCGCCGACTGTGCAAGGCGCGGTGATCGACGCAGTGATGACTGCCGCCGATCGGGTGTTAATTCCGGTGCTGCCCTCGCCACTCGATTTGTGGGCGAGCGTGGAAATGGCGGCGCTGGTGCGCGAGGCCCAGCAAAAAAATCGGGCACTGCAAGCCTGGCTGGTACTGAACCAGGTCGAAACGCGCAATGCTTTGTCGCGCGTGATGCAGCAGGCCGTCGCCGAATTTGATTTACCCCTGCTGCAGGCAAGCTTGCAGCGCCGCGCCGCCTACCGCAGCGCAGCCGTCGAAGGCGTCAGTGTGTATGGATTGGGTGGCCGGGGAATGCAAGCCGTAGCCGATATTGAAGCCATTATTGAGGAGCTGTTATGTCGATGAAGAAAAAGTTGGGATCCAAGCTCAGCGAAGGCGTGCGTCAGGTTAAATCGCAGCGCGAACCCGCCCCTGTCGCCGCCCCTAAAACTGCACCGGCAGCAAAACCGGCCGCCCAAGCGATCTCCGACAAGCCAGCCCACAAGCCGACGACAGCACGCGTGACAACGCAAACTGAGCCCCGGCCGAACAAGCCGCAACGGCGGCGTGTCTGGCCCGATTAGGTCTCACACAGGATACACAAGGACTCAACATGCCTAACGATTTAGACCAGTATCAGGTTCGAAGCGAACCTTATTACCGCGCCGTCAGCGACGAAGTCGCGTTATACGAAGCCGCCTACTCGGTGCGCATGCCGATGATGCTGAAGGGCCCGACCGGCTGCGGCAAAACGCGCTTTGTCGAATACATGGCGTGGAAACTCAACAAGCCCTTGATTACCGTGGCGTGCAATGAAGACATGACTGCCTCGGATCTGGTCGGGCGTTTTCTGCTCGACGCTTCCGGCACACGCTGGCAGGACGGCCCGCTGGCACTGGCTGCGCGCTACGGTGCAATCTGCTATCTGGATGAAATAGTTGAAGCGCGCCAGGACACCACCGTGGTGATCCATCCGCTCACCGACAATCGTCGCGTGCTGCCGCTGGAAAAAAAAGGCGAGCTGCTGCAGGCGCACCCCGATTTTCAGATTGTGATTTCGTATAACCCCGGCTATCAAAGTCTGATGAAGGATTTGAAGCAATCGACCAAGCAACGCTTTGGCGCATTGGACTTTAACTATCCTTCACACGAGATCGAAACCGAAATCGTCGCGCATGAAACCGGCGTCAGCAGCGATGTGGCAGGCAAACTGGTGAGCATCGCCGAACGTGCGCGCAACCTCAAAGGCCACGGTCTGGACGAAGGCATCTCGACGCGCATGCTGATTTATGCAGGCTCGCTGATCGCCAAAAATGTCGATCCGGTCAACGCGTGTCGCGTGACCCTGGTGCGTCCGATTACCGACGACCCGGATATGCGGGATGCGCTGGATGCTGCGGTCACCACGTTCTTCTAGTCAGAAGACAGAACCTAGATGACTGGGAGCTAGATGACGGAGGACTGAAGACAGAGGCCAGATTCTTGTGTGCGCTACGCGGCACGTGGTTACCAAAACGCGGCATAGCCGCACAAACCTTCTGTCTACTGTCTTCAGTCTTCTGTTTACTGAAAAATGGTCGAACTTGAAAAATATCAGCACATTCTCGATGAACTCGGCGATCACGCTGCGGAAGTGCTGCGCGCGTCGTGGACCGAGGCGGCGCGGGTATTCACGCCGCGTGGCCTGGAAGCCTATCTGCAAGGCGCGACCAGCTTAAAGTCGCTAGGCCGCGGCACCGATGTGGTGGTGAGTTTTATTCAGAGCGCGCCCGCAGTCGCGCACGAAATCGGCGAAGACGCGGTCGCCGATCTGCTCAGCACCGCGATCAAGATGTATTCCAAAACCAGCGCCTCGGTTATCGCAGCGATCTTTTCGTCCAGCCCGGTGGCGGCGGCGCGGCTTGGCGATCTGGAATTATTTCGCAGCTATCTGCACTTGCTCGACACGCTGCTGGGCCAGGCGCCGCGCGGTGTGCGGCCGATGCTGGATCAACTCAGCACTTTGCTTGGACAGTTGACGCTGGGCGGCTTGCGGCGCTGGGCCTTGTGGGGCGCGCAGGCGCACAAAACCGATTTCGAAGCGCAGCAACTTTACTTCAGTCTGCAAAGCCCGGAGTCGCTCGGTGTGCTGCAAAAAGAGCGCAAGGGCACGCTGTTTATCGATGTGCAGCGGCGCATCGGCATGTATCTGCGCGCGTTGTGGGCGCGCGATTTTTATATGCGCCCGACCAGCGGCGACTTTGAGTTGCGTGAAGGTTACCAGCCCTATATCGAGGGCTACATCATGCACTTGCCCGATGCCTATGACGATTTCTCGCTGGGCGAGGGTGTAGCGCCACTCAGCGGACTCGAACTCTATCGCGCCGCCGCGTCACATGCTGCGTGCCATGTGGTGTATACCACCCAGCAATTTGATAATACCGGGCTGTCGCTACTGCAGATAGCGATGATCGGTCTGGTTGAAGATGCGCGTGTGGAGGCGCTGGCCTTACAGCGTTTCCCCGGCCTGCGCCAAACCTGGTTGCCCTTGCATACCGCGACCCCCGCGTCGGGCGACGCGGCAGGTGCGCTGATGGCGCGTGTGGCGCGCGCCTGGATCGACCCGGACTACCGCGACGATCATCCGTGGGTAACGCTCGGTCGCCAGCTGTTTAACGAGCAAATCGCGCAGCTGCACTCCACAGAAATGTCGCGCGAAATCGGCCTGCAACTCAGCGCTGAACTCCTGGCCTCCGGTGTGAATTTTTCGTCGGCCAACGACGTGCCTGCCATACCGTATCGTGACGACAACCGCTACTTATGGGAATTCGCCGATCTGCTCGAATCGGGCCAGGTCGTGGCGGGCATGGATGTGCAGCAAGTGCGCAAATACGCGAGTTTGATGGAGATGTTGAACACACTCGACGTGCCCGGCGCGGGCGACGATGCCGGCGAAGTCTGGGTGCTCGCCACTGAATTTTTCGACGACGATGACCCCAATCACAGCATCAATGAAAAAGAGGGCCGCGAGCCGCCCCCGCAGCCTTTTCACTACGCCGAGTGGGATTACCAGATGCAGTTGGAGCGGCCCGCCTGGGCCACCGTGCTCGAGAAGCGCGCGCCGCCCGGCGAAGTGGCGCTCATCGACGAGATCGTGGTCAAGCACAAACCGATTATCAGCCGCATCAAATATCTGATCGAAGCGCTGCAGCCACAAGGCGTGCAGCGCATGCGCAAGCAGGAAGACGGCGACGAGATCGATTTGAATGCGGCGATCAGCGCGCTGATCGAAATCCGCATGGGCGAGCAACCCGACCCGCGCATCATGATGCGTAACGTGCGCAAGGTACGCGATCTGTCGGTGTTGTTGCTGATTGATCTCTCCGAGTCCACCAACGATACGGTGCGCGGGTCAGAAAGCACCGTGCTGCAGCTGGCGCGTGAGGCCACAGTATTACTGGCCGACGCGCTGGACAAAATCGGCGACCCGTTCGCACTGCATGGCTTCGATTCCAATGGCCGCCACGATGTCGAGTATTACCGCTTCAAGGATTTTGACGCGCCTTACGACGACAAGGCCAAATCAAGGCTCGCAGGGATGCGCGGCGAGCTGTCCACGCGCATGGGTGCGGCGATGCGTCATGCTGGTTCGATTCTGAAACGCCAACCCAGCCACAAAAAATTATTGCTGGTGGTAACCGATGGCGAACCCGCCGACAACGACGTGCGCGATCCGCAATATCTGCGCATGGACGCGAAAAAATCGGTCGAGGAATTGGCCCGCAATGGCATCAACACGTATTGCCTGAGCCTCGATCCCGGCGCGGA
>JAYWDZ010000301.1:0-3860 GCA_043779595.1 Nitrosomonadales bacterium
CCGCGATTGCCAAGCCGATCAAGGCAATAGCGAACAAACGCAAACCGGTTATTGCCAGAAACCGAAAAAACAAGAAGAGCGACACATGAGTAAACCTTGGCCGCGTGTGAAGTTGGGTGAACTGTTGAAGCGAGATAAATCGGAACTCACGATTAAGGATGATATGGAATACAAACGCTTGACCATTCGTATGAATGGTCAAGGGGTTTCCATTAGAGATCGTGTTCCGGGGATTGAAATTGGAACGAAACGCCAGTTCAGGGTAAAGGCAGGCCAGTTTCTGCTCTCAAAAATCGACGCCAGAAACGGTGCATTTGGCATCGTCCCCCCGGATGGCGACTGCGCAATCGTGACTGGTAACTTTTGGGCTTTCGACATTGCACTAGAAAGGGTTCTTCCTCGCTTCATCGAGCTACTGACAAAGACGCCGATTTTCGTTGACTACAGTATCAAGGCAAGCTCAGGCACAACGAATCGCCTATACCTTCAAGAAGAAATATTTTCTAAGCAGCCAGTCGAATTACCTCCCATCGAACATCAACGCCGCATCGTGGCGCGCATAGACGCAGTACAGCAGCAATTTCAGCAAGCCGACACCTTGCGCTCATCCATCGATCACGACATTGCGAGCCTGCTTGCCGTGCGCTTTCAGGAAACCCTGCAACATGCGGAGTGGCGACCAATGCGGGAGGTTGCACCCATTGTTCGGCGTGACGTAGTGGTTGACCACCAGTCAAACTACGCAGAGTTGGGCATTCGCTCCTTCGGAAAAGGCACGTTTCATAAGCCGGCACTCAGCGGCATCGAAATGGGAAGCAAACGTGTCTACCGCATCGAACCCGGAGACCTGCTGTTTTCAAACGTGTTTGCGTGGGAAGGCGCTATCGCTGTGGCAAAGCCGAAAGACACAGGTCGAGTAGGTTCCCATCGTTTCATTTCGTGCGTCCCACACGATGGGCTCGTTACGGCTGAATACCTTCGTTACTACTTCCTGACCGATGAAGGTATGAGCAAGATTCGTGATGCGTCGCCGGGTGGAGCTGGGAGAAACAGGACGCTTGGATTAGAGAAGCTGATGTTGATTGCTGTACCCATCCCTTCGCTGGCCATGCGAAAAAACTTTGTCAGCTTCCAATTTGAGTTGGTAAGGTTGATAGGGATGGGGAATGACATGTCGAATGAAATAGGGGCTATTGTTCCTGCCTTGATCGGGCAAATGTTTTCAGATAAAAAGGGAGGCAGTATCCATGCAGAGTGACTCATTGACGCAAGCCGAGGCGGAGGCCTTGCTCAGAATGGAGAAAATTCGCTTGGACGGAACAGAGCATGTTTTCCCTGACCTCGGCGGTCGCGTGGAAATACCATTAGTTTCACGTGACAAAAGGGAGGCGTTCTCATTGGATATCAGCCGACGACGCATTGCACTGACCACCAAGTATCAGACACGCGCCCGGCAATTGGTTGTACTGGCACGCCTTGACTTCAATTCCCCACATCGAAATCCTGATGATAGTGAAGTTGGCGTGCCACATTTGCACTTTTACAAAGAAGGTTTCGGCGACAAGTGGGCCATTGAAGTGCCAAAAGGAATGCTATCCAATCCCGCGGATGCATGGCAGGTGTTAACGGAGTTCATGGCTTACTGTGCCATCGTAGAACCGCCGATAATAAAGCGGGGACTATTTTCATGACGACGACTGAAAACCTTATTGACCAATATTTTAGCTGGCTGAAAAGCAAGACGGCTTGGCGCGAAGTCAATGGATGGACGGAAATCACCACACCGTACCTAGACCGGCATAACGATTACATCCAGATTTATTTGCGCCAAAGCGGACACGAGTGGGAGTTGACTGACGATGGCGGCACGATTGCTGACCTCGTGCAATCGGGCTGTGTTCTGGATACGCCAAGGCGAAAAGCGTTGCTGCTTACCACGTTGAATGGATTTGGCGTGAGACTGGTCGGCGATGCGATTGAAGTCAAGGCCACGCAGGAGTCATTCGCTTTGCGAAAGCACAATCTGCTACAGGCCATTTTGGCAGTCAATGATCTGTTTTATTTGGCACGCACGAACATTGAGAGTTTTTTCTTTGAGGATGTCGCCTTGTGGATGGATGAAAGCGATATCCGCTACACCCAGAAGGTAAAATTCTCAGGCCGTACTGGCTATGACCATCTGTTCGATTTTGTCGTACCTAAGTCGCGCCGTGAGCCTGAGCGCATTCTGCGCGTCATCAACAACCCTGGAAAAGATCAGGCACAGGCAGCCATTCTGGCGTGGGTCGACACCAAGGAAGTCAGACCGAGCGATTCTGTCGCATATGCAGTTTTGAATGACAAAGAGCATAACGTCTCGGATGGGGTCATCGAAGCGTTGGGCAGCTACAGCATTACCCCGTTACGGTGGTCGCAGCGTGATGAGTTCAAAGAACGGCTCGCTGCTTAGCGCTGTTTCAAATGTTTGTAGTCAACGCCACCCAGAGGCTTCTTGACCGAACCAAGAAGCCAATTGACGCAGCCATGTTGCAGTCCACAACAGCACTCGGCAACTGGTACGCCACAGCCCTGCTATGGAAACCGCAACTCGCTCTGCTGGTCAACGAACAAACGCTGTTGCCCGTGTTGATGCCATTGGCGCCTGCAGCATCGTTGGCCGAACGCTTTCCACCACAATTGGCGACGGTGCTTGCGGCGCATGGCGTAGATCACGCATTCATCACCGCCGAGATTGCGCAGATGACCGAGGCGCGATACGCCAAGACCGCAAACCGCAGTGTGGTCGGTGTGATGAATCAGTTTGTGTTTCAGGCCGAGGTCTATCGCGAATACCTCGAAACCGATGCGCTGCTGATGCTTTCTCTGCGGCTGGCAAAAACGCCGTGTAGCCCGCTTTATAAGCGGGCGATTACGCCAGAGCGCGAATTGAAAGCGGTGGTCGGCAGCGGGCAGCGCTGATACAGGCACACTTGGAAATTTCTGCATTAAGATACTGGCTGGCCTGAGTAATAGCGGATGTCTGAATGCTGAGTGCAGGTCGAATGTCATGGGTAAGCGCGGTATATGAATAAGCATTGGCAAAACACGTCTCCGCTTTATGCGGGTAACGCGGCGTATCTCGAACAACTGGGCGACAGCGAGCTTGCGCCGTGGCTTGCCCAGCCACTTACGCCTGACGTTATTGAACCGGAATCGGCTTGCACGGCCGATTCTGCGCAGGTCGCGGTGTTGCGCCTGATCAACGCCTACCGGTATTTGGGCGTGCGCCGCGCCAATCTCGATCCGCTGAAGCGCTTTGATATCCCGGACACGCCTGAACTCGATCCCGCCTATTACGGATTGACCGAGGCGGATCAGTCGCGCAGTTTCGATACCGGTTCGTTGGTCGGCTCGCAACGCGCACGCTTGGACGAAATTCTGGTGCAACTGCAGGCGGCGTATTGCGGCACATTGGGTGTGGAGTATATGCACATCACCGATGTGGCACGCAAACGCTGGATTCAGGAACGTATCGAAGGCGCGCGCGGTCGTTTTGGTATTTCGCCAGCGAATAAAATTCAGTTACTGCGACGACTGACCGACGCGGAAACATTGGAAAAATTTTTGCACACGCGCTATGTCGGGCAAAAACGTTTTTCACTGGAAGGTGCCGAGAGTCTGATTCCACTGCTCGATGACGTGATCGCGCGTTGCGCATTGCACGGCGCGAAGGAAATCGTGCTCGGCATGGCGCATCGCGGGCGCATCAATGTGCTGGTCAACACGCTCGGGCGCACGCTCGACAGCCTGTTTGAACAGGCGACGAATGGCACGGCGGGTTCGACCATGTCGGGCGACGTGAAATACCACCAGGGCTTTTC
>JAYWDZ010000302.1:0-9444 GCA_043779595.1 Nitrosomonadales bacterium
GATGACTTGTTTTCGTCTCTCGTGCAGTACTTCGCGCGACTGCTTGCGGGCATCTTCTTTTTCCATGCGCACTGAACACGATCCATACTTTAAAGTTCACGGATAATTCGTGCCGAGTCTATAGTCAAATCGCCTTGTCTCTAATAACAAACCCTTTATGAGAGACAAAGCAATTAGCCGTTAACAAATACTAGTCAAACCTCCTTGTCTCTAATAACAAACCTTTTCTGAGAGACAAAGCAGTTGGCCGTTACAAATAGGTCCAAAACTCCTTCATACTTGGGCGACGTGGCACCGGCGGGCGGGAACGCCTACGCACGAGTTGCAACGCCTTGGCGGCTGGAACGGCTTCCATGGCGGAACGCTACACCCACCTTGCGCTCGATCATTTGGGGCGGAGTCTGCGGCACGCTTGGACGGTCTTGTAGCTGGTTACGATGTGGCTACGGTAGGAGCAAAATGAAAACGGCTCGCAATGTGCAAACCGCTTGTAGTCTGGTGGTGATGAGTGGACTTGAACCACCGACCCCCGGATTATGAATCCGATGCTCTAACCGACTGAGCTACATCACCAATATTTACGGCCAGGAAAGGCCGAAAAGGGGCGCAGTTTAGCGGATAGCGCCAAACGCTGTCAAAGCGGCGGTCTTAGTGCGGACGTAAACGCGCCAGTTCATCCAGCACGCTGATCAAGAGTTCGCGGCCCAGCGCGCCCATGCCGCGGCCGAGTTGTTCGACATCGCGTTCGCCGTTCACGAGTCGGCGCATCATGCCGCCCACCCGCGCCATGTCACCGCCGGCTTTCATCATTTGTTCCGCCATATTCGCCAATACCGACATCGCCTGCGCGTCGCCGCGCGCCGACGCGTCGATTAGTGACGCCAGCCCTGGCGCAGCGCTGCTGCCGTCGGGTTGGGAATCGAGCGACGGCAGCGTGGCCGGGTTGTCGATGCCGCGCAGCACGGCGTTCACGATGATCTGGTCTTCCTCGTCCAGCCCTAAAAAAATAGACGGGTCGCGGCGGCCCTCGATAATGTGCCGCAGCGCGCCGGTGAGGCGTGCCCAGCCCGCTTCTTCAGCCGATTTGAGCTGGCTCATCAAGGCGGCCAACTGGCTGCGATCACGCAACGCATTGACGACGGTATGAATGAAGGTGGCGTGCACACGCAGCACTTGCTCAATCGCGGGGGGAAGGTCGGCCATGGCTAGGGATTTGGGGGTTAGGAATTAGACCGGATTGTCGGGTGTGCATGGGGACTTGGCAATAGCGCTTTGGGCGGGGACGGCTTCGATGCGCCAGTGGGCGCGTGCCCAGGCCAGTAATTCCGTTGTCGGTGCGCCGAGCAAAGCGGGCGGTGGAGCATGGTTGAGCACGTTCAAAGCTTCGCTCAAAACTTGGCTTTGATCGTGTTCGGGTAAGGTCGGCGCGCGGGTTTGTTTAGAGAGTTTTTGCCCTAGCGCATTAGTCACCAGCGGCAAATGCGCGTAGCGGGGCGTGGGCAGGCCGAGCAGCGTTTGCAGCGCGATCTGGCGCGGCGTATTCCACAGCAAGTCTGCTCCGCGCACGATGTGCGTGATGTGCTGATGTGCGTCGTCAACGACGACCGCGAGTTGATACGCAAACAGGCCATCGGCGCGCTTGACGACAAAATCGCCGACGTCCGCCGCGATCGACTGCGTCAATCCGCCCCACACGCGGTCGGTAAAACTTATAACGACATTGGGCACGCTGACGCGCCATGCATGGGGACTGGCCTCGTCGGCCACGCCGCTGCGACAAGTGCCCGGATAAATCGTCTCGCTCTGCGCATTGCGCGGCGCATCGGCGAGCTGGCTACGCGAGCATACGCAGCGATAGATCGCCCCCGACTCGCGTAATTGCTGCAACGCAGATTCGTAAGCCGCGTCCCGGCTGGACTGCGCCAGCACCGCGCCATCCCAATCGAGTCCATAGTTTTCCAGTTGACGCAATATCGTGTCGGCCGCGCCCGGCACACAGCGCGGCCGATCCAGGTCTTCCATCCGCACCAGCCACCGCCCGTCCGCCGCGCGTGCATCAAGCCAGCTGCCGAGTGCGGCGACCAGCGAGCCGAAGTGCAGTGGCCCGGTGGGTGAGGGCGCGAAGCGGCTAACGTATACGGCGGCAGTCATCTAGACTCCTTACTCGTAGATGCATTCCAAAGCGTAAAGATTAATGCTCAGGTGTACTTTGGCTAGTGCGAAGCAGGGGGGGATATAACGTGCGTGTCTGTCCCTGACGATAAACTTGTGCTGGGCGGCCGCTTTCCCCTCGCACCATCTCTTTTGTCGACTCTACGAATCCTGGCGTTTTTGTGACCTTGCGATGAAAGTTGGCCGGATCAAGTTTGCTCCCCCACACGGCCTCGTATACTTTTCTGAGTTCATGAATGGTGAAATGTGCTTCACAAAACGCCGTTGCAAGCGGCGTGTACTCCAGCTTGGCGCGGGCACGCTCCACGCCCGCCCGCAATATTGCATCATGGTCGAAAGCGAGCAGGCTCTCTTCGCTCAGAAGGGGAAGGACGGGTGTGATTTTTGCCGCATAGGCGTCCCCCCCGGGTGTTGGCGGTGGCAAATTCGGTACGACCGCCACATAGGCCACTGAAATAACCCGTTCCCTGGGATCCCGTTTAGGCGCACCAAAGGTTGCCAGTTGTTCAATATGCCCGACACGGGCTGAGGCTATCCCGGTTTCTTCTTCCAGCTCGCGCTCAGCCGCCTGCTCCAGGCTTTCGTTAGCTCTGACAAAGCCGCCCGGAAGCGCCCATCGGTTTTTGTACGGTGCTATCCCTCGTCGAATAAGTAACACGTGCAGCTCATCGTGCTGCACCGTGAGAATGACGAGATCCACTGCAACCGCCATACGCAAAATAGGATTTGTGACTGAAGTTTTTTTATTTGTCATGTTGACAATTAATTAAGTGATAGGCTAATATTGTCTAACTGACAATATTAGGAGCTAAACATGAAATCCATTCTCCCCGTCTTGCTCGTGGATGGCTACAAAGTAGGGCACTATTTTCAATATCCCCAGGACACCGAACTTGTCTATTCCAACTTTACGCCGCGTAAGAGTCGCACGGGCAAAGATAAGGGGGTGGTGTTTTTTGGTTTGCAGTATTTCATCGCGGAATATTTGATTCGTCAATTCGATGAAAATTTCTTTTTACGTCCTGTGGAGGAAGTGATGAGCGCCTACCGTCGCCGCATCGATAATTATCTCGGAAAGGATGCGATTACTTATGAACACATAAGAGAGCTTCATAGTTACGGGCGTATGCCTATCAAAATCAAGGCGGTCAAGGAAGGTTCGATGGTGCCGCATGGCGTACCCATGCTTACGATCAGTAATACCGAGCCGCGCTTTTTTTGGGTAACAAATATGCTTGAGACGATTATGTCAGCGGTGCTCTGGAAAGGCTGTACCTCGGCTACAAGCGCACACGGCTTTCGCAAAACGTTCGAGTATTACAGTGATTTAACCGTTTCAAGTACGCCTAACCCTTTTATTGACTGGCAGGGCCACGACTTTTCATTTCGAGGCATGTCAGGGCTGGAGGATGCAGTGTTGAGTGGCGCTGCACATTTGCTCTCCTTCACGGGGACCGACACGGTGCCTGCGATTGATTTTCTTGAGCAATACTATGGAGCGAATTCCGACCTCGAGTTAATTGGCGGCTCGGTCCCAGCCACCGAGCACAGCGTGATGTGCATGGGATTGGAGGCTTCTGAGCAGGAGACTTTTAGACGTTTGATTGAGGATGTCTACCCGACGGGTATCGTGTCCATCGTCTCGGATACCTGGGATTTTTGGAAGGTTTTAACGCAAATTTTGCCTGCCCTCAAACAGAGTGTCTTGGCACGAGACGGCAAAGTCGTGATCCGCCCGGATTCTGGCGACCCGGTAAAAATTATTAACGGCGACCCCGATGCGCCACCGGACAGCCCCCAAGGCAAGGGCGCCATCCGCTTATTGGATGAGATTTTTGGCAGCCGCAAAACTGAGCGGGGTTACCGTGTGCTCGATCCCCATATTGGCCTTATTTATGGCGACAGCATCACCCCCGAAAGACAAGAACGCATTTTGGCCGGGTTGCAGCAAAACGGTTATGCAAGTGACAACGTCGTATTGGGGATAGGCTCATACAACTATCAATACGTCACACGCGACACCCATGGTTTTGCCATCAAAGCCACTTTTGGCACTACCCGGTCGCGTGGTGACACGCCTATTTTCAAAGACCCCAAAACGGATGACGGGACTAAACGGTCAGCACGTGGCCTTTTGCGGGTTGATCGAGAAAACGGCGTGCTCAAATTACGAGACAACGTGAGCCGAGAAGAAGAGCGCGGCGGCGAATTGGAAACGGTTTTTGAAGATGGCAAGATGATCCGCTTTGAAACACTCGCCCAAATCCGTGCAACCTTGCGCAAGGAGCCGACGTGATCATTCATCTCGACGCACCCGAAAGGAGCGGCATCGCTTTTAAGCGGTTTACTTTTCCAGATGGGCAGCCCCATATCGAATTTGATCCGCTCGTATTGAAACAGGCGGCCGGATCAAGCGCCATAGACCTCATTGGCAGATTAAAAAGCGGAAATGACTTGCTCAATATGGCGCTTACGCTGGACGCTATCCGCTCGGTGTTAGGGGACACAATGCCCTCACTCACGCTGAATATTTCGTATTTACTTGGTGCCCGGATGGATCGCCGTATCGCACCGGGCCAACCGGCGAGTCTTGCGGTAGTCGGTACCTTACTTAATAGCGGTATTTTAGGAATGACAAGCGTTAGAGTATTGGATCCCCATTCGCCTGCCGTGCTTACAGCCATACCCGGGATGGAAACGCTTTATCCTGATGCGCTGGTGGCGTTTGCGCTAGCCCGCATTCAGCAAGACACCGGTCAGGCTCCTGTCGTGGTGATTCCAGATGCAGGCGCGCACGACCGCACACACAGTATTCTCTCTCGGCTGAACGCGCAGCATGCTATCGCTCGCTGCTCTAAATTACGCGATTCTCGCACCGGAAAACTCTCCGGATTTCAACTGGAGGCAGGAACGGTTGCTAACGGCATAGCCTTGATTGTGGATGATATTTGCGATGGCGGCGGCACTTTTTCCGGCATTGCGCAAGTCCTGCGCGCGAACGGCGCGGAAAAAATATATCTGTGTGTGACCCACGGAATTTTTTCCAAAGGCATCGAAATTGACGGCATCGATGGGGTTTTTACGACGGACTCCTACGCGGTTCCAGATCAAGTCGGTTTTGAAATTGACCCGGATAAGGAGCTTGAATCGGTGCGTTTATACAAACGCAATGGAAAGGTGCGGCTAACGCTGATGCACGATTTTATGGAGTCTATTCTACGCAGATGAAACGTCACGGAGCCCGCCCGGGCGTGACATTCGATTAGCTTTGCACGGTAAAGAACACTACTCCAGCTAAGCAGAGTGCGACCGATTCTGTCCATTCGATGCCCGCGCCCAGCACGTCACCGGTTTGTCCGCCGAGCTTGACTCGCATCCACACGCCCCACAGGACGGCTGGAAGCAGCGTGACCAACGCAAGGGGTGCGGCGGTGCTGAATGCGGCCAGCGCGAGTCCACCTGCGATCCAGCCTGGCCGGTTGCCGCGCCAGGTAAAGCGTTCGCCGAGTCCGGGTTTCAGCGGGGGCAGCAGCAGCGTCCAGCCGGCGGCGGCCCAGCGCGCCCAGGCGGGGATCAGCACCAAGACTCCCCAGGGCATATCTAGCGTGAGCAGCCAGTGCAGCAGCACCAGTTTGGTCGTTAGTTGCAGCACCAGCGCGATCACGCCGAAGCTGCCCACGTGCGGATCGGCGAGTACGGCAAAAAAGCGCTCGGGGTCGCGGTGTGCGGCGCCTAGCGCGTCGACGGTGTCGGCGAGGCCGTCAAGATGCAGGCCACCGGTGATCCACGCCCACACTACAACGCCCGCGAGCGCTGCCAGCCACGGATCAAGCTGCGCGCCGAGCCCCACGGCCAGCGTGACGGCGGCGCCTACTACCAAACCGGCGACGGGGAACCAGACCACGGCGTGCGCGAGTTCGGCGGGCTGGAAATCGCGCAACGCGGGCATTGGTAGTCGCGTCAAAAAACCCAGCGCGAGGATCAGCCCCCGCCATTGCAGGATTAGCGCGGCGATCAGCCCGCGCATGGCAAGCCTAGCGCGAAGATCAATCGGCGCATTGCAAATGCAGTAACAGCGGCGGCGCACCGGCCAGCCACGACACGACGAAACGGGAGCCGGGCGTGAGAGCGATGCGCGCGCGGTGGCTGTCGGGCAGCCCCAGCACGTGCGCCAGCACCGCGCGCATCGCGCCGGCGTGGGTGACGACGAGCGTGGCGGTGCGGGCGGTGTCGCCGAGCCGGGTCAACGCTGCGCTCACGCGTGCATCCAGCGCATCTAGCGTTTCGCCATCGGGCGGCGGATGGCGGCGCGGATCGCGCACAAACGACGCATGCGCGTCGATATCACGCAGCGCGGCTTCATCGGGGCACAGGTTTTCCCACGCGCCGAAATCGAGCTCGTGCCAGTCCGGATCGATCGTGCAATCGATGCGCCGCTCGGCGGCGACAGCGTGCGCGAAATCGAAACAGCGCCGCGCGGGACTGCTCACGACCGCGCCCCAGTGGGGTAGCGCGGCGAGCGCGTGGTGCATCTGCCGCAAGCCGTGCGGCGTCAGCGGCGCATCGCTGCGCCCGCGATACACATGCGCCGCGCCCGCCACTTCGCCGTGACGCAGAAAACCGAGCAGCACGGGTTCAGCGGCGCGATTAGCCATCGGCCACGCCCGCTTCGGCAAACGTCGCCATGCCTGCGTGCAGCGCGCACGCCAGCTGGATCAGCGGGAGCGCCGCCGCGGCGCCACTGGCTTCACCCAGGCGCATGTCGAGCGCAAGCAGTGGCCGCGCATCGAGCGCGCGCAAAATGGCGGTATGGCCGGATTCGGCGGAGGCGTGGGCAAACAGCATCCAGTCGCGCGCGCCGGGGTTGAGGCGCACCGCCAGCAGCGCGGCGGCGCTGCAAATGAAGCCGTCGATCAGCACCGGCACGCCTGCTTGCGCCGCCGCTAGATACGCGCCTGCCAGCGCGGCGATTTCGAATCCGCCGACCGCGCAAAGTGCATGCAGCGGGTCGGGTGCAGGTCCGGCTGCGAGGCCGTGCAGAACCAGCGCGCGGTCGATCAGCGCGGCCTTGTGCGCCACGCCAGCGACGTCGATCCCGGTGCCTGCGCCTGCCAGCGCCGCCCCCGGCACCCCGAGCAGCGCACACGCCAGCGCCGCCGCCGTCGTGGTGTTGGCAATACCCATTTCGCCGCCGATAAAAATATCTGCCCCGGTGGCCTGAGCCCGCAGGCAGGCTGCCGCCCCGACGTCAAGTGCAGCGTGCGCCTGCGCGGCGGTCATCGCCGACTGCTGGCAGAAGTTGGCGGTGCTGCGCGCCACCTGCGCGTGGATCACGCCCGCCACCGGGGAGGGGGCGAGCGTGCCGACATCGACCACTTCCAGCGTCGCGCCGGTTTCGCGCGCGAGCACGCTGATGGCCGCGCCGCCGTCGATAAAATTGGCAAGCATCTGCTGGGTGACCGCCTGCGGAAACGCCGATACGCCCTCTTCCGCCACGCCGTGGTCGGCGGCAAAGATGCTGATCCATGGCTGCTGGATGCGCGGCAGCGGCCTGCCCTGCATCGCGGCCAATTGAATCGCGATATCTTCCAGCCGTCCCAGGCTGCCGGGCGGCTTGGTGAGCTGAGCCTGGCGCGCCTGTGCGGCGGCGCGCGCGGCTTCGTCCAGCGGTTTGACGACGGTGTGGGGATTCATCGCGGCGTTCCTTTCAACGTGAGCGGCAGTCCGGCGGCAACAAAGATCACCTCGTCGGCGATCCGGGCGACGTCCTGATTGAGCCAGCCCGCTTCATCGACAAAGCGGCGCGTAAGTGCGCCCAGCGGAATAATGCCGAGTCCAGTTTCGTTGCTGACCAGAATAATTTCGTCGGCGTGGCGAGCCTGCAGCGCGGCGAATAACGCGGCGCGCGCGGTTGAAAAATCGTTGGGCTCGGGCTGGCAGAGCCAGTTGGTGAGCCAGAGCGTGAGGCAGTCCACCACGACGATGCCCGAGGGTGCCGTGCGAATCGCCCCCGCCAGATCGAGCGGCGCTTCGACGGTGACCCAGTGCGCGGGGCGCTCGGTTTGATGGCGCGCGATGCGGTCCGCCATTTCGGCGTCGCGCGCCTGGGCGGTGGCGATGAAGCAAACCGGCTGGGGGGTAGCCTCGGCACGTTGCAGCGCCAGTCGGCTTTTGCCGCTGCGTGCGCCACCGAGGATCAGCGTCAGCATGACTTGAGTCCCAGCAAGTCGCGCAATACTTGGGTATCAAGATGGGCCTCCACCGCATCGGCCAGGCGGTCGATGGCGGCGTCGCGCAGCGCGGCGATATCGGGGCTGGCCGTGCCGCCCGCAAGGCCTGCCCACGCCAGCAACGCATCGGCCGCGGCGGGGGTGTCGAACACCCCGTGCAGATAGGTGCCGCGCACCTGGTCGTCGTGTGAAATCGCGCCGTCGGGCCGCCCGTCGAGCCAGCACAGGGGTTGATTCAGCCCCGCGCCGCTGCTCACACCCGCATGGATTTCGTAGCCTGCCACCGGCGTCACACCGTCGGCCAATACGCCCACAACCGTGCGCAACTGCTTGTCGTGGGCGAGCGTGGTTTCAAAATCCAGCCAGCCCAACCCGGCGCTGCTGCCCGGTTCGTCTTCGATGCCCGCCGGGTCGTGCAGCGCGCGCCCCAGCATCTGGAAGCCGCCGCAGATGCCGAGCAGCTTGCTGCCGTAGCGCAGATGCCGCGCCAGTGCGGCGTCCCAGCCGTAGGCAGTCAGCGCGGCGCGATCCGCCCGCACCGTTTTCGACCCCGGCAGGATGACCAGATCGGCGGAGGGCAGCGGCTGATCGAGTGGCACGAAGCGCAGATCCACGCGCGGATGCGCGCGCAGCGGATCGAAATCGGTGTGGTTGGAAATGTGCGGCAGCACCGGCACCACCACGCGCAGCGCGTCTGGCATGGCGGGCGCGGACGACGTAGCGGGCAGCGCGTCTTCGGCTTCGAGATGCAGGCCGCGCAGATAGGGCAGCACGCCGAGTACCGGCTTGCCGGTTTTGGCTTCGAGCCAGTCGAGCCCGGATTGCAGCAGCGCAAGATCGCCGCGAAAGCGGTTGATGACAAAGCCCTTGACGCGCGCCTGCTCGGTTTCGGACAGCAAGGCCAGCGTGCCGACCAGATGCGCGAACACGCCACCTCGGTCGATATCGGCGATCAGGATCACCGGGCAGTCGGCGGCCTCGGCAAACCCCATGTTGGCAATGTCGTTGGCGCGCAGATTGATTTCCGCCGGGCTGCCCGCGC
>JAYWDZ010000303.1:0-3811 GCA_043779595.1 Nitrosomonadales bacterium
AAAGATGCGGGCGATGTCGTCGGCCAGCGTTGAAACGAATCCGGCAATCGTGGTGAAGTGCGGCTGGGTGTCGCCGGACAGAGCAATGAAGGTGACGTGGTCGCGGCAGACGGCTTCAATGCCGCGACTGGATACGATGCCCTGGCTGTAGGCGAACAGCACAACCTTCAGCAGCATCGCAGGCGGATAGGCGGCAGCACCCGTGGCGTCATTCCGGAATCGGGTATCGAAGCTGGACAAGTCCAACTCAAAGTCGATGAGGTGATTCAGAGCGTGTTCGAAGGTGCCGGGGAGCAACTGCCTCTGGAGATCAACGGCAAGAAAACGCGGGCTGGTGTCGATGTGTTTGTAGCGGGCCATGCGGTTTGTGTCATCACAAAATCAATGTGGCGATGTTGATGCAGATGAACGGGTGAGGCAAGATGCGGAATGAATGTTTTTCTACAGCTTCGTTAGCTCCCAAGAAAAACTATGCGCGTTAAACGAAAAGCATTCCTCGCATTCACCTTTGCCGCCATCGTGCTAGGTTTGACTTTGTATGTTTATGCAAATCCCGGTGTAGCTGCTTGTGCTATTACAGATAGTAACCAAGAGCATTCAGCTGTTTATGAGCAGCTTCTTATGGAATCTAGCACCAGAATTAAAAACACATTCGGCACTCTCCAATCAAAGCCTATCGTGGTTTTCTTCAACAACCGGAAAATGTTTTGGCCGTTAACGCTCAATGAATATGGAAGCACGCAGTTTATCGGCCCCAAGGTTTGCGTAATGATCGGCCCAAAAGGACAAAACCTTGATGTGGTTGCGCATGAATTGATGCACGCTGAAATAGCTGATCGAGTTGGGTACTGGGGCAGGCTTACGCAACTTCCGGTGTGGTTCGATGAGGGTCTCGCCATGCAGGTGGACTTTCGGCCTCGATATGTTATCCGTGACGTATCAGGAGCTGAAGCTGAGTATGTAAAAACACTATTGTCTGCCGGCGAGTTCTTCGTTCAAAACGACGATTTGCTAACACAGAACTACGCCGTAGCGAAAGCTGAAGTTGCTCGGTGGGTAGAAGATGTAGGAGGTGCGTCTGTCTATAGTCGGCTGGAGCGCATTCGGGCTGGAGAGAGCTTCCATGCGATTTCGTCACAGTGAGTTTGGGAGCTAACCTTGCGTTCGGGCAGGACGCCGCAAAAAAGCGCGGCGCTCCTCAACTTTACGTTAGACCCGACGCTGCTCCAAGCCGTGACTGTTCCAAGTGTGGTAGAGCTTGACTGTCATACAAATGAAATTGTCATCAATGCACTACTTGCTTGTTTCACGAAAAAAATTCGCCAGAGAAAGCTAACTCATGAAACAGTGGATCGTTTATGTTTGCTTGGGACTCTTCGCGCTCGTCGTGCTTGCCACGATCGCTGGCGTTGCTTACGAGATGTTTAGCAGAAGGCATGCTGCCCAGAAGTTTCCGCCGCTCGGGAAGTTGGTGGATATAGGCGGACGCCGGATTCAATTGGACTGTCGAGGAACTGGAAGCCCTACAGTGATATTTGAGTCAGGACTGGACCTGAGTGGTTCGCTAAGCTGGTCGGCGGTTCACGACGAAATTGCAAAAACGACCCGAGCCTGTGCCTACAGTCGGGCCGGAATCATGTGGAGCGACGCACACGATACTCCCCAAAATGGCAAATCCATCGCTGAAGACTTGCATGCCACCTTGAGTAAAGCGGGTGAGCAAGGGCCGTTCGTATTGGTTGGGCATTCGTTGGGTGGCCCTTATATCATGATCTACACGAAATACTTCGGTGCAGAAGTGGCCGGGTTGGTTTTTGTGGATGCGTCACACCCGGATCAAATTCAGCGATTCGATGCTGTGGCAAAAATATCCGGGTCGAAGTTAATGCAGCTCATAGAAAAAATGGGCGCATTACTCAATTGGACGGGTGTGGTACGTGTCGTTGCAGACACCTCCGAGAAAATGCCTAACCTGCCCGATGGTGTTGATCTGGCTGTGAAAGCCTATACCCCCACATCACTTTGGCCTATGCTCAAGGAGAGTGAGGCACTCGAACAGACACTCGCAGAAGCCGGAACTTTCCGCCAGCTTGGCCACCGTCCGTTCTTCGTGTTGACCTCAACGGCTTCGTTTCCCGAGAAGGCGATCGCAGATTTAAATATAACAGCAGAACAAGCTAAACAGCACCAGGAAATCTGGAAGCAGATGCAGGAAGAGCTAGCGACATGGTCATCTTCGAGCCAGCATAAACTGGTTCCTGATGCGGGCCACTACATCCAATTTGATCGCCCAGACATTGTGATCGAGGCGGTACGTTCGGTGGTCGAGAATGTCCGCGCAAATCGGAATTAGTAGCCTGCTGCCCAACATACAAAAAAATGGGGTCTTGCAATCACACTTATGTCACTCGACAAAACCAATGTCATTACAGCGAGACATCGATTATTTCGGTATAACTGGCAGCGCTTAATAAGCGATACTTCAGCAATTCAACTGAGGCAATTATGGCGACATCCACCAGCTGGCTTTATTGGGCAATTCTATCTGCGATATTTGCAGGCCTGACCGCCATTTTTGCGAAGATCGGCATTCAGGGAGTCGACTCTGATCTGGCCACCTTGATTCGAACAACGATCATCATCGTCGTATTGGCGGCGTTCGTGGCATATACGGGTAAGTGGTCCAACCCCTTTGCGCTTTCGTCAAAGACGTGGCTGTTCCTAAGCTTATCCGCCCTCGCCACTGGGGCATCCTGGGTCTGTTACTTCCGGGCACTCAAGTTAGGGGATGCCTCCAAAGTCGCGCCCATTGATAAGCTCAGCCTCGTGCTCGTAGCCGTGTTTGCATTTACATTCCTGGGCGAACGTCCCTCACTTCGTGAATGGTCAGGGATTGCAATGGTCGCGGGGGGGGTGCTGTTGATCGCCTTTTAGGTGCGATTTATGTGCGACTTAAATCAGTTTGCCCAATATATAGCCAATCACAATGCCAATAATCAACGCGATAGTTAACCCGCGATAAGTCAATACATCCTTGGAATAACCGCGCCGAATCGCGACATACGCCACCAGATATCCGATTGCGTTCAGCAGCCAGATGAACCCGATCGACAAAACCTTAATGATCAGCGGGCCGATGATGGGCACCACCATCACCAGCCCCGCCAGCCACGCAAACGCATTCGACAGCACCCCCACAACCAGAACGCTAGCGGCAATCACACGCGCATCAATTTTGTATTGGATCCCCAGCGCGACTAAAAACCCGATCACGATCCATAGCGGCAACATCACCTTGGCATTGCGCCACCACCGCGCTTCAGAGGGGGTATCCAGGTGCGGAATTACGGGTATCTCGGCAGGCGACGGCGGCAAGCGCGGTGCGGGGTTTTTCTTGTGAGTTTTCATCATTAGATCGAGGTTTAGCAGGAATTCAAACGGTTAAACCGGATGACCACAAGGGTTACATCACAATTCATTGCATGGGATCCCACCCGATGACTTCATCCATCTGATGCATAAACTCCGCGTGGCGTACAGGCTGCAGCCCACGCGCTGGAAATACACAATGTCGTCAAACAAGAATTACCTCCCTTGCGGTCCTTCGTTAAGCCAATGTTTGCGTTCTTGGAGTGGACTGCTCTCAGGTTCCATTTGTATTTTCGGCAATTAATTATTGGCCAGTCCATTTCTTTGCTATGCCGAAGAAGTCACAAGGGCACTTCTATAAATCCCATTAAATTTCATCCCACCGTCATCGAATCATTTTTTGATGACATTCTTGCGAGACTCGTGATTTCTACAGTGGTTT
>JAYWDZ010000304.1:0-24915 GCA_043779595.1 Nitrosomonadales bacterium
AAATCAGGCCGACGCCGCCAAGGCGCTCGGCATTCCCGTGATCACTTTCTATTGAATCCGCACCATGAACGAACCACTACAACCTCAACCCGACGAAAACCAGATCATCGCCGAGCGTCGCGCCAAGCTTGCCGAGATTCGCACGCAGGGCGTGGCCTTCCCCAACGACTTTGAGCGCCGCGATTATGCGGGCGCGCTGGCAGATACGCACGCTGCAAAGACCAAGGAAACGCTGGAGGCCGAAGCCGTGCCCGTGCAACTTGCCGGACGCATGATGCTGAAACGCGTGATGGGCAAGGCCAGCTTCGCCAGCCTGCAGGACATGAGCGGGCGGATACAGGTTTATATCTCTGACGACCATGCCGGGGCTGAGGCGCACGAGGCTTTCAAGCATTGGGACTTGGGCGATTTTCTGGGTGTGACTGGCGTGCTATTCAAGACCAACAAGGGCGAACTGACGATCCAGGCCAAATCTATCCGCCTGTTGTCCAAAGCGCTGCGCCCGCTGCCGGAAAAATTCCATGGCCTGGCCGATCCGGAGCAGCGCGCCCGTCAACGCTATCTGGATTTGATCACCAACGATGCGGCGCGCGAAACCTTCATCCGCCGTTCGAAAATCATTCAGGCGATGCGCGAATTCATGACCGGCAACGGCTTTCTCGAAGTCGAAACGCCGATGATGCATCCCATCCCCGGCGGCGCGGCGGCCAAGCCGTTCGCCACGCATCACAACGCGCTCGACATGGAGTTGTTCCTGCGCATCGCGCCCGAGCTGTACTTGAAGCGCCTCGTCGTCGGCGGCTTTGAGAAGGTGTTCGAGATCAATCGCAACTTTCGCAACGAGGGGCTTTCCACCCGCCACAATCCCGAATTCACGATGATGGAGTTCTATGAGGCCTATCGCGAATACCGCTATTTGATGGACTATACCGAGTCGCTAATTCGCCACGCGGCGGTCGCCGCTACCGGCTCAACGGTTGTGACTTATCAGGGCAACGAGATCGATTTAGGCAAACCTTTTGCCCGCCTGACGATTGTCGATGCGATCACAAAATATCACCCGCAATACAGTGTGGATCAATTGAATGATCGTGAATGGTTGATTGCACAATTCGTCGCAATGAAAGCCAAATATAGACCGCAAGACGGTTTGGGTGGTCTGCAATTAAGCTTTTTTGAAGAGACCACCGAAGCGCTATTGATGCAGCCGACTTTCATCATTGACTATCCGGCCGAAGTCTCGCCACTCGCGCGCCGTTCTGATCTGAACCCCGACATCACCGAACGCTTCGAGTTATTTATCACCGGGCGCGAAATGGCGAACGGGTTTTCCGAATTGAACGACGCTGAAGATCAGGCCGAACGCTTTATGGAGCAGGTTCGTCAGAAGGAAGCTGGGGATGAGGAAGCGATGCACTATGACGCCGACTACATCCGTGCGTTGGAACACGGCCTGCCGCCCACCGGCGGCTGTGGCATCGGCATCGACCGGCTGGTGATGCTGCTGACCGACGCGCCTTCGATCCGCGATGTGATTCTTTTTCCACAGATGCGTCGGGAAGCTTAGGCGCTTGAGAGAGCCGGTAGAATAAGCCGCATGATCGAAACCGACCGCCTTATCGCCCCGGCTGCTGCGAGCCCGCAAGAGGAGCAGATCGAGCGCGCACTGCGCCCGCGAACCTTGGCCGAGTATGTCGGTCAGGCGAAGGCACGCGAGCAGCTGGAGATTTTTATCCACGCGGCGCGAAAGCGCAGTGAAGCGCTGGACCACGTCTTGCTATTCGGCCCTCCCGGATTAGGCAAGACCACGCTGGCACACATTATTGCGCGCGAGATGGGAGTGAATCTGCGCCAGACTTCCGGGCCGGTGCTCGAGCGCGCGGGCGATCTGGCGGCTCTGCTGACTAACCTTGAGCCCCACGACGTGCTCTTCATTGATGAGATTCATCGCTTAAGCCCGGTGGTCGAAGAGGTGCTTTACCCCGCGCTGGAAGATTTTCAAATTGACATCATGATCGGCGAAGGCCCCTCGGCGCGCTCAGTGAAACTGGATTTACCCCCGTTCACCTTGATCGGTGCAACGACGCGCGCGGGAATGTTGACTAATCCGCTGCGTGATCGCTTTGGTATCGTCGCGCGTCTGGAGTTTTATTCCGCCGAAGAGCTTGGTTTTATCGTGCACCGTTCGGCGGGTTTATTGAAAATGGATCTCGAAGAGGCCGGTGCATTGGAAATTGCTCGGCGCTCACGCGGCACGCCCCGGATTGCCAACCGTTTGCTCCGCAGGGTGCGCGATTATGCGGACGTGAAAGCCGATGGGCGCGCGACCGGCGCTGTCGCCGATGCCGCGCTGATCATGCTTGATGTTGACTCGGCTGGATTGGATGTGATGGACCGCAAACTACTGTCCGCAGTAATCGAAAAATTCATGGGCGGCCCCGTGGGTCTGGATAATCTGGCGGCGGCAATCGGCGAAGAACGCGACACGATTGAAGATGTGCTGGAGCCGTATCTGATTCAGCAAGGTTATTTGCAACGGACGCCGCGCGGCCGCATCGCCACCTCCCTCACCTATCGCCACATGGGTTTCGCCATGCCCAGCCACCATCCTAATGCGGAGTTATTTAATAACGCATTGTGAACGCGCCCTTTGTTTATCAGGTTCGGGTTTATTGGGAAGATACTGACGCGGGCGGCGTGGTGTATTACGCCAATTATCTCAAGTTCATGGAACGTGCGCGAACTGAATGGCTGCGCGACCTGGGATTCGAACAGGCCAGTTTGCACAACACCTATGGCGTCGTATTCGTGGTGCGTCGTGTCGAGATCGATTATCTTGCGCCTGCGCGTTTGGACGATCTGCTAACGCTCACTACCCATTTAGGTGTCGCCACGCGCACTTGTCTGACAGTCACACAGGAAATTAATGCGGATAATTTGTTGACGCGCGCCCGAGTGAAGATCGTTTGTGTGGATGCCACGCGTCTTAAGCCCGTTAAAATACCTGCGCCTTTATTGGAAAAACTATCTCCCCGTGAACCCACAACTTAATCAAGATTTATCGCTCTTAACGCTGATTATTCACGCTTCTCTGGCAGTTCAGATCGTGCTGGGCATTTTGCTCATCGCATCGATGATGTCGTGGTGGTATATCTTCATCAAAATGTTTACGTTAAAGCGCACTCAACGCATTACCGAGCGCTTTGAAAAAGAATTCTGGAACGGCGGCGACCTGAATGTGATGTATCAGCGCGTATCGATAGAGCGAGATGAAACGGGCGAGATGGAGCGCATGTTCGAAGCTGGCTTTCGTGAGTATCTAAAGCTGCGGGGCCAGGCCGGGATGACCGTCAACATCATCATGGACGGCACACGCCGTGCGATGCGGGCGACTTATCAACGCGAGGTGGACCGGCTGGAATCGCATTTGTCTTTTCTCGCTACCGTGGGTTCGGTGTCGCCGTACGTTGGGCTGTTCGGCACGGTGTGGGGCATCATGCTGGCGTTCCAAAGTTTAGCTTCGGTGTCGCAGGCGACGCTTGCGCAAGTCGCACCAGGCATTGCAGAAGCGCTGATTGCCACCGCGATGGGCTTGTTCGCCGCGATTCCCGCCGTGGTCGGCTACAACCGCTTCACCCACGACATCGACCGGCTCGCCAACCGACTGGAAAGCTTTATGGAAGAGTTCTCCAATATCCTGCAACGCCAGGCCACCAAGCCTGTTTGAGTTATGGCGCGTACCCGTAAACAGGTTGCCCAGATCAATGTCGTACCGATGATCGATGTGATGCTGGTGCTGTTGGTGATATTCATGATCACCGCACCGTTCATCAATCCGGGTCAGGTGGATTTACCCAGCGTCGGTAAAACTCAACCCACGCCTGCGCTGCCGCTAGAGGTCATCATCAAGGAGTCCGGCGAATTCAAATTGCGTGATCGCGCCGGTGATAGCGTCGAACGCGAGGTAGCGAAAGCGCGGCTGGCAGACGAAATTCGCACCCTGCATCGTGAGCGCCCGGATCAGCCAGTAGTCATCGCAGCCGACAAGGGCGTGCGCTATCAAGAAGTCATGGATGTGATGACGTTATTGCAAAAAGCCCAAATCACCCGCATTGGCTTGCTTGCACGCCCGGCCTTATGAGTGCTTTTGCATTGCGCAGCACGGAAGCCAAAGCGGGCGCACTGGCACTGGGAGTGCATGCGGTTTTTTTGGTGCTACTGGTGTTTGGCGTGTCGTGGCAAACCCACCCTCCGGAACCGGTGATGGTGGACTTGTGGCAGGCCCTTCCCGAACCCCCCCCTGCCCCCAGGATCAAATCGCATGTTGCGCCCAAGCCTGAGCCCATGGTCAAACCTGCGCCTGCGGTGAAAGAAGTTGCACCGCCTAAAGCCCCCGATATCGCGTTAGAAAAAAAGAAAGACATTCAACGCCAAGCCAAAATCAAACAGGCCGAGCTGGAGGAACAAAAAGCGTTAGAGCGTATCCATGCAAAAAAAGCGCAGGAGGTAGCTGATAAGCTCAAACAGCAGCAAGCGCAACTAAAAGAAGAGCAGGAGTTGCAGCGGCGGATGATGGACGCAGAGCTGGCAAACGAGTCACGCCAGATCAAACAGATTGCTACTCGTGCCGCCGCCTCGCACCGCAACAGTGAAGTGTCAAGCGTTGTGGCTAAATATCAGGATGAGATCAGAGCCAAGGTTCGGAGTAATACACGCCTCCCCGAGAACCTTAAAGGCAATCCGCAAGTCAAATTTCAAGTTCAAGTATTGCCGACCGGTGAAGTGCTCAACGTCAAAATGGTTCAAAGCAGCGGTAACCCAGCGTTGGACGACGCAGTAGAGCGCGCCATCAACAAATCTTCGCCCTTGCCATTGCCTACCGACAAGGATGCACGCGCCGCGTTTGTGCCGGTGGTGATTTTGTCTCACCGCCCCAAGGATTAGTAGATTTTACGCATGTTAAAATCGCTTTAAACGACATCATTTTTGAAGGATTTATGTGCGCATTATTGTTTTAATTCTGACTAGCTTATGTCTGCAAATTGGCTTAATGACATCGGCCGGGGCCGTGATGGAAATTCAAGTCATCGGTGGCGCAGCCAACAAAATCGCCATTGCGGTGGTGCCATTTCTAGGTGCCGCAAACCAGCCTAAACCTTCATTGACGCAAATTGCGGGCGATGATCTTAATCGCAGTGGACAATTCAAATTAATCGATACGGCAGGTACCGCGCTACCGGTCGATTCAAGCCAGATAGATTTCAAGCTTTGGCGCGGCAAAGAGGCCGACGCACTCGTGCTCGGTCAGGTGACAGAGCTTGTAGGCGGCCGTTATGACGTGCGTTTTCGCTTGGTAGATGCAGTTAAACAAACTCAGTTAGCCGGGCTTAGTTACAACATCACGGCGGCTCAGTGGCGAGCCACCGCGCACGAAATTGCCGATGTCATCTATGAAAAACTAACTGGCATGAAAGGCGCGTTTGGGTCGCGCATTGCATACGTGCAAAAGCGCGGCAAGCGTTTTGAATTGCAGGTGGCCGACGCGGATGGCGAGAATCCACGCACTGTTGTGCGTTCGAATGAGCCGATTATTTCTCCGGTATTTTCCGCTAATGGCGATCGGCTGGCGTATGTGTCATTTGAAGATAAAAAGCCTGTCGTCTACACCCAGTCATTGCGCGACGGCGGTCGGCGGAAAGTGGCAGCGTTCAAAGGCTCCAACTCAGCCCCTGCGTGGGCGCCGGATGGCAATCATCTTGCGGTCGTGCTGACGCGTGATCAGGCCTCGCAAATTTATCGTATTAATGCGGATGGCAGCGGTGTCGTGCGACTCACCCAGGGAGGCAATATCGACACCGAACCGGTATTTTCTCCAGATGGTCAAACGCTTTATTTCACGTCGGATCGCGGCGGGAGCCCGCAAATTTACCAGATGCCCGCAAGCGGTGGGCAGCCTAAGCGCGTGACTTTTGAAGGCAATTACAACGTGTCTCCGGCTATCAGCCCGGATGGTAAATGGCTGGCCTACATACGCCGCGATAGCGGGCGCTTTCAGGTGATGCTGCAGGAACTGGCCTCCGGTCAGGCCCGAACGCTGACGGACAGCAGCCATGATGAATCCCCCAGCTTTGCACCCAACAGTCAGTCGGTTTTATATGCCACTGTAATGGGCGGGCATGGCATCCTGGGAACGGTTAGCCTGGACGGCAAAACCCGTTCACGCTTATCCGAAAGTGGTACGGATGCACGTGAACCTGCTTGGGGACCGTGAATATTAAGGCGCGACGATGACACGTCTGATTTCAACGTAGGCGAATGCCTAAAATTCGTAGGATAAGTCTTCACTTAATCGCCAAGCTGTAAAATTCTTGCGCTATAGCGACACCCCTCAAATGATCTAATTAGGAGATTTGAAATGAATAAAACCCTCTGGCCTATCTTGTTGGCTTTGACCTTATCGGCGTGTGGTACAACCGCGCAAAAACCCGCAGCGGTAGAAGACCGCTCCGCCAACACGTCCACAGTACCCGCCAATACGGGTAAAGGTGCGGAAACCACGGGAATTGATGCCAACGCAGTCGCAGGCCGTAATGACGAAAACAAAAACAGTTTAAAAGACCCTCGTAAAGACCCCGCCAGCCCACTTGCCAAACGCAGCATTTATTTTGACTACGACAGTTATGAAGTGAAGGACGAATACCGTGCTGTGCTTGAAGCGCACGCGGCCTACTTAATGTCCAAGCGCGAAGCTAAAGCCATTATTCAAGGTAATACCGACGAGCGCGGTAGCCGTGAATATAATTTGGCGTTGGGACAAAAGCGCGCCGAAGCGGTACGGAAAGCGCTTTCCGTCATGGGCGTGAGCGACGGGCAACTCGAAGCCATCAGTTTTGGTGAAGAAAAGCCACGTAAGGAAGGCGAAACTGAAGCCGCTTATGCCGAAAATCGCCGCGCCGACATTGTCTATACCGACGAATAATCGAGGCTGAGAGAGTGAAATTTCGCGCCTGCCTGCTGCTTATGTGTTGTCTGAATGCCCCGGCGTGGGCGGCCGACAAGGAACTCACGCGCCAGATGATTGAGTTTCAATCTGAGGCGCGTATTCAAAGCAGCCGCATTGATAAGCTCGAAGCTTCTCTGCAAAAAAATGAGCAACTGCTAAGTTTATTGAAAGAAGTGGAGACACTCAAAGCGGAAATCGCACAGTTGCGAGGTGAGGCTGAGGTCCAAACGCACCAACTGGAAACTTTGGAAAAACGCCAAAAGGACTTATACGTGGATCTGGACAGCCGCGTATCCGAGCTTAGCAAAGCGGCAACCACAACCCCTGCCGTAGCGAGTACCGTGGCGACTACTTCCACTACATCCTCCGCCGACCCAGCGCTTGAATCAGGCGACTATGAGGCGGCGCTCAACGCTTTCAAATCGCACAACTATGCCAATGCGATTAAAGGCTTCAAAGGATTTCTGAAAACTTATCCCGACAGCACGCTGGCCCCCAATGCACAATATTGGATAGGCTATTCGTATTACGCGCTGAAGGATTACAAAACTGCGTTGGCGCAACAGCAAAAATTGATTGCGGCGTATCCTGCCAGCCCAAAAATTCCCGATGCATTGTTGAATATTGCGAGCAATCAAATGGAATTGAAAGATCGCATCGGTGCTAAAAAAACCTTGGAAGAAATCATCACCAAATATGGCGCGAGTAATGCATCGTCGCTCGCGGCCAAGCGGCTCGCCTCGTTGAAATAATAATTTTGCCCGCTGCAGATACGCCCGTCGTTAGCCTTCGCATTACGGAAATATTCCACTCGTTGCAAGGCGAGACCAGTCGCGTTGGGCTGCCTACTGTTTTTATTCGATTAACCGGATGCCCTCTTCGCTGTCGTTGGTGCGACACGAGCTATAGCTTCCAGGGCGGGGAAGCGATGGATCTGCCCAGCGTGATGACAAAGGTCGTCGCCTACGCTACGCCGACGGTTTGTGTCACCGGCGGAGAACCGCTGGCGCAAAAAAATTGTGCATTGCTGCTGACGACCTTATGCGACGCGGGCTATTCGGTTTCACTGGAAACCAGCGGCGCGCTTGATATTAGTCAGGTCGACAGTCGCGTGGCGCGCATTGTGGATATTAAGCCCCCCGGTTCCGGGGAATCACAGCGCAATCGCACAGAAAATCTGGCGCATTTGACACACCGCGATGAAGTGAAATTTGTACTCGCCGATCGCGCAGATTATGACTGGGCATGCGCGCAAATCATTGAGCATGCGCTGCCCCAACGCTGTCCTGTTTTGCTCTCGCCCGTGCAAGGCGAGCTGGCTCCCGCACAACTGGCGGAATGGATACTGGCTGATCGTTTGCCGGTGCGGATGCAAGTCCAGCTGCACAAAATACTCTGGGGTAACGTGGCGGGGAAATGAGCAAGCGTGCAGTCATTCTTCTGTCAGGCGGCCTGGATTCGGCTACCGTTTTAGCGATAGCCCGCAAAGAAGGCTACGCCTGTTATGCGCTCACGCTGGACTACGGGCAACGCCACCAAGCCGAACTCACTGCCGCCACTCGCGTAGCTACGCATCTGGGCGCGATTGAGCATCGCACGATTCAATTGGGCTTGGGACAGTTTGGGGGGTCGGCATTGACCGACTCCACCATTCCGGTGCCGGAATCGCCCACTACCGGCATCCCAGTCACGTATGTTCCTGCACGCAATACTGTGATGCTGTCACTGGCACTGGCCTGGGCGGAAGTATTAGGCGCGCGTGATATTTTTATTGGAGTCAACGCAGTCGACTATTCAGGTTACCCCGACTGCCGCCCGGAATTTATCGCCGCGTTTGAGCACATGGCCAATCTGGCGACCAAATCCGGTGTTGAAGGTCAGCCCGTGCAAATTCATGCTCCGCTACAGCACTTGTCCAAAGCGGAAATCATTAAAGTTGGTGATGCCATGGCCGTTAACTACGCGCTTACCGTGAGTTGCTATCAGGCAGATGTTACGGGGCAAGCGTGTGGCGTGTGCGACGCCTGTCGTCTACGGCGCGCTGGATTTTATTCCGCCCAGGTACGCGACCCAACCCACTATGTGCCCCCTCTTTTGCCGCCTCATTTACGGTGAATTTGCAGCCAAAACTAATACCTTCGGAGCCCTAGATGGAAAACATGGATTTATTGAGCCAACTCGTTACTGCCTTGGGTTGGAATGCGAGCGATGCGGCCATCAAACTGCACGTCGTCGTATGGTCAGGATTTATTCTGGCCTTTATCTTTGGCTACGTTGCCAATAAAACCCAATTCTGCACCATGGGCGCGGTCTCAGATATCGTCAATATGAACGACTGGGGACGTATGCGTGCGTGGATGCTGGCGATTGCGGTTGCCATCATGGGTACCAGCGCAATGATCTATCTGGGAAATCTGGACCCGGCCAAAACGATCTACACCAGTTCCAATTTTTACTGGCTGGCGGCTTTGGTGGGCGGGCTGACCTTTGGGATTGGCATGACCTTGGCCGGCGGTTGCGGTCAGCGCACCTTAGTGCGTATCGGCGGGGGAAATCTCAAATCGGTCGTTGTATTTTTGTTTCTGGGTTATGCCGCACTGGTGACCTTGCGCGGCATATTTGGTGCATTCCGTATCAATGTGTTGCAGGCAGCGCCTGTCACCATTCACTTCGACAGTCTCCAAACACTGCCTGCATTGCTCGGGCATGCAGATAAAACCGGCACGCTTATGTTCGGCTTGGTGATTGGCGTTGTGCTACTGGCTGTGGTGTTTGCCAGCAAAGCCTTCCGTGAAAATTTCGATAACACACTGGCCGGAATCGTCGTGGGATTGATCGTAGTAGCAGGCTGGTATGTGACCGGTAAATTTGGTTTCGGTGAAGATCCCAGCACCCTGGAAATGGTGTATCTAGGGACCAATTCCCACCTCGCCGAGTCTATGACTTTTGTCGCTCCGCTAGCTTATACGATGGATCTCTGGGCCTACTGGACCGACGCCACCACCATCGTCACATTTGGTATCGCCAGCGTTTTTGGCGTGATTGCAGGCGCCTGGATTTACAGCATTGTGCACAAAACTTTTCGCTGGGAGTCCTTCAATTCTCCCCAGGATATGTTGCGCCATATACTCGGCGCAACGCTGATGGGCTTTGGCGGCGTCACCGCAATGGGGTGCACCATCGGCCAGGGTGTAACCGGCGTCTCCACGCTTTCAGTCGCGTCTTTTCTCGTGTTGGCCTCCATCATTACCGGAGCTGCGCTGACGATGAAAATTCAATACGCGATGATGATGCGCGAAGCCTGATAGCCGAGTCTATAAAACTAAAATCGACGCGCAAGCCAAACCCTTTGAAGGGCTAAGCTTGCGTGCCTTCCGCAATAAATCCGCCCCCACCAGGATCGTCATTTGAAATAGGTTAAGCCGTAGTTACGGCTCGATATTCAACCCCCTAAAGGCCGCGGATACCGCGCCGAGCCTAATGCGAAGCTTGGTCTGCCTTCAACAATCAGTTATAATTTCGCGCTTCGCCGGGTCGGTAGCTCAGCCGGTAGAGCAGTGGACTTTTAATCCATTGGTCGCGAGTTCGAATCTCGCCCGACCCACCAATTACAAGTATCACCAAGCATCATGCAGTAACCTAAACCCGCATCTAGCAATGGATTGCGGGTTTTTTATTGCCTCAGCACGTATCATGGCATAGCATGAAATACCAACAGTTTTGTTGGTACATCTGTTGGCAGTTGGCATATCAGCAAAACAGATACCAACAAACTGACGAAAGGTATACGCCATGCCGCTGACAGACCAAGCCATCAAGAAAACCAAGCCCGCAGACAAGCCTTTCAAGCTGTCCGACGAGAAGGGGCTTTATTTGCTGGTCAACAAAGCCGGGAAATACTGGCGCTTGGCCTACCGCTTCGGCGGCAAACAAAAAACCTTGGCCCTTGGTGTATATCCCGACGTCAGCCTTGCCCGCGCCCGTGAAAAGCGCGACGTAGCCCGCCAGAAAATAGCTGACGCCATCGACCCCGGCGAATTGAAGAAGGCCACCAAGACCCAACGAGTCGAACGCGCGGCGAACAGCTTTGAAACCGTTGCCCGCGAGTGGTACTCCAAACACGCGCCCGGCTGGGCCGCGAGCCATGCCGACAAAATCATCCGACGTCTGGAACGCGATGTTTTCCCGTGGGTGGGTGGTAGACCGATTGCCGAACTGAGCGCCCCCGAAATACTGGCTACCATGCGGCGCATCGAAGGCAGGGGCACACTGGAAACCGCGCACCGTGTCATGCAAAGCTGCGGGCAGGTATTCCGTTACGCCGTTGCTACCGGGCGCGCGCAACGCGACCCAACCGGCGACCTTAAAGGAGCGCTTCCGCCCGTGCGTGGCAAACACTTCGCTGCGTTTACTGAGTCTGCCGCCGTGGGAGAACTGCTACGGGCAATCGACGGGTTCAAGGGCAGCTTGCAGGTGCAATGCGCCTTGCGACTGTCCCCGCTGCTGTTTGTGCGACCGGGTGAACTGCGCATGGCCAAGTGGGCGGACATTGATCTTGATGCGGCTGAATGGCGATACATCGCAAGCAAGACCAAGACTGAGCATATCGTTCCGCTTGCACCGCAAGCCGTTGAGATATTGCGCGAGCTGCAACCACTAACAGGCTACCGTGTGCACGTTTTTCCCGGACGCGACCCGCACAAGCCCATGAGTGAGGCGGCGGTTAATGCCGCGCTGCGTCGCATGGGGTACGACACAAAGACCGAAATAACCGGGCACGGCTTCAGGGCGATGGCACGGACGATCATCCATGAAGACCTTGGCATTCGTCCCGAAGTGATTGAACACCAGCTTGCGCACCGTGTACCAGATGCGCTGGGCACAGCATACAACCGGACGAAGTTCCTGAAAGAGCGCAAGGCGATGATGCAGGCTTGGGCGGATTATCTGGACAAGCTGAAACGCGGCGCGGAAGTTATCTCATTTCGCGGCGAGGCGGGTTAAGCAATAAGACTTGCTACAAATTTTGACTATATAGCAAAAAGGCTATAATGATGACGTGGCATGTTTGCCTGATCGAGGCCGCAGAGAAAGAATTGAATGCATTGCCAGCCGACCTGAAAGCCCGGTTTCTGAGGGTGGGGGAATTGCTGGAAACCTTTGGCGCGCAAAAAGTGGGCTTACCGCATGTGCGCCCGCTGGAGGGCAAGCTGTGGGAAATGCGTATGAGCGGCAAGGATGGAATCGCCCGCGCAGCCTATGTAGCGGCATCGGGGAAGCGTTTGATCGTGCTGCATGTGTTTGTTAAGAAGACCCAGAAAACCCCGCGCCATGCGATACAAACCGCCCTGGCGCGCTTGAAGGAGTTGGAACCATGAAAACACTGTCCGAAGTCAAAACCCGGCTGCTGAAAAATAAAGCAACGCGTGAAGCATACCTTGCGCTGGAAGACGAGTTTTCTGTTGCGCATGAACTGATTGCCGCTCGCGTCAAAGCCGGGCTGACGCAAGCCGATGTGGCTGCCCGTATGGGCACCACGCAATCCGTCATTGCGCGCATGGAAAGCGGACGCACGCTGCCCTCGCTTCGCACTCTGTCGCGGTACGCCCAGGCTGTTGGCTTCATTGCTACGGTGAAGCTCACACGCGAACGGCAAGACAGAAAAGCAGCGTGATGAGTAAAAATTTTAGCGTGGATTAAAGTAGGTTGGAATTAGGTGTCCCAGTCCGCGCGGGGCTTGGGGTGCGGGCATGGTTAATGTGGATATGTCATTTACGTAATTAATTGTGGAGGTCACATGCGCCTTAAGCTTGCGTTGTATCTACTGTGTTGCAATCTGGCGCATGCCGAGGAAAATCCAGCGATTGCCTGCAATCATTTAAGGGCGCGAGAAGGGACGCGACGATGAATGAAGATATAAAGAAAAACGTAGTGGCGTTTGTTGATTTCGTCTTTTCATATGCAAATGCTCTTGCAGAGTACGTGTCTTTTGATTCTGGAAAACGTGAACCAATTAAGGACTTAATTCAAGCCAAGGCCGTTTTCGTGAAAGCTGCAAGAAAAATCGATCTTTCATCACAGGCCACGCCTAAGCAAGAAATGGTGGTTGAGGGCTTATTTATGCGCATCCAAGATCTGCAAGATGGCAGATATGAAAGCGACAATATTATGATTAGCGCACTTGGCTTCTCTTACTATGAGGTTGGTTTTTTAATAGCAAGATTTTCGCGAAATTGGGAATTGTCAGAACTCGGGAAGTCGGGGGCAGGTAAGCGTTATACGAAAATGCGTGAGTTGGAGGCTTGGACGTTATCTGAATATCGGCGTGGCAACTGGAAGTCCGCTAATCAAGCCGCCCATGCCTTGAAGGATGCTGTACTAGCTCAGAGCCGAACCCTTGAGGCGAACCTGACCGAATCGAACGCGCAACGCACGATCGCCGAATGGATTAACAAGGATAAAAAACGGTCTAGCCGCCAGGCCGATACGCTAAGCGGCTGCGCTGATACGGCTGGTGGCTTATCCGTACAGACGCCGCAAAGCTGAATCAATTTAATACAAGCCATGCACCGCGCATCAATCCGAAGCGCGGGCTTTCACCTGAAAAAGGAAAGCAACATGGCGATGAAAACCATCCCTACACATTTCGACGATCTACCGGGCTCCGCTGAAGTCCCTGCACGCACGCTGGCGAGTTTGTTGGATGTATCCGAAGTCACAATCTGGCGCTGGGCCAAAATAGGCAAACTGCCACGGCCCCGAAAGCTGGGTGGCAACACAACCCGCTTCAATGTCGGCGAAGTTCGCGCTGCATTCGCCAAACTTGCAGCCTGAGCGGAGACGACCATGGAAAAAGAAAAAGGCCACCCGCAGGCAGCCCAAAACACACACGCCGATCATAACGATAATTCTGCTCACACTCAACGCTTATTGATGCTGGCAGTGTTTGAAAAACAGCATTCCTTAACCACGATTGAAGCCCGGCGCGAGTTGGATATTATGATGCCCGCCACACGCGTGTTCGAGTTGCGCGCAATGGGTTATGACATTGCTACGGTATGGACGCAAGGCATAACCGAGTGCGGGCGCAAGCATCGCATTGCGAGGTATATTTTAAATAAGGCCGCGCCATGAACGGCGACTGGCTGGAACGCCTGCAAACGCTGTGTGCGCGGTTCTCTCACCTAGGCATAGGCGCTGACCTCACCGGGCTCACTTTAATTGAGCTATGGGGCTTGTATTGCTATTTGTCCCGGCTGGCGGATGCTTAATTATGGCCGAGAAAAAACAGAAACGCCCGGCCGAATCTATCAGCGGCTTATATGCGGCGATCCCTCACGGCGTGCTTGATGGCAATGCGTTTAAAGGCTTGAACTATCCCGCCAAAGCGCTGCTGTACGACCTGATACGTCAGCACAGCGGAAAGAATAACGGACACTTGCATCTGTCGTTTGCATGGCTGGCAAGCCGTGGCTGGAAATCGCGAGACGTGATTCAGCGCGCAAGGGCTGAACTCATCACACGCGGCTTGTTGATCCAGACGCGACAAGGTGGCCTGAATATTGGCGCTTCGCGTTATGCGTTGACGTGGCTGCATATCACGAACTTTGTTGGTTTGGATATTGAAGCTAAGCACTATCACCCGGGCGCATGGGCGTTGATGGACCCAATGCCGATAGCCCATAAAAACGCAAACGCTGTCCCGCTAAACGGTAAAGGCACGCCCGCTAGCCGGTACTGATACACGTCTCACTGTACCGGGAGTAGGTACGTAAACCCCGCTTTTGGCGCATGCACGGTACCGCCAGCCGGTAACAATGAATGTATTACCACTCACTAGCGGCAATTTATTCAGATGGGTTCACTGACCAAAGCGGAAGCAGAGGGTGAAAAGTGGAACGGCGGGGCAATAAAGTATGAAGCGCATCGGTATTAGACCCTTCGTTAAGCATTCAATAACGCTAATTCGAAAATCAGCCCATGAAGAAACTATCTCGAGTCGTGCAAGCATGAGTAATTGGAAACCCGGGATGCGGGTAGTGACGGCTGAGGACGTGGACGCTTGGCAGGCATGGAAAAAGGCAAGCAAGCTGACTGCGCAACGGTATCGACGCGGTAAGTATCCGCGTATCGACTACTACCCCGGCAAAGAAGCCCAGGCCGTGATTCTGAGCCATGTCGGCAACTGGACGGGTAGCACTTATTCAAGCGTGATTGATAGCATCATTCTGGAATGGGCTTCCGGAATTAAATAAGGCGAAATACGGCTTTTCGCACTGAAGACTCACTGAGAACAGCGACGTAACAACGACAAACGAAAAGGGCGATGGCCATGCAAAAAGACATTACGACCGATGAACGAAAGCCGCGTGCCGAGATATTGGCCTGGTTAAATCAGGCTGCGATTCGTGGCAAGGCGGATTGAATCATCCGCTGGTAACAGTGAGATAACAGCAGGTTGAACAGTACGCGCGTATATGCGTGCGCGAGCGTGGGAAACGAGAACAGGACAAATAACAGGAGCACCGGGAAAAAACGTTGGTATTTCTGTTGGTATTTTGTAAAACAACAAAGCGCAAACCAAGCAAATACGAGGCTTACCTGCCACTGTTCGAGGGACGCCCGACCACCAGCATTCAAAAAAAGCCACGTTTTGCGTGGCTTTTTCAATTTACTGCGGCTCTATTTAGCTGGGTTGTCTAAGCCGGGTTTTCATCCCCTCCTCAACATACCGTAGCCTATTTTGCAGGGGACGAAACTAACGCCTCTTCTATTAGCCGAATGCGGGTCTCATAGGCTTGTTGCTCAGCCAGCGAACCGTGTTCCATTGCCTGCTTTTGCAATAACTTCAAATACACCAGTAGGGGCTGACGCCACCCCTGACTGGAAGCTGTTTCTGCGGCCAGCGACCAGGTCGCAGTATCTGCCTGTTTGCGTAAAGTGGTGAGGCTCGCGGCCAACAGGCGCGACAATGGATCTTCGATTGCAGCGATTTGTGCATTCAGTCGAGTCGGTTCTGTTTTGACTAACGCCACATACTGTTGAGGCAACTTTGCTGCATCGAGCGTGCTCCAGTTCAGCGTGATAAATTGATAGTAGGCACGGTCTTCGTCGCTGGTGTCTATGCGTGCCAGCTCGGCATACTCGTGACAGTCATCGTCAATCAAACTCGCGCGGCGAGTGGCACAATGCACCAGCCATAAGCGTGCCGTTTCCCTGACTCGCCCCGCCCCACCTGTCGCAGCGATGGCTTGTTTGAAGTAGCGTTCAGCCAATACGTTTTCGCCCAACAACGCATTTTTTTTGTAACGCTCAATCAAATCGACCGAGTCTGATTTCCAGTCTGGCACGGGCGGCCCACTGCTTCCGCAAGCACTTAATACCGCCAACAATAGTATGCAGAATCCGATCTTCATGGGAGTTTGATCTCTGGATTTTTGCGCGCGAACGGCCACTTGTTGTTGACCTCGTTAATCAGGCTACTGGCGCGCCGCACTGCGTCATCGATTTCGCCGCGCAGTTTATTCAGGTCCTGTGTGCCGTCTTTCACATTCGCAGAAATCGCCACCGCATTTTGCATTACCAGATCGACTTTTTTCAGGCTGGCTTGCGCATCGTTAAGTAATACCCGAATTTGTGCCAGCGACTCGCGGGTATTTTCGGCGACGCCTTTATGGGCAAATAACCATTGATCAGTTTTGCCAGCGATACCGTCCAGTTTGATCATTAACGCGCGCGCCTTATCCAGCGTGTCGGTCAATGCTCGGGCCTTTTCACGACTCCCCAACACGCCTTCCAGCACGCCGTATTCACCCGTCATGCGATCGGTAATGATTTTAGCGTTAGCCAGTGTGCTGTTGATTTCACCGCCGCGTCGGGTGAGATACTCGACGTTGGCCAAAATCACTTTGACACGTTCCACCAGCACCGGAATTTCTTTGGTAACGTCAGAGGTCACCAACAGCATGGTGGCGTTGTTGGGTAAAGCGGGTGAATTTAGATTGGGTGAGTCCACGCGAATTTTTGCGCCACCCACGATGGGTTTGTCCAGCGTGAAAGTGCTATCCACTTTAAGCCATTTGGCATGCCGGGCGGGCACTTTGACCCTGATCACAATCCCCCCGCCGTCGTTCAAACCTAAGGTGCTGACTTGACCAATTTCGATACCAGAAAAAGTGAGCGGCACACCGGGTGCGACATTGTCCGCTGTGCTGGCTGCCAGTTGTAGCTGAAAGGTACCGTCAAAAAACCCGCGTGCGTACAAGAGATACGCGAGGAATGCGCCCCCGAGCACTAACGCCGTGAACACAAAAAGGCCGACTTTAAAATGCAGTTTATTCATGCGTTAGGTTTGAAGCAGGCGCTTGCGGATGAAGTACGCGATTCCAATCGTAATCGAAAATTTCCCATGTTCCCGTTGAAGTCACACGTGAAGCCAATTGGTGAATAAACGTGGGATACATCACATCGTAGAGCATCGCGCCCGGGCGATCGATTATCAACCGGGGGCGATGCAAAATCAGCGCTCGCGCAAGCTGCGTTACAAAACGTTGCGAGGGTGTCATGTCCGGATCGCGGAGTGAGGCAATATCGACATGATCAAGCTCTTCCAGCAGCGCCATCGCCTGCCGGGCAGATTCTGCGGCGCTGAAATGACGCTGGTATAAGGGAATCAACGCAATATTATCTAGCGCCGAGAGATTGGCGCGCAATGGTAAATCGAGCGACACGCGCGCTATCGCAAAATCATCGAGCGCGACAACCGCTGCCTGCAACGCGCGACGATCCTTGAACAAGGTCAGATGTATTGCAGCGCTAATGACACCACCTCAATCGCGACAATAGCGAAGAAGACCCGCATCATACCGCGCAGTACGGAGACCGGAACCATGAACAATTTCTTCGGCGTCTCAAGGCCCGCACTAATCGGAATCAACGTCACCGCCAGACCAAACAGGATGCCTTTAACAAAAAAACCTACTACTACTTCCGGTTTAAATATTTTGGCAATGGTCTGGGTGAAGGGGTCGAGCCCGGCGATGTCCATCCCGTAAATGGAGCCATACGCGAGCCCTAAAGTCAGTAGGCATGCAAGCCCTGATAGCGTCAGCACCGAGACCACTCCGCCGATAAGGCGCGGCAAAAACTCAAACTGCATGGGCGAAACCTGGCAATGCACCAGCGCATCAAGCTCATTATTCACCTGCATTAACGCTACCTCGGTGTTGATTGCACTGCCTGAACGCAACGCAATAAAGAGCGCAGTCAGGAATGGCAGTAACTCCAGAATCAACACGCGTATGGTCATTTCGGTGGCAAATTCAGTCAGCCCAAAACTCCGGGCGGTATTGAATATGATGTTGATCATCAACCACGAAATCACCGATACATAGCCCAAAAACAACGGCAGAATTTGCACCGCGGTGAAATAAACCTGCTTTAACGTCACGTCATAAGTCGCGCGATTCCACGTGGCGGGATGAACCATAAAACGCAATGCGCGCCCAAGCAATGCAAATAGACTGTAAGCAATAATGAACCAGCGGGTGACTTTGGCGCCTAAGGATTCAATTGCGGTGACAAGAAAGCTCATGACTCATGTTAATCGAAACTGGATGCTTGCGTTACGCCCGGTCCCGCCCTACCCTTTGCACACACATCAGGAGATTGCAATGAAACTCACGTTACCGATTTGGATGCCCCGTGCCGGAATGCTGCTCGGTGCAGCGCTGATCTGGTCGTCAGCTCAAGCCACTCCCGGCACCTTATTGCGCGATGAAAGTCTGCGCACCCAACCCTCCGCAACGGCTACCGTATCGGGCCGCGCCCCAAGGGGCACCGGGGTGAATATCATTACGCGAAAAGGCGGCTGGCTACAGATCCAAACCGCCAGCTCAAAAGGGTGGGTGCGTTTGTTATCGGTGCGCGCGGGGCAAGGGGGCTCTGGCGGAGCAGGATTAGGTGATGTAGTGGGCGTCGCCACACGGCGCTCCGACCCTAGCCGCGTGGTCTCTGTTGCGGGTGTGCGCGGGCTTAGCGAAGAAGACTTGAAGCAGGCCCAGTTCAGCCCGGAAGAATTGAACCGATTGGATAACTATGCGGCCACATCATCTCAAGGGCGCTCGTATGCCAGCAAAGAGGGGCTTGTAGCCATCAATGTGCCCTCATTACCTAAGCCTCAGACGCGGTCCGACTCTTCTCGCGGCACTTCCAACAATTCATGGCCGGAGAATTAAGATGAAACTAAAACTCCTGATTGCAAGTTTTACGCTGGTCTCATTTAGTGGACTAGCCGGTAGTGGAATAGCCGGTGGATTTGATCTGGGTAAATTGCTCGAAGATCAATTACGAAAAAATCGCTCTCACTCCGAATCCACTCAGCCTGCTGACGGATCGAGTGATACGCAAACGAACAAGTCGCGCAGCAAAGACGAAGCGGTGGCCTTTGGCTTGTTTGGAAAATACTCAACTGAAGACGAAATCCGCATAGGCAAACAGATCGCAGGCAATTTGTTAGGCGCCGTGCCGCTGGTGCGCGACGACGGCTTGCAGCGTTACGTGAATCTGGTGGGAAACTGGGTTGCAGCCCAAAGCGGGCGCAGCGATTTGCCATGGCATTTCGGCGTGCTGGCGACGGAGGATATCAACGCATTTTCCGCGCCGGGCGGCTACGTATTTATTACCCAGGGTTTATACCGCCAGCTTAATAGCGAATCCGAACTGGCGGGTGTGCTGGGTCACGAAATTGCGCACATCACCAACAAGCATTACTTGAAAGTGTTAAAAAAATCGAGTCTGATTAATGCGCTGGGGCAGGCCGCCAGCAAAAAAGTTAAAAGCGACGATCAAATCGTGCAAAACGTCATTGGCAACGGCGCTGAAATTATGGCGCGAGGGCTCGATAAAGACGCCGAGTATGAAGCTGACCGTGTGGGCACAGTATTCTCCGCCCGCGCAGGCTATGACCCTTGGGGTTTACCCGCCGTGCTGCAAACCATTGCGGCGTTGCCTCCACGAGATGAACGCACCAGTCTGTTATTTAAAACCCATCCGCAGCCTGAGGTCCGCTTGAGTAAACTGGGCGACGCCATTGGTGACCGGTTTGATAGATTGAAAGGCAAAGAGCTGGATAACAATCTTTACCGCTTGCGTTAAACCTACGCACCTATGACGCCAGCTAACTAGCCACGTGAATCGTCCGCAAAATACTACCCTGGCACAGGCCGCGTTGTCCGCGGCCTTTGTCATTTTGATCGCGCTGCATACCGCAGGTGTGTTCAAGATTGCAGCAATTGATCGCGTTGAATCCTGGTTCTATGATGCGTGGCTCAGGCAAACCGCACAAGCTGGCGTAGACGACCGCGTCACGCTGCTGGATATAGATGAAAAAAGTCTTCAGGAGATAGGGCGCTGGCCGTGGAGCCGCGACAAAATGGTGTTGCTGCTGAATCGGCTATTCGACCAATATCACATTGCAGCCGTGGGTTTCGACGTGGTGTTTGGCGAACCCGATACCAGTTCTGGCCTCAATTCCTTAACCCGCTTGGCGCAAACCGAGTTTGCCAGCGATCGCAGTTTCTCTGCGGCAGTAGCAAGGCTTAAACCGCAGCTGGATTACGACGCCCGCTTCGCCGCTGCGCTTGCCGAACGCCCGATCACATTGGGGTATTACTTCATCCCCAGCGGCATGGGCACAATTCGCACCGGCAAATTGCCGCCGCCAGTGTTGCCTCGGGGGGCGTTTGGCCCATTTGAACTGGAAGTTGCCGAGCCATCCGGGTATGGCGCAAACCTGCCGCAGTTTCAACAAGCTGCACAGGCAGCGGGATTTTTTAATATGCTGGCCGATACCGACGGCACCGCGCGACGCATGCGCATGGTATTGCCGTTTGAAAAATCCGGTTATCACCTGTCACTATCGGCTTCTACATTGCGTCTGGCGTTTGGGGGCGACCCGCCTCGAGCGGGGGCCAGCACCACGCATTTTTTAGGGCGCGATTATCGCCAACCGTGGATTGAAGTTGGCGGCCTTAAAATGCCGCTGAATCGCGACGGAACGGTGCACGTGCCCTACCGCGCAGGCGCGCCCTTCCCTTACGTGTCTGCTGCGGATGTGCTGCGTGGCCGCGCCAAGATCGGCCAATTGGAAAATCGCATCCTGCTCGTCGGCTCCACTGCGCCAGGCTTGGCCGACCTGCGCGTGACGCCGTTTTCGAGCACCTTCCCCGGGGTCGAAATTCATGCGCATTTAATTACCGGCATGCTGGATGGCAACACGCGCTACACGCCCGCATGGGCAGACGATGCACGCGTGCTGGCGGTATTAGTACTCGGGGGTTTGATTGCATGGGGAGTAATACGCCTGGGCCCCACGATAGGCTTGATCGCCAGCTTGGCGACGCTTGGGCTGTTGGTAGGTACCTATGCACTAGCGTGGAATCATTTATGGGTCGTGCCGATCGCGGCGCCATTGATCACGGTGTTGGGCCTGTATCTGCTGAACGCCGCGTACGGATTTTTTACCGTATCGGCGGCGCGCCAGCACATCACCAAACTCTTCGGCCAATATGTGCCGCCCGAACTCGCCGCAAAGATGAGCGCTAATCCCGCGCACTACACGATGGCCGCGCAATCGCGCGAAATGAGCGTACTGTTCTCTGACATCCGCGGCTTTACTGATTTTTCTGAAACGCTGGCGCCAACCGAGTTGGCGGATGTGCTGAACGCCTATCTGAACACCATGACGCATATCGTGCAGCAACATCGCGGCACCATCGACAAATACATCGGCGATGCGATCATGGCATTCTGGAATGCGCCGGTTGACCTCGCCGACCACGCTACGCGCGCAGTGCAGACCGCGCTCGACATGCAGGATGCATTGCCCAGGCTCAACGAAGAATTCGCCGCGCGAAACTGGCCGAATGTCAAAATCGGCGTGGGTGTGAACACCGGACGCATGAGCGTGGGCAACATGGGTTCCGAATTCCGTATGGCTTATACGGTGATGGGCGACGCGGTGAATCTGGGCTCACGGCTCGAAGGCATCACCAAACTTTATGGTGTAGGCATACTGGTCACCGAATCAACCATGCAGGCAGACCCCGTGCATGCGTTCATGAAAGTTGACGACGTGCGGGTCAAAGGCAAACTAGTGCCCGTTGCTATTTACGAAGCGCTCGGGATGAAAGCCAGCCTCGCCCCCGAGACCCTTGAGAACGCCCGCGCATTTGAAGCGGCATTTGCAGCGTATCAACAGCAGAATTGGGACGATGCCGAACACCAGCTAACCGTGCTCAACACGCGCGCCCCCCGCACGCTCTACACGATCTATCTTTCACGCATTGCGCTGTATCGCGCTACGCCGCCCGATCCCGACTGGGATGGGGTATTTGTGTATACGACCAAATAGCAGTCACAATCATTTATGAAAATCACAATACTTGGCTGTAGCGGCGGCATCGGCAGCGGACGACATACCACTTGTCTGCTGGTTGATGACGACGTGTTGATAGACGCCGGCACCGGTATCACCACGCTCACGCTGGAACAACTCGCGCGTATCGACCATATCTTCTTGACCCATAGCCACATGGATCACGTGCTGGGCTTACCACTGCTGCTCGATGCAATCGGCGACCAGCGCACACAGCCGGTGATCGTCCATGCGCTGCCCGAGGTGCTGGAGATTTTGTCCGAGCATATGTTCAATTGGAAACTATGGCCGGACTTTCGGGTAATACCGGATGAGTCCGCGCCGTGGCTGCGTTTTGAAGCGCTGCCCTTTGGCACCGGCGTTAGTCTGGGCACGCGCCACTTCAGTCCCATCCCGGCGAATCATGTGGTCCCTGCATGCGGCATGCACATCGCCACCGCAGCGGGCAGTTTTGTGTTCAGCGGCGACACCACGCATAGCGAAGGCCTGATCCGCACCCTTAACTCGCTGCCAGACTTGCGCCATCTGATTATCGAAACCTCATTCGAGAATGCGTTGAAAGAGGTCGCGCTTGCCTCAAAACATCATTGGCCCGATTCGTTGGCCGCAGAGCTCGCCCTACTCAAAATCAAACCGCAAGTGTGGATCACCCATCTAAAACCGGGTAACGAAGACGCCATCATGAAAGAGTTGCAAAACAGTGCGCCCGACTGGAATTTGCATGCAGCGTGGCAAGGCCAGGAGATTGAGATTTGAACGATAAATCGCGAGTAAGGGCAGGGATGACTGCACGATTTTTCACATCACAACGAGAAGAAATCTGTCGGGCGAGACAACAAATGAAACTTCTGACAAGTTAGTGAAAAACTACTGACACTGTTAGTGAAATTAAATATTTCAAAAGGCCATTAAATCATCAGAGCTTAAATATTTCGTATTCCAAGCCACCCGTTCCAGGGCGCATACTGTAACGACGTACCCGCATTTCCGCCCGCAAACGGTTTAGCGACTTGGAGGATCTTGAGAAACGAATTTAGCTTCCATCCGCTAAAATTTAGGCCTGACTAAAATAAGCGGCAAGAACGGCAGCTAATGAATTCAATTAGGTTACGAAATGACAATTGATATAGACGGCGTCCTGCTCTAAAGTTGGTGCCGCCTATTTAACGTTAGGCCTCTTTAATGACCGCAAGTGATCGCCTCAATTCAGCACGTCAAGCCACCGTCGAAGGCCGGTACGAAGAGGCGCTTAGCGAATTCGTTTGGTTTCACGACCACGCGCTTGAAGAGGAACCGGCGCTGTATGGCGTCCGTCTGTCTTTCGCACTCATGTATTGGATGGAACTTGCTGAGGCCTATCCAAAGGCCAAGCTAGTGTTGGAAGAAATCAGGGATCGAAAAACAGATGCTCTCATCCACGGCGAGGGAAACCGCGAGACATTTCATGACGTCGAGGCCATCAACGAGGCCTTAGGCTGTACAGCACTCACCTACTCATTGTTCGTGCAACTGGCTTCTTCTAACTCGGTGCTCGCCGAGTCCTGCTCAAAATTGGCTTTGCCAGCCATCGTCTGCGAAGGTGACTTTGCGTTGGCCGCTCGCTATTTGCCAGAGCCTGAAAACCGTATCATAGAACTGGGCAAGTCGCTCAACGAAGATATTGAAGACCTGAAGCAGTTCCCCCACCCACATGCTCCACTTCGTGATGCACACATCCACATCTATGCATCCGAGGTGCAGCTTATTGTGTCTGTTGTCGCCGGTGTCGGTCTTTTGCAAGACGCAGGTCGCCTTCAGTCGCTTGCCTCAAAGCTTGTCAAGTTAGCCTCTGTCCGCAAGGCTGTTAAGAGTGCACTTACAACCGAGACCTAACCCTGCATATATGGACTCCCCCCAAAATCAAGAAACCTGATCAATAGTTCTGGCTTATTTGAATTGCGTGCAGTCGTATATCCGGCATCTTGAGTGGGTTCTTGTTGACCCATGCCGACAGGGAATCTGCTCACGGCGCGCCAATCGCTACAAGCGGCAGCTTGCGTGTCGGCAGGGTTTCCCACAGGGATTTCCTCCGGTCACCGGCGTCAGTCCGTGATGATGCAATCGTTTGAGCCATGATGGGTGATCAGTCTCTTCGCAAACGCCAGGGTTGATTTACTTCCTTAAGCCGCCACGGCGTATGCCGAGCGGTTCGTCTTCTTGTTCTCCTCCCGTCGGGTAGAGGTGCCATAGGGCTCATGATATTTGAGCACTGCATAACAGGTGCGCGCGAGCTTATTCGCCAGCGCACACGTAGCCTTATTGTGATTAGTTCGTCCCTGCACCTTCAATGCCCACTCTTTGAGGCCATCGATCTGTCGGCCCGCCCGTTGGGCCACCGCGGCTGCTCTCAATACCGCGCGTGCGCCGTGGGTGAGCAGCATCCGAAGATAGCGGTCTCCGCGTTTGGAAATACGCCCCAGGTGTCGCGTACTGCCCG
>JAYWDZ010000305.1:0-9403 GCA_043779595.1 Nitrosomonadales bacterium
TACAGTTACTCGCAAGGCATGGAATGGGCGGTGGAGGCAGGCTGGGTCAAAACCGAACTTGACGCCGCAAGTTGGATCGGCGATCTGCTGAGCGGGCCGCTCGGACGATTTGACGCACCGCTGCTGGCGCGACTTTATCACGCGCTGAGTGTGGGAGACGATGCCGAAGCCTGTGCGCTCGATCAGCGTTATCTTGCCAGCCGCGAGTCGCGCGAGTTGCGCGAAGAAACCTTGCAGATGGGTTATTCGATGACCGGTCTGCTGCTGGCGCTGCCTGAGTGGCAGGGTCAACCCGTTTTGAATTTGCAAACCTGGCCGGCGTGTTTTGTCGAAGCCTGCGTGCGCTTCGGGCAGACAGCCGATGCGACGCTGACCGCGTATCTGTTTGCGTGGCTGGAAAATCAAGTCGCCGCGGCGATCAAACTCATTCCGCTCGGGCAGTCGGCGGGGCAGCGGCTGTTGTCGGAATTGATCCCCAAGCTGGCGGACGTGGTCGCCGCTGCGCCGCAGCGCGAATTTTGCGACTGGGTCAGCAGCAGTCCGGCGTTGGCGATTGCGAGCAGTCAGCACGAAACGCAATACACTCGCTTATTCCGCTCCTGATTTATTCCCTATGAATGCTTCTCCTCTGCGCATCGGCATCGGCGGCCCGGTCGGTTCTGGCAAAACCGCGCTGACGCTCGCCTTGTGCCAAGCCCTGCGCGATGAATTCGAAATCGCCGCGGTCACCAACGACATCTATACCGCCGAAGACGCGCAATTTCTGGTGCGCCACGCGGCGCTGCCGGCGGACCGCATACTCGGCGTCGAAACCGGCGGCTGTCCGCACACGGCGATCCGCGAAGACGCGTCGATCAATCTCGAAGCCGTCGCGCGCTTGAATTTAGCCTTTCCGCAACTGCAAATCGTGTTTATCGAGAGCGGCGGCGACAACCTCGCGGCGACCTTTAGTCCCGAATTGTCCGACTTGACGCTTTATGTAATCGATGTCGCGGCGGGCGACAAGATTCCGCGCAAGGGCGGGCCTGGCATTACGCGTTCCGATCTGCTGGTGATCAACAAAATCGACCTCGCGCCTTACGTCGGCGCGTCGCTCGAAGTGATGGACGTGGACGCAAAAAAGATGCGCGGCGAGCGGCCGTATGTATTCACCAATCTCAAGACCGGCCAAGGGCTGGACGAAGTGATTAGCTTTATTAAACGCCAAGGTTTGCTGCTGGAAGGCGAGACGCGTTGAGTAAAGGTGAAGCTCTCCTCGCCGAGACCCGCGCGGTCACGTTAGTCCAGATGAGCGGAGCTGCGCTTGAGGCTTATGTAAAGTCAGCAAGTGAGGTGACGGGTCTTCCCATCGTTGAAGACTACTTAAACGGCGTAGTGGAACATTTCGCGGTGGCCGCGCGCATGGCGGATAGGGTGTTGTCCTTTCCGTTGCCCGATGAGGCGGCAAGCGCCCCGGTGTTTGAGCCATGAACTTGGCGCACTGATGCAGTCAGAGTGGCGCAATGGAGCCGAGATAGCCGCCGCGATTCGTTGCGGCGAAATCAGCGCGCTCGCGGTCACGCAGGCCGCGCTGCAACGCATCGACAGCTTGAATCTCCAACTCGGCGCGTTCACCCATATCACGCACACGCGCGCGCTGGAAACCGCGCAAGCGGTGGATCGCAAGCTTGCCGCAGGCGTCGACCCCGGCGTGCTGGCCGGTGTGCCTTTCGCGGTTAAAAACCTGTTTGATATCGCCGGGCTTCCCGCGCTGGCGGGCAGCCGTATCAACGCTACGCACCCAGCCGCCCCACACGACGCAGTACTCATCCGGCGCCTCGAAGCGGCGGGTGCGGTGCTGCTCGGCGCACTGAACATGGGCGAATATGCCTATGATTTCACCGGTGAGAATGCGCATTACGGCCCCTCGCGCAATCCGCATGATCTCGCGCGAATGAGTGGCGGCTCCAGCGGCGGCAGCGGCACGGCGGTTGCGGCCGGACTGGTGCCGATTGCGCTTGGCTCGGACACCAATGGCTCCATCCGCGTGCCTGCCTCGCTGTGCGGTCTGTTCGGCCTGAAGCCGACGTATGGGCGGCTGCCGCGCACGGGGTCATTTCCATTCGCCGATAGTCTCGATCACCTGGGGCCGCTCGCGCGTACGGTGACGGACCTGGCGCTAACTTACGATGCGATGCAGGGCGCAGATCCTCGTGACCCGGCGTGCGCCCAGCGTATCGCCGAACCCTGTTTGGCCGAATTGCCTAAAGGTGCGGTGGGCTTGCGCATAGGCGTGTTGGGCGGCTATTTCCAGCAGCACGGCGAAGCGGCCGCGCAAGCCGCAGTCATGCGCGTCGCTAAGGCACTGGGGGCCACCCGGCAAATCGTTTGGCCTGAAGTCGAGCGTGCACGGGCTGCGGCTTACCTGATTACGGCTGCCGAGGGGGGCGCGCTGCATCGCCAGCGCCTGCAAACGCAGGTTGCGGATTTCGACCCGGCAGTGCGCGACCGTTTGCTGGCCGCGAATCTGATTCCGGCCGCCTGGGTCGTGCAAGCGCAAAAATTGCGGCGCTGGTTTCATCAGCAGGTACTCAAATGCTTTTGCGAAGTCGATGTGTTGCTAGCCCCCGCTACGCCGGTCAGCGCGCCGCGCCTCGGTGAGCGCACGATGCAGCTCAATGGCGTAGAGCTACCGATACGCGCCAACCTCGGGCTCTACACCCAGCCTGTCTCATGCATCGGTTTGCCTGTGGTGGTGGTGCCCGCAGCAGCTGCTGGCGAGCTGCCCATCGGCGTGCAAGTGATCGCCGCACCGTGGCGCGAAGACCATGCGCTGCGCGTCGCGGCCGCGTTGGAAGCGATGGGTTTTTCCGCGCCGCGTCCGGACTTGCGCTGAAATGCAGATCGACTTGCCCGAGGTGCTGGCGGAAATCCGCGTGATGTTCGAGACCTACGAACAGGCGCTGGCCGCTAACGATACCGCGACGCTCGACCGGCTGTTTTGGCACGATGACCGCGTGTTGCGAATCGGCGTGGCCGAGAGCAGTTATGGACACGCGGCGATTGCCGATTTTCGCGCGGCCCGTGCGCCGGGCGCTGCACAGCGCACGCTCGCGCGCGTGCAGATCACGAGTTTTGGCCGCGACTGCGCGCACACGTGCGTGGAGTTTGAACGCGATCAACAACACGGGCGACAGACGCAAACCTGGATGCGTATGCCGGACGGATGGTGCATCGTTGCGGCGCATATCAGTCAAATTCCTCGCTGACCCAATACCCCTTCGCCTGCACCTCGCTGGTGCCAATATGCACTTTTGCTGAGCAATCATTCACGCATTCAGCGGCAAATGTTAAGACAAGTCAGTGAATGAAGCCTATCAATACAAGTGCTTAAGACGATTAGACGTAGGCAAGCAGCTTGGCACAGGCTATGCATATCTTAGCGATACCAGCATCTGCGTGAGGGGATCATGCAGTCCATGTCGACTACTCGCACCGCATTTCTCGCCTGTTTTTTGGGCGCCGTGGGTGCGTGCCTGGACCTGCGATGAGCGACCGCATGCTCCGCATCGAGGCTCAACCCGCGCCGATCACATTTGATCCGGTGCATACCGCTTTGCTCATCATCGATATGCAACGCGATTTTCTCGAGCCGGGCGGCTTCGGGGCATCTTTGGGGAACGACGTGGCTTTGCTAGCCGGGGTGATCCCGCCGTTGAAAGCCTTGCTCAGCTGCGCGCGCAATAACGGCATGCTGGTGGTGCATACCCGCGAAGGCCATCGGCCGGATTTGAAAGACGCGCCGCGTGCAAAGCTCGAACGCGGCGCGCCGAGTCAACGCATCGGCGACCTAGGGCCGATGGGACGCATCCTGATTCGCGGCGAAGCAGGCCACGACATTATTCCAGCACTTTATCCCCTACCCGGCGAACCGGTAATCGACAAGCCTGGCAAGGGCGCGTTTTACGCTACCGACTTGCACATCCGACTACGCGATCACTGCATCGACAACCTGATCGTGTGTGGCGTGACAACCGAAGTGTGCGTGCACACCACTGTGCGGGAAGCGAATGATCGCGGCTACCGCTGCATCGTGCCAGCAGATTGTTGCGGGTCGTATTTCCCTGAGTTTCACGCCGTGGGCCTGAAGATGATCTCAGCGCAGGGCGGTATTTTTGGTTGGGTGAGTCATTCGACGCCGATTATCGCGGCCCTGAATTCGCTTGTCCCGGTTGCATCGTCGCGTCTTACAGGAGCATTAACATGAGCATCACCGCTACAGCAAAACCGCTACTCTGGCAGCCGGGTGACTGGAATGCGCTATTCGGCTTTGGCACCAATATTCTGGTGAACCTGCTGGTGCTCACCGGGTTGATGCGTTATGTGGTCAAGCTGCCAGACGAGATTGTGTTCGGCCACATTCTGCCTGCGCTGGGCATGATGTTGTTTTTGTCCACGGTTTACTACGCGTGGCTCGCGTATCAGCTGGCAAAAAAAAGCGGCCGCAACGACGTGTGTGCGTTGCCTTCCGGGGTTTCGGTACCGCATATGTTCGTCGTCACGTTTGTGATCATGCTGCCGATTGCGCTTACCACCGGCGACCCGGTCAAGGGCTGGGAGGCGGGGCTGGCGTGGGTCTTCATCCAGAGTTTTGTGCTGATGGCGGGCGGCTACATCGCGCCGTACATCCGTAAAATTACCCCCCGTGCTGCGCTGCTGGGCGCGTTGGCGGGTGTGTCGATCGCGTTTATTTCGATGCGTCCGGCGCTGGAAATGTTCATGACGCCGGTGATCGGCCTGATCTGCTTTGCGATTCTGATCGCCAGCTGGCTCGGCGGCGTGCGCTATTACAAAGGCATGCCCGCAGGCCTGGTGGCGATTGCTGCGGGTACGCTAATCGCGTGGGGATCGACCGCGCTCGGGTTGAATTACGGTGGTATGAGTCTGCAAAATTTTCAGGGTGCGCTCTCGGGATTTGGCTTCGCCATACCGCTGCCCGCGTTCGACCATGTGTTTTCCGGATTCCAGTTTCTCGGCGTGATCCTGGTGACCGCGATTCCATTCGGCATCTACGACTTGGTCGAGGCGATGGACAACGTGGAGAGCGCGGCAGCGGGCGGCGATAACTTCCCCACTACGCGCGTGATCACGGCTGACGGCGTGGTGAGCCTGATCGGCTGCCTGATGGGCAACCCGTTTATCAACGCCGTTTACATCGGCCACCCCGGCTGGAAAGCCATCGGCGGGCGCATCGGTTATTCGGCCGCGACCGGTTTGGTGGTCCTGGTGCTGTCATGGTTTGGCATTCTCGCGCTGATGATGGCGCTGATTCCGGTGGTGGCGATTTTGCCGATCCTGCTCTACATCGGCATGTTGATCGGCGCGCAGGCGTTTCAGGAGACGCCTAAAAATCACGCACCCGCGGTAGTGCTGGCGCTGATTCCGCAAGTGGCTGCGTGGGGCAAATTGCAAATCGACAGCGCACTTGGGGCCGCCGGCACGAATGCCGCCGCGGTGGGGTTCGACAAGCTTGGCCAAGGCGGCATTCTGTACCAGGGTTTAAGTGTGCTGGGTGGCGGTGCGATTCTGGTGAGTCTGATTTTGGCCGCGATTACCGTATTTATTATCGAGCGTCAGTGGGTAAAAGCGGCAGCCTTTGCGGGCGCGGGTGCCGTCTTGTCGTTCTTTGGGTTCATGCACAGCGAAGCCATCGGCATCGGCCAGTCACCGCTGGTTGCGCTGAGTTATCTGCTGGTTGCCGCGTGGTTAATGCTAGTCACGCGCGCGCAGCACGTACCTGTTACCCGGGCTCACACCGAAATCAGGCCGGATGAAAATGACGCGGTGCCGATCGCGATAGCGGGTCACAGCTGAAAGGATACGGATGCACTTATTTGTGAATGGCACGTTGATGCGCGGCGAAAGCTTGCACCAGAACCTGATCGCCTGCACTTTTCTGAAAGAAATCTCGACCGCCGTGAACTACCGTTTGTTTTTACTGGGTGGAGGCACTTATCCGGGCATGGTGCGCACGGATCATGGTGGCGGGCGTATTGCAGGGGAGCTTTACTTTGTGCCGGACGCGCATATAGACGAAATTTTTGCGCGCGAACCGCCGCATCTGTATCTGGGTGAAGTCGAGCTGGAAGATGGCTCACGCGTGCCCGGGGTGTTATGCGAGGCGAAGGCGGCATACCCACATCCTGAAATCACCCGTTATGGTGGCTGGCGCGCGTGGCGGAAATGCATGGACATAGTCGTCTAAATTTATCCAGACGTCGGTGCGGTATTGATCGCCATGCAGCAAAGCTGTTTTGGTTGATGCTATAGATCAGACGGTGATCCGTTTGATCATCGCTTCACGTTCAAGTTAGCCAAGCACCGTAGTCACCGCTTAGTGTGTCCATAGCGCCCGGCTTCCAGATACCAGCTTAATTCAAGGGCGGCACCACACCCGCAAATTTCAGCAGATCGGTCATACGAAACGTGCCGCTAATCGCGGAGGGCAATTCTGGCGTCCAGTCGGGTTTGCTCGCCAGATACGAAGACCGGTCGGCTTTTAGTAAATCGACAAACACCTTGCCGACAATGTAACTGCCCACGGGTCCCAAACGTAAGCCGTTCTCCATCACTTCTGCTTCTTTTAACACGTAGAACCACAACGGCGTGCTGGTATCCATGCCGTAGGAATGCAGATCTGACAGCTGGGCCGCGGTCAACATCGGCAACCCCAGTTTTTGCGCAATCGCTTGCCCCGAAGGCAGGCCGAAATTGACATGCCGCATCAGATTGCGCGACGCAAGCGATTGCACTCCGTCGCCGGGCAAACCCGGAGAAGGGGCGCGCGACCCAGGTAAATGCATCAGCACGCTGGAAAGCTTGGTATCGATTTTTTTATTCGGTCGAAAATTGCCATCGCCAAAATCAAAGAAGGTTTGCCAGTCAACAAAGCGACGTGGCGCACGTTTGCCGCCGCGTAAATCCGCAGGGTCAGGATTCTCCGGGTCGATGGTGTCATCAAATACAAATGCAAACTGCGCAGGGCCACCATCGGGTCCAAAATTAATGCGGTAACTGGGCCGAACCAGTGAATGTCCGTACCGAAACGCCGCCACCGAAAATTCAATGGGTATCTTGACGTTTCCGCGCGGCGCGCGGGCTTTTAACATCTGGGAGGCGCGATCCGGGCCCAGGGTCAGGGGCAAAAATTCGTGCACGATAATCCACTGATAATGCCAGCGAACCTGACGTTGCGCCTGCTTAAACACATGTTCGGCCGACGCATTCGCATACACCGGATCCGCGCGCAGACGGCTGACTACCGCGTTATGGAAACGCAACATGGCAAGGTGTAACTGGTTGAGAATCAGGTGCTCATCGTTACGACTGTCTCCAATAATCGCGACCCCGTTGGCATCTCGCGGTACGTCATAACGCACAGCACCTTTGCGCGACACGGCCTCAGAGCCTGGAATCGGTTCGATCCTGAACAAAATGTCGCCCGAGCGGGTGTCATAGAGTTCAGGGGAGTCTTCCGGTCCACCGCCGTAAAGCGAGTCCAGATCAAACGCAGGCGTACGGAAGTTGGTCGTACGCCTTGGGCTTGTCAGCTTCAGAAGTTCGGATTTAGGGTCGAGCGTGATGTCGTGATCCAGGAATTGCCCAAAAAAAGTCACGCCCGCGGTCTCGGTAGGATTGTCTGGATTATGCGGGCTGAATACAGCGGGATTGAGAATGGACTGGATGGGATCGCTCAGATTGTCCATTGCATCCATCAGGCCGCCCTGCTCACCCAATTTTTTTAATTGCTCACGCATTTCATCCGTCGCTTCTGCGAAAGGCGGCAAATCAGGGAACATGCGCGTAAACGAGCCTTGCGCAGAACCTGGATGCATCCGTGCGGGCAGATGAAGATTATCTACATCGCCAAAAGCCGCAGGGGTATACAGTTGGGCAATACCGCAGATCCCTGCGATGCTGATCGCGATGAGTTTTTTGCTCAAGGGAAGCGTGTTCACCCGCGCCGGTTTGTTGTTATATGCGTCCACGAAACCTCTCCTTTAAAAATTAACGAATAAGGTCAATTATTAAAGGCGTGCTTCGCGCGACTGGTCTGACGCTTCAATATTGACGCGTCATTTTGAAGCGAGTTTCACGTAGGAATCAACTGACAAACGGATGAAGCTAAACCTTATGGATTAGACCGAGACGATAAAACAGGCCTTCAATGAGGCCTGTTTTATCGTGAATACACCGCGTCATGCAGCAAAACTCACTACACCTGCTATAAGTAACTCGTCTACGGCGTCGCGCGTTCGATCTTGGTGACGGTCAGCGCGCCTTTGAGATTTTCCGCGCGAAATTTTACTGCATCGCCGACCTTCACGCCAGTGAGAATATCGGGCGATTGCGCCTTAAAAACCATCGTCATAGCGGGCATGTCCAGGTTGACGAGTGGGCCGTGCTTCAGGGTGATTTTGCCGGCATCCGTGTCAATCTTGCGGACTACGCCCTCGCTCAACCCCTCTGACGGTGTGGCTTGCGATACTTGCACGGTGGGCGCGGTGACCGGTGCTGCTTCCACTGCGGCCGCACTCGCCAGGCCGACGACTAAAGGGACCATTGCGACTTTCAGTTTGCTATTCATATCGACATCTCCTTGCTTGAGGGTGGGGGTAACGGTGAGGGTGCCGCGCATGCCTGCTTCATAATGCCCGGCGATTAAACACGCAAATTCGAACGTGCCGGGGCGGTTAAAGTTCCAGACTATCTCGCCAGTTTTACCCGGCGGTACATGGACCATATAGGGTTCTGAATGCTGCATATTCGGAAACTTGATCATCAATGCAGCATGCTCGGCCAACTTTTCGGGCGTGCCTATCACCATCTCGTGCAGCATGCGGCCTTTGTTGGTAACGACAAATCGTACGATTTCGCCTTGCTTCACGGTGATTTTGTCGGGGGTAAAACGCATCGCGTCGGTCATGTCGATTTGAACAGTGCGCGTGACCCACGCAGGCTTGCCTGCAATCCCCCAATCGGTTTGTTCCTCGACCGACTGAGTTACCGGCGTGTCCTTTTGGTCTCCATGGGCGTGAGCCAATGGGCCTGCGATAAACATAGGCAGGGCCAACATCGCTGTGAATAATAAATTTTGTTTCATCTTTACCTCTCTTAACCGTAATCCGGCAGGTTTAGGTGCTTCACTTCAACATTGCAAACGCGCCAAGCCCATGTGAATAAGGCGCGCTCACTTAAGACACTGTTTCAGCGATTTAGTGCGTTGACGCTGTAGAAAACCCCCTTTCCACAGCAAACTGCGACACAAAAATGGCGTGAAAAATTCCACGCTATTTTTAGTTCATGGTTACAAATGCCGATTCATTTCGGCGACATATCCCGATCAAGTCAAGGCGTCTCCCGA
>JAYWDZ010000306.1:0-3791 GCA_043779595.1 Nitrosomonadales bacterium
CTGGAAAATGTAATGACGAGCCAGCCAGCGCCTCCTCTTGAAATACCTCGAGATACCCTGAAGCCTCTTGACGTACGTCTTGAGGGATACCTTCAGGGATTCCTTGAGGGAACTATGAGGATACCTCAAGGGACGCCTTGGGGAACGCTTTGATAGAAGCTTGAAGCTTTGTGGCCTGTCCCGCCCTCGCTGCCACAGATTAAGGCAACAAAGTTTCTAACCGTGCTGTAGAAGTTTCACGCTTTTGACGAATACAAAAAAATGCACACCAGTATTTGGTGCGGTTTTTTTAGTTCGCATTTTTTCTCCTCGAAAAATCACCCCTCGTTTCTGTTCGAACAAATCCTCACCCCATTGACGCACCGGGGTGCCGGTTCCAACAATGGCAGCATGAGCCATCGCCCACTGACACGCCCGGAAGCCGACACGTTTCTCACGATGCGCGCCGAGGCGTTGCGTTGGAACGGGACCAAGCGAGGCGAGTGGATCGAACGGCACGAACGGAGGCGAATGGAGATTGAGGCAGATATCCCTGCCGCGTCGAGTGTTGGTACAGCACTGCGCTCCTCCTCTCTTCTATTCAGCCATCATCAACCAGAAGACGGAGTCACCCCCATGAAACAACCAAACTTCACACCGGCCTTTATAGCTGCCTTGAATGCTACATCGAATTCGATCTCACGGCCGAGGAGAGTTTGAAGTGCGACCGCTGCGGCGGGCCATTGATCCGAGGCGGTCTCGATGACTTCGAACACGATGATGAAGACGAATGATGTCCGAAGCGATACATGGTTCGCACGCGTCAGGTTGCCAATCTCTGCCCACCGATGAAGACGCTCACGCTCCAGGAAGCCGCCTTGTTCCTGCACCTGCACCCGGTGACGGTGGCGGAACGGGCGCGCGCCGGCGTCATTCCGGGGGCCAAACACGGGAAGGCCTGGGTGTTCCTGGAGGAAGACCTTGCCCAGTATCTGCGCTCGCTCTATGCTCCCTCCCTGCGGGCGTTGCAGGGTGACAAGCAGGAGGTGAAATTATGTCACTCTACCAACGCAAAGACTCACCCCACTGGTGGGTCAAGATTACCCACGGACACGGATGCCTACAGCAAAGCACTGGGACTTCTGATAGGCGTAAAGCCCAGGAATACCACGACAAGCTGAAAGCCTCCCTGTGGGATCAGGAAAAACTCGGGGTAAGACCGAGGCACACCTGGAACGAGGCGGTAGTACGGTATCTGGCCGAGACCACGCACAAGGCTTCCCAGCACGACGACAAGTCGCATCTGCGATGGCTGGATCGGCACTTGAACGGGGTTGCGCTTCAGGCGATCAACCGTGATTCTCTGGATCGGATCATGGCGGATCGTCTCGCGGACGGGGTCTCCAACGCCACCGTTAATCGGGCGCTGGAGATTGTCCGGGCTATCTTGAGGAAGGCGGCGCACGAGTGGGACTGGCTGGACAAGGCCCCGCGTGTGCGACTCCTTCGGGAACCGAAGCGGCGGATTCGCTGGATCACCCGGCAGGAGGCGGAGACACTCGCTTCCGAACTGCCGGAACATCTGGCGGCCATGGCCAGGTTCAGTCTTGAGACGGGACTGCGCCAGGCGAACGTGTCGGGTCTGCAATGGTCGCAGGTGGACCTTGCCCGGCGCACGGCCTGGGTGCATCCCGATCAAGCCAAGGCGAGGAAGGCAATTGGTGTACCGCTTTCAAGCACAGCGGTGATTATCCTGCGCGAGCAGATGGGCAAGCACCCGCAGTCTGTCTTTACGTATCGGGGCAAGTCCGTCAAGCAGGTGAACACCCGGGCCTGGAAGCAGGCGTTGAAGCGTGCCGGCATCGAGAACTTCCGCTGGCACGATCTGCGCCACACCTGGGCCTCGTGGCATGTGCAGGCCGGGACACCGCTCCATGTGTTGCAAGAGCTGGGCGGCTGGGAGTCGGTGGAGATGGTGCGGCGGTATGCGCACCTCTCCAGCGAACATCTGGCCGAGTACGTGGACCGGATGTCCGGGGGTCTGCGTGTCGTGGAAGCTGAAAATGGGAAGGTCGTGGCTACGATCTAGCTACGCTCACCAACAAACCGAAGAGAGAATGCGCTGTAACTCTTTGAAGAAATGGTGGGCCGTGAAGGATTTGAACCTTCGACCAACTGGTTAAAAGCCAGCTGCTCTACCGGCTGAGCTAACGGCCCGGAGTGTGATCTTCGGGGTACGGGGAGCAGCCCTGGGCAGGCCCTTGCAGGGCATAACGTGGGCAACTGAGTGGCGGCATTATCCGGGGCGTGTGCCTATGTGTCAAATGCAATTGATTAAAAAATGGGCAGAAATGAGGTGTATTGGGGTGGCGTTAGACCCTCATCCCGGTCTACTCCCCGCAGAAGGGAGCAGACGCCGAACGAGGGTTTCAAAAACCGCTGCTGCTTTGCGCCTCAGGCGGCCTTGACGCGAGGCACCAGATGAAAATCCGCCAGGCCGGAATACAAGGCGCCGAAGTAACCCTGTTCTTCCATACGGTAGTACTGCACCTTCATGGTGATGGCGCTGCCGAAGATAATCATGGCCAGGGTAATCACCGCGCCCATGGCCAGGGTGGACATGCCGGTAACGCCCTGGCCTATGGTGCAGCCCAACGATAGCACACCACCGAATCCCATGAGCACGCCGCCCACCAGGTGGCTGATCATGTCTTGGCGGCTGCTAAAGGTCTCGATGCGAAAGCGGCCGGATAAAACCGCATACAGGAACGAGCCGGTGAGCACCCCCAGCACCGCGGCAATGCCGAAGTTGATGGTCGAGCCGGTGAAGGTCATAAGATATTGCACGCTATTGCCGACCGGGGCGACGAAAGAATAAGACTCTACCGGCACCGGATCGAAATCGTCCAGCGCACCCCGGCCGGTGATGTACCAGCCGGCGACGACAATGGCGCCTATGCTGAGCCCGGCGAGGATGTTGTCGATACTGCGGCGAAATTCTTTATCTTTGAAAGCAAAGATCACCAGCCCCAAGCCCAGCGCACTGGCCACGGCCCAGCGCAGCATATCGATGTCCTGCAGGCCCGTAAGCGCCATAAGCGCAGTGGCCAGGCTCTGGTTACCCATACCATGGTTCGACAACTCGACGTTGGTAATTTCTATATAATTAATGCGCACCAGCGCCAGTAGTCCGCGCAAAGTGGTGTAAGCGGTAACACCCAGCACCAGCAGCACCACCAGGGACTTCAGGTTACCACCACCCACCCGCACCAGGGTGCGCTGGCCGCAACCGGAACCCAAGGTCATGCCAATACCGAAACACAAGCCGCCCACCAAATGGCCCAGCCAGCCGAAGTTGCTGGTGAGATAAATGGATTTGCCCAGGTCCACGAGCCCCAGATGTTGTAGCCCCTGGGCGCCGAGTATGGCGATGCCTATGGCCAGAAACCAGGCCCGCAGCCGCCCCTTGTCTCCCATGTTCACCCAGTCGCTCACGGCACCCATGGTGCAGAAATTGGTCTTAAAGGCGACCGCGCCGAATACCATGGCCACTAAAAAGGCCCATAGGGCCACGTTCTGCGCATTGGTTAATTCCATACATCCTCCGACAAACCCGCTGATACGAACGATTTCGGCACCGCCCTGCCTTTAAGAAATCCTGAACTACTAACGTATTGTGGAAAAGACGACAGTAATAGGGGTTTATTCCCCGGGAAGCTAACGATAGGAATAGTAATAGTAAGAAGTTGATTAGATTCCCTAGCTGTATCTTAGCCCAGTCCGGACCGGTGTGAGGGGGATTTAGGGTTGGT
>JAYWDZ010000307.1:0-9366 GCA_043779595.1 Nitrosomonadales bacterium
CGCACCGCACAGCAGCATCAAATCGAGGTGCAGGTGGGCCGTCTGGAAGTTGCAGATATTCTTGCGGCAGACGAAGTGTTTCTCAGTAACAGTATTGCGGGCCTATGGCGCGTGGTCAGACTGGAGGACAAACAATGGACCTCAACCGGTGGCTTCGATCAATTCAGGCGTTGGATATATGAAACGGATTAAAATTTTATTGATATTGGTGCTGATGCTCACGCTGGTATCAGGCACCTGGTTTTACTGGTATGCCACCCAACCGCTCAACATGGGCGTGCTCCCTAAAACATTCAGTATTACGCCGGGCACGAGTTTGCATGGGCTGGCGGTACAACTCCAAAAGTCACGGATTGTAAAACTGCCCTTTGCCTTTGGACTCTTGGGACGTTTGTTAAACAAATCTACAGGCCTGAAAGCAGGCGTGTATGAAATAAAGTCCCCCCTCACGCCACTCGAGCTCTATGAAAAAATCGAACGCGGCGAGGTCACGCAGTCCGCAGTGCAATTCATCGAAGGTTGGAATATCCGGGAAGTAAGGGCCGCGTTACGCCAGCAAGAAACCCTGGTACACGCATCCGAGGCCATGAGCGACGACAAGCTGCTGGCAGCAATCGGCGCTTCCGAAGCGCATGTAGAAGGCTTGTTTTTCCCCGATACCTATTTTTTTTCGCCGCGCTCAACGGATATTGAAATACTGCGACGTGCCTATCGCGCCCAACGCGATAAGTTGAACGCAGAGTGGAAAGACAGAGCCGCCGATCTGCCTTATCGCACCCCGTACGAAGCCTTGATCATGGCGTCGATTATTGAAAAAGAAACGGGCGTGGAACAAGAGCGCCCGCGAATTGCCGCGGTGTTTATTAATCGCCTGAAGCAGGGTATGCGTTTGCAAACCGACCCCACCGTGATTTATGGCCTGGGCGACCACTTCGATGGCAATCTGCGCAAAGCAGATTTGCAGCAAGACACGCCCTACAACACCTATGTTCATACCGGTCTTCCGCCGACTCCAATTGCGATGCCGGGTGCGGCGGCGGTTTACGCAGCGCTCCATCCCGCCCCCACCGACGCGCTGTATTTTGTGTCGCGCGGCAATGGCACGCACGTGTTTTCCAGTACGCTGGAAGCGCACAACCGGGCCGTCAATCGGTACCAACGATGAGTGCTAACGCGGTGCAGCACGGAAAATTTATTACGCTGGAAGGCGTCGACGGCGCAGGTAAAAGCACGCACCTGGATTTTATTGCCGGATGGTTGCGCCAACAGGGTCACGAGGTGGTGGTGACGCGCGAACCCGGCGGCACGCCGCTGGGTGAAGAACTGCGTAATCTACTATTGAATCGCGACATGGATGCGGACACCGAATTGCTGCTGATGTTTGCGGCACGCCAAGCCCATTTGGCTGAACTGATTTTGCCCACCCTGGCGGGCGGCGCATGGGTGTTATCCGATCGCTTCACCGATGCCAGTTACGCGTATCAATGTGGGGGTCGTGGCATTGCCGAGGCACGCGTCGCGGCGCTGGAAACCTGGGTGCAGCATGGGTTTCAGCCTGATCTCACCTTGTTATTCGATGTGAGCGCAGAAGTAGCCGCTGCGCGACGTGGCGCGGCGCGGGTGGCAGACCGCTTTGAACGCGAAGCTTATGCATTCTTCGAGAACGTGCGTGCGGCTTATATCGCCCGCGCCGCAGCCGTGCCTGAGCGGATTCGCGTGGTCGATGCCAGTCCCTCCATTGCAGAAATCCAGCGCAGTTTGGTGCAATATTTGAAAGACTTGCAATGAGTGCACCCTATCCCTGGCTTGCAGACGCATGGCGACATTTATTGGTTAACAAGTCGCGCCCGGCGCAGGCTTTATTGATTTGCGGCCCCGCAGGTGTCGGCAAAAGTGCGTTGGCGCGGGCCTGGGCGCAGGCTTTGTTGTGCGAGGCGCCGCTGGCGGATGGAGACGCGTGTGGGGTATGCGGCGCTTGCCACTGGTTCAGTGCGGGTACGCATCCCGATTATCGTGTACTGACGCTGCAAGAAAAGGAAAACAAGGAAGGCGAACGCAAGCTGGCAACCGGCATCGAGGTGGAGCAGGCCCGCGAGACGATCGATTTTGTGCAAATGTCCACGTATCGCGCTGGCCGTCGTGTGGTAGTGATAGAACCCGCCGATACCCTCAATCTGGCTGCGGCCAATGCGTTGTTAAAGGTGCTGGAGGAACCGCCGTTAAATACCTGTTTCCTGCTGGTGTCCGATCAGCCACGTCGCTTGATGCCCACCATACGTAGTCGCTGTACACGGCTTAACGTGGGTTTGCCGCCGCAACCAGACGCGCTACTTTGGCTACAAGGTCAACAGCTGGAAGCTGCGCAGCAAATGCTGGCGTTAGCGGGCGGTGCGCCATTAATAGCAATGAACTGGTTGGAAAGCGGCGAACTGACGCTGCGCAACGATGTGCTTAAGAGCTTGGCACAGCCGCGACGTCTGGACCCGGTAGCGCTGGCAGATGCCTGGAAAACCTTGAGTCCGCGTGTGTGGCATATATTTGCGTACAAGTGGTTGTGTGATGTGCTGGCGGCTAGGCTCAGGTGTGGTGCACGTTTTAACCCGGATTTCAGCGAGGCTTTGCTGCAACTGGGGAAATATGCCGATCTGGCTAAATTGCTGGCGTTGGCCAGATTGCATGCGGAGCAGGGGCGTTATGTGATGCATCCGCTCAATCGGCAACTACAGCTGGAAGCATGGTTGATTCAATATCAGCACATATTTGAGGACATAAAAAAACATGAACGCAGCAGTGAATGATCCTGTTGGCCAAGTTCGGCCCGGGGTGTTGTCCTTATCGATCAAGGAAAAATCCGCGTTGTTTGCCGCGTTCATGCCGTTTGTGAAAGGCGGGGGATTGTTCATCCCCACCAACAAAAATTACAAAATGGGCGAAGAAGTGTTCATGTTGCTCACGCTGATGGACGACCCCGCTAAAATTCCGGTCTCCGGTAAAGTGGTGTGGGTAACGCCGAATGGCGCGCATGGCAGCCGTACGCAAGGTGTCGGCGTGCAGTTTGCGGCGAACGAAAGCGGTAAAGCCGCGCATAATAAAATTGAAGGATGGTTGGGCGGTTCGTTAAAATCCACCCGCCCTACCCATACAATGTAGTTCGCAACTGTATAACCCAGCATGGCTGGGAAGCCCGCCATGTACATCGACTCGCACTGCCACATCAATTTCCCAGATTTTGCAGACAAACTGCCTGAGGTGTTTAGCCTCATGCAGCAAAACCAGGTCAGCCACGCGCTTTGCATCAGCGTCGAATTGGAAAAACTCTTCGAGATAATCGCCCTCGTCGAAGCGCATCCGCATCTATATGCCTCGGTAGGCGTGCATCCGGATCATGAGGACTGTACCGAACCCAGCGTTGCCCAGCTTGTGCAACTCGCGCAACATCCCAAAGTGGTCGCCATTGGAGAAACCGGACTCGATTACTATCGTTTGACCGGCGACCTGGAATGGCAGCGCGAACGGTTTCGCACGCACATCCGGGCTGCACGCGAAAGTAACAAGCCGCTGGTAATCCATACCCGCGAAGCCGCAGCAGATACCTTGAGTATTATGCGTGAGGAGCAGGCCAGCGAAATAGGCGGGGTGATGCATTGCTTTACTGAGAGCGTGCAAGTGGCCCAAGCGGCCATGGATATGAACTTTTTTATTTCATTTTCCGGGATCGTGACCTTTAAAAATGCGCATAGCATTCGCGAAGTGGCTGCCTATGTACCGCTTGACCGTATGCTGATCGAAACCGATTCTCCTTACTTGGCACCCGTTCCGTTTCGCGGCAAAACCAATCAGCCGGGGTGGGTGAGTTACGTGGCGGAAGAAATTGCGCGGGTCAAATCGGTTAGCGTTGAAGAGGTGGGCGGAATTACAACACGCAACTTTTTCCGCCTGTTCAAGGGCGCAGCCGCAAGTTCGGTATGACGGGGACTCCTGTCTGCCTAGCTCCAGCGGGGCAGTGCAAATCCCGAAAAAAGGATTATTATGCTCGCAGTTCTTTTGGGTCAGCGTCAGACACCAAGCTGAACTTTCCATCACATAAAATTTCCAGGAGGAGTTTCTAATGCGCAAAATGCATCTCATCGCCGCCGCCGCCATCACATCGGCATTGTGCCTGTCAGCACCCGCCAGCGCCGGTTTTTTCGATCTCACCTTCGCACCTTATATCGGCATCAATGGCGGCCAGTCCACAGCCGACACGTGCATTACGGGCACATGCGATAAAAAAGATACCGCTTGGAAAGTCTATGGCGGTATGGAAATGAATGAGTATCTTTCCATGCAGGTCGGGTATGTCGATCTCGGTAAGATGGATTACACCGCTCCCACCGGCACAAGAGAAACCCACGGCGTGACTTTTCAGGTTGTGGGCACTTATTCGCTTAATCCAAGCTTCATGCTCTTCGCCACCGGCGGGATGAATATACTGAACACGGAAGTAAATGGTGCAGTCGCCGGGCCAAGTGGTAACACCGGCAAGACTGATGTTGCATGGTCAGCAGGATTGGGCGCGCAGTACAACTTCACCAAAGCGGTGGGAATGCGTGCTGAATGGGAGCGTTTTCATAAAGTCGGGGGCAGCTTGGTTAACGGCGGCACCGGCAGAACTGACATCGACTTGGCTTCGATTGGTGTGGTCTATAAGTTTTAAATACCGGCGAATTCTTAACCAAATAAAAAGGGGGCTTTAGCCCTCTTTTTTAATTTGTATTTGAAGAGTCCGGGTGCGTTAAATCCAGTGCTAATGCACTACATCATGCCTATGCCGTATCCACACGGCGGTCATCGTTAAGCTAATAAATAGCCCAAATGCCCATACAATTTGATAAAGCGGCCAGCCGACCTTAACCATCAGGGTGTAAGCCCCAATCATCAGCAGGATGCCGATATTTTCATTGAAATTTTGCAATGCGATGGAATGTCCCGCCCCCATCAGCAAATGCCCCCTGTGTTGCAATAGCGCGTTCATGGGCACTACAAAATAGGCTGACAGCATGCCGAGTAAAAGCAGCAACATCACAGCGGGCACCAGGCTGTCTACCCAAATCAAGGTAATAGGCACTGCGCCCAACAAGATGCCAGCAGGGAGTGCTTTTATAGAGTTTTCGAGCTTGACGTACTTACCTGCCAGGGCAGCGCCTATGGCAATACCGAGGGCAGTTACGCCCGTAAGCTGTGTAGCCTGATCCAGCCCAAATTTGAGATTAAGCGCGGCCCACGCAATGATCAACAGGCGCAATGTGGCACCAACCCCCCAAAACAAGGTGGTGACGGCCAAAGAAACTTGCCCAAGTGGGTCTTGCCAGAGCAAGCGAAAGCTGTGCCCAAAGTCATGCAGAATGAACCCCAGCGACCGATTGGGCAAGCGGTGATCAATCGGTAAACGCGGGATGAACAGATTAGCCGCGGCTGCAGTCAGATAAAGCAGCGTAATCAATGCGATCGCAAATTTAGGCGCGATGACCGATTGGGGCGCGCCAAGCAGCTTGAGAAACTGTCCCGACAACTCCGGATTGATTAGCGCGCCGCCGATCACTGCGCCCAGTACGATCGCAGCGACGGTGGCCCCTTCCATCCAGCTATTGGCCACCACGAGTTTGGATGGCGGCAATAATTCGGTGAGGATGCCGTATTTAGCAGGCGAGTACGTCGCCGCCCCCATACCCACGATGGAATAGGCCAGCAGGGGCGGCAGGTCGGCCAGCATCGCGAGGCAGCCAAAGAATTTGATGCCGTTACCCAAAAACATCACGCGTCCTTTGGGCAGCGCATCGGCAAAAGGGCCGACCAGCGGCGCCAACACGATGTAGGCGATCACAAATACTTCCTGCAGCAAGGGCACATGCCAATCCGGCGCAGAAAAGAACACCAGCAGCCCGATCGCCGCAAACAGTAGTGCATTGTCGGCCAGCGCAGAGAGAAATTGCGCCAGTAAAATAATATAAAACGGGCGATTCAAACGACTAGACCGCAAAGAGGTGAGGGAAAGGCACCGTATGATCCAGGCATACACCACACCAATGTTTCAACATAACAAAAAATCGTCTGGGGGCTGTATCAACATGAGGGGGTTTGTGGTTCAATAAAAAATCTTTTAGACGCAGAGCATATTTTTATGGCCGACCGCAGGCTCCAAGTATTCTACACCGTAGCCAAGCAGCTCAGTTTTACTAAAGCCGCTGACATTCTTTACATGACCCAACCTGCAGTGACGTTTCAGGTCAAGCAGCTGGAAGAACATTTCAATACTCGCTTGTTCGAGCGTAGTCACGGCAGAATTTCGTTGACGCCTATTGGTGAGCTGGTGATGGGTTATTCCGAACGCATCCTGGCCTTGAGTGGCGAGATGGAAGCACGCGTGGGTGAGCAGACCGGGCAAGTTACGGGTCCATTGATGATTGGCGCATCCAGTACCATTGCGGAATATCAATTACCGCGCGTGCTGGGGCAGTTCAAGGACCGCTTCCCGCATGTGCAGGCGCGGTTAACCGTAGCCAACTCGGAAACCGTCGCAGCAAAGGTCGCCGATCATTCGCTGGATATTGGCTTGATCGAGGCCCCTTCGCATAATCCCAACTTGACCACGCTCGCCTGCTGCGAAGATGAACTGGTGATGATTTGCCCGCCCGATCATCCGCTTTCGCGCAAAAGTAGTGTGACCGCGCGCGACATGGCCGAGCAATCGTATGTATCACGCGAGCATGGGTCGGGCACACGCGAAGCGATCGACGGCTTCTTTAAAGACAACGGTGTCAATCCGGATGACCTGGTGGTCGAAATGGAATTGGGTAGCCGCGAAGCGATCAAGGGCGCGGTCGAGGCAGGGCTGGGCATCGCAATCATGTCTGCTTCCACCGTGGTGAAAGAGCTGCAGTTAGGCACATTGGTGGCGATTCCATTGAATCCACCGCTTACGCGTCAATTATCGATGGTGTACGCGCCTGAAAAATTCCGCAGCAAATTGCTCGATGCGTTTATCAATTTTGTTGAAAACAAATTTCAACAATGCAATGTGGACATCGCGCAATTAAAACGCAACGTTAAACGCTGATGACTGACAGCAAGCGTCTGCTGGGGCTCTTTAGGGCGCTATCGGAAACTCGCCAGCAGGCGCTAACCGAATTTGCAGAGTTTCTGGCAGCAAAAGAGTCGGTCGAGATTGGAAATGCGCCTCCGTCAGAGCCGCTAGCGATTCCACGCCCTGAGCAAGAAAATGTCGTAAAAGCGATCCAACGCTTGCGCCAGACCTACCCTATGCTCGACAGCGGAACGCTTTTTAATGAGGCGTCTGCGCAAATGACGCGGCATTTGATGCATGGTGTGCCCGCGACTGAAGTGATTGATGAACTCGAACGAATTTTTTTGAAGCAATACGAGTCAAGCCGCGAGGGCTGATCCGCATTGCCAGCAACTCAGAAAGTTGCCCGGATTAGATTCGCCGCATTGAGAACAAAAATGATCTGCTTTCAACGGCGCACCTAACGCGGCCACGATCTCCCTGGCCCGCGCTTCATGCGCATGATCATCTATCCAAATTTCTGGCAACACCTGCGAATAAGGCAGCTCGCCCATCGCGCCGACAGCATGTTGGTTTAACACATGATTGTGTATGCCTATGCTGGATAAGGTATCGGCAACAAGTTGCGCTTCGAGCAGCGTGCCCGCGCAATAAATCCGCTTCATCGGGCGGGAGCGTTAATCCGTTTGTCGACGGATCCGCACAATCAAATCGATGCCTTCGGTCACCATACCTTCTGGCAGAGGCTGCAAACCTGTGATTTGCACATGCTCGGCATCGATGTCCGACAGCTTGCCGCTATCGACTTCATACAGATGGTAATGCGGGCGTGTATTGGCGTCATAAAACACCTTGCTCGGATCGACGATCACTTCGTGAATCAGGCCTTTTTCACGAAACAGCTTCAGCGTGTTGTAAACCGTGGCTTTGGACGTTTCCGAATGGCGCGTATTCACCACCGCCATGATCTGATCCGCCGACAAATGCTCCTCATGCGAAAACAACGCATGCGCAATCTCCAGCCGCTGGTGCGTGGGATTGATATCGTGACTGCGGAGCAGGCCAAGCAGAGTGTCGCGCGTGTAATGCATGGAGGGATGATAAACACCCATTTGGACTTTGTCTAATCTTCGGAATTAGTATGACTTTTTGAATGGGCCTCCACTTGCGCCAAGTGCACTGAGGGCAGCCCACGTAAATAACGCTACAATTCCGTTCCCCTAACGCCTCTACTTACGCCGTGGTTACGCTCACTCGTCTCGATAGTACTCAGCCTGATTTTGCCGACCGACTCACCCGCCTGCTGCAAGTGGATGGCGCGACTGACGCCGCGATCGAAAACACCGTGGCAAGCATCCTGGCCGACGTTAAAACGCGCGGCGATGCAGCCGTGCTGGAATACACGGCACGGTTCGACCGGCTGGAAGTGGCCTCTATGGCGCAATTGGATCTGCCCGCGGACCACCTGCATCAAGCGCGGGATCGGCTAGCGCCCGATCTCCGGCAAGCGCTCGAATCCGCCGCCGACCGCATCCGCGGATACCACGCACGCCAAGTGCAAAGCTCGTGGACGTATACCGAAGACGACGGCACGTTGCTGGGCCAGCAAATCACGCCACTCGACCGGGTCGGGCTGTACGTGCCCGGTGGCAGGGCTGCCTATCCGTCGTCGGTGCTGATGAACGCAATCCCCGCCAAAGTCGCGGGCGTGGGCGAACTGATCATGGTCGTGCCGACCCCCGGCGGCGAGCAGAATCAGATGGTACTGGCCGCGGCGGCGATTGCCGGCGTGGATCGCGTGTTCACCATCGGCGGCGCGCAAGCCGTGGCCGCGCTGGCTTACGGCACGCAAACCGTGCCGCAGGTAGATAAGATCGTGGGCCCTGGCAACGCCTATGTCGCCGCCGCTAAACGCCGCGTATTCGGCACGGTCGGCATTGACATGATCGCCGGGCCGTCCGAAATTCTGGTGATCGGCGATGGCAGCGTGCCGGCGGAATGGGTCGCGATGGATCTGTTTTCGCAGGCCGAGCACGACGAAATGGCGCAATCGATTTTGCTCTCGCCCGATGCGGCTTATCTCGACGCGGTCGCAGCAGCGATTGAAAAATTGATCACTGACATGCCGCGCGCCGAAGTCATCCGCACCTCGCTGACCAATCGCGGCGCGCTGATCAAAACGCGCGATTTGAATGACGCTGCCGAAATTGCGAACAGCATTGCCCCCGAGCATCTCGAACTTGCGGTCGTCGATCCCGACGCGCTATTGCCGCGGTTGCGCCACGCCGGCGCGATTTTCATGG
>JAYWDZ010000308.1:0-9354 GCA_043779595.1 Nitrosomonadales bacterium
GGCGTGGTCAAGAACATCACCGACTACGGCGCGTTTGTGGACCTGGGCGGCATCGATGGTCTGTTGCACATCACCGACATGGCCTGGCGTCGCGTCAAGCATCCGTCCGAAGTCGTCACCGTGGGCATGGAACTCGAAGCCAAAATTCTGCGTTACGACACCGAGAAAAACCGCGTGTCACTCGGCATCAAGCAGCTCGGTGACGATCCCTGGGTCGGCATCGCACGCCGCTATCCGCAAGGCACGCGCATGTTCGGCAAGGTCGCGAATCTTACCGACTACGGTGCGTTCGTCGAGATCGAAGAAGGCATCGAAGGCCTGGTGCACGTCTCCGAAATGGACTGGACCAACAAGAACATCAGCCCTTCTAAGATGGTGCAGCTGGGCGACGAAGTCGAAGTGATGGTGCTCGACATCGACGAAGACAAGCGCCGGATTTCGCTCGGCATGAAGCAGTGCAAATCCAACCCGTGGGAAGATTTTTCGATGAACCACAAGAAGGGCGACAAGGTTGCAGGCGCGATCAAGTCGATTACCGACTTCGGCGTGTTCATCGGCTTGCCGGGTGGTATCGACGGTCTGGTGCATTTGTCCGATCTGTCGTGGACGTTGCCGGGCGAAGAAGCCGTGCGCAACTTCCGCAAGGGTCAAGACGTCGAGGCGCTGGTGCTCGGCATCGATCTGGAGCGCGAGCGGATTTCGCTCGGCATCAAGCAGATGGAAGGCGACCCGATTAACAGCTTTGTGTCGGGCCACGAAAAAGGCAGCATCGTCAAAGGCACCATCAAAACCATCGAAGCCAAGGGCGCCACCGTGCAACTCGACAGCGACATGGAAGGTTATTTGCGCGCGTCGGAAATCTCGCGCGACCGCGTCGAAGACATGCGCACGCATTACAAGGAAGGCGACGAGATCGAAGCCATGGTCATCAACGTCGATCGCAAAAATCGCGTAATCAACCTGTCGATCAAGGCCAAGGATATGACCGAGCAGGATAGTGCGATGAAGAAAATGGCTTCCGAATCTGCGGCTGCTGCGAGCGGTTCTACCAACCTGGGCGCGTTGTTGAAAGCCAAGTTTGAAAACAAAAACGCCGAGCAATAATCCTAGCCAAGCATAAGCTTAAATTGGGCACACACTCATGACCAAATCCGAGCTGATCGCTCAACTCGCCGCGCGGCATTCGCAGTTTTTGCTCGCCGATGTGGAAATGGCGGTAAAGACAGTATTGGAAGCGTTAGGCAAAAACCTGGTGCGGGGCGAGCGCATAGAGATTCGGGGATTTGGCAGCTTTAGTCTGAGCTATCGCCCGGCGCGCCTCGGGCGCAACCCTAAGTCGGGTGAGCGCGTTGAAGTGCCGGCCAAGTATGTGCCTCATTTTAAAGCAGGCAAAGAGTTACGGGATCGTGTGGATTTTCATCTATAGCTTGATGCGATTAGCGGCACCTTCGGGTGCCGTTTTTTATTGTGTGCTTCGACGTGCGGGCTCTGCCGGTAGGATGAACACCCAATATGGAAAAGTCCGTTACCAACGGTAGAATGTCGACTACCCTGCGCGACAACAATGAAAAAATTACTTACTTATCTTGGATGGTTGGCAAAACTGGCAATATTCCTGCTGGTGCTGGGGGTTGCACTGAAAAACACGCAACCTGTCAGCTTTGTTTCCTATCTGGGTTACACCTGGCAATCCCCGCTGATCGTGATGCTATTGCTGGCCTTTTTATTGGGTGCGCTAATTGGTCTGTTGGCGCTAATACCTTATCTCTTCCGTCTCCGACGTCAAGCGTCGGATCGTGTCCGCGTCATTGAGCCGCAGACGATCACCACCGATATTCTGAACACCTAAGCCTCACCCTATGGAATTGGAATTTTGGTGGCTGCTCGCCTTCCCGCTGTTTTTTGTGTTGGGATGGGTGGCAGCGAGAATCGACATTCGGCAAGTCGTTACCGAGTCCCGCGCGCTGCCCAATTCGTATTTTCGCGGCCTAAATTTTTTGCTTAACGAAGAGCCTGACAAGGCGATCGAAGCCTTTCTGGAAGTCGTCAAACTCGAGCCGGAAACTATCGACCTGCACTTTGCGCTGGGTGGATTATTCAGGCGGCGCGGAGAATTGGATCGGGCGATTCGCATGCACGAGCATTTGCTGGATCGCGAGGGTCTAGCCGAAGACAAACGCTTGCGCGCACAATGCGAGCTGGGGCAGGACTATCTCAAGGCGGGCTTACTTGATCGCGCCGAGGCGGTATTTACGCGCATGCTGGAAACTTCACAGCAATCCAAAGCTCGAGAATTCCTGCTGGAAATTTATGTGCAAGAGAAAGACTGGGGCAAGGCGATTGAAGCCGCCCGCATTCTCGAGAAAAACACCAGCAAACCGTTAAACGCCGAGATCGCGCATTTTTACTGCGAACAGGCATTACTTGAAATAGCCAAAGATAACGCTGCAGCGGCTCGCGCACTGCTAGAGACTGCGTTGCAAACCAATCGTATGTCGGTGCGCGCCAACTTGATGGCGGGCGATGTGGAAGCAGCCACAGGCCGACACGATGCAGCTATCGCAAGTTGGCGATTGGTGGAGGCGCAAAGTGCCAGTCATATGGCGCTTGTCGTAGACCGCATGTTGAGCAGCTACCGCCAGCTTGGACGTTTGGCAGAGGGTGAGCAGTGGTTGCGCGCGTTGCACGCACGCCAGCCTTCGCAAGACTTGTTTAATGCGTTGTATCTGGTGGTGTCAGAGACGCAAGGTGCCGAGGTGGCTACCCAACTCGCACGCGAAGAATTACGCCGTAATCCCAGCCTGCGCACGCTGGATCGTTTACTTGAGGCGCAATTGGTTAATGCCTCTGTCGAAGACCGTGAATTGCTACAGGTGGAAAAAAGTTTAGTGCAATCGCACAGTCAGCGTTTGATGCGTTATCAATGCAGCAGCTGCGGATTCAAAGCCCAGCAGTTCTTTTGGCGCTGCCCTGCATGCGGGCGCTGGGATAGTTTTGACGCTGAGCGGCATGAGAGCGAAAGTTAATAATGAATCGTGAAATCTCAGGAGAAGTAAATTGAAAGTTACGGTAATAGGCACGGGCTATGTCGGGCTAGTCACGGGCACTTGTCTGGCAGAGGTGGGTAACGACGTGCTGTGTCTTGACGTTGACCCGAAAAAAATCGAGATTCTGAAAAATGGCGGCATCCCGATTTATGAGCCGGGGCTGCAGGACATGGTGAGCCGCAATGTCGCATCAGGCCGCCTTTCATTTACCACCGACATTGAAGCGGCAGCGCATTACGGACAGATTCAGTTCATCGCAGTAGGTACGCCGCCGGACGAAGATGGTTCGGCTGATCTGCAATATGTGGTGGCCGCGGCGCGTAATATCGGACGCTATATGACCGAATTCAAGCTGGTGGTGGACAAATCCACCGTGCCGGTCGGGACTGCGGACAAAGTCAAAGCCGCGCTGCAGGAAGAGTTGAGCAAGCGCGGGGTTGATCTGGAGTTCAGCGTGGCGTCCAACCCGGAGTTTTTGAAAGAAGGCGCCGCGGTGGAAGACTTCATGAAGCCGGACCGGATAGTGATCGGTACCGAGAGTGAACGCGCCACCCAGTTGCTGCGCCTGCTGTATGCGCCTTTCCAGCGCAATCGTGATCGTTTGACGGTGATGGATGTGAAGAGCGCAGAGCTGACCAAATATGCCGCTAACGCCATGCTCGCCACGCGGATTTCATTTATGAACGAGCTTGCGGTGTTAGCTGAAAAATTAGGCGCAGATATCGAACAGGTGCGCCACGGCATCGGCTCCGATCCGCGCATTGGCTATCATTTTTTGTATGCGGGTTGTGGTTATGGTGGCTCGTGTTTCCCTAAGGATGTGCAAGCATTACGTCGAACCGCGGCTGAAAATGGCATTCCGCTGCGCGTGCTGGATGCAGTAGAAGAAGCCAACGATGCGCAGAAGCAGGTGTTGATAAACAAGCTCGTCGCGCGCGTGGGCAGCGATTTAACCGGCAAGCGGATTGCACTTTGGGGGTTGGCGTTCAAACCTAATACTGATGACATGCGCGAAGCCCCGAGTCGCGCAATGATGGAGCGGCTATGGGAAATGGGCGCCAGCGTGGCGGCTTATGACCCTGCTGGAATGGAAGAGACGCATCGGATTTACGGCGACCGCGCAGACTTGACCTTAGCCAATGATCCGATGGAAGCCCTAAAAAACGCCGATGCGTTATTGATTGTGACCGAATGGAAAGTTTTCCGCAGCCCTAATTTCGATACGGTCAAAGCGCTGCTAAAAAGTCCGCTGATTTTTGACGGACGCAATCTGTATGACCCCAAAGCCATGCGCGACATGGGTTTTGAATATTTTCCGATTGGTCGCCAATAATGCGATTACCGGCCTTGATCGCTAAGGCACCGGCGCAGTGATGAAGCAAGTAGTCTGTATGAAATGGGGCACGTTGTACCCCGCAGAATACGTTAACAAGTTGTACGCGATGGTGCGGCGTAATGTGCAAGGCCCGATGCGCTTGGTGTGTTTAACCGACGATTCCACCGGCATACGGGAAGAAGTGGAATGCTTACCCTGTCCCGAAGTGGCGCTCCCCAAGCCCTACAACAATACCGGGTGGCGCAAGATAGTGCTGTGGGCAAAAACGCTGCCGGGCATGGAGGGAGATTGGTTATTTTTGGATCTTGACGTCGTCGTGACTGGGTCTTTGGACGAGTTTTTTGAGTTTGAGCCGGAGATTTCGTTCGTGGTGATGCAAAACTGGACCCGCCCTGGCAAGGGTATCGGCAATACATCAGTTTTTCGTTTCCGGGTGGGCGCGCATCCCTATATATACGAGCGCTTGGAGCCGGAATTCAAATCCATTCATGCGCGGTTTAGGATTGAGCAGACGTATATTTCAAAAACCGTAACGGAAATGAAGTTCTGGCCGGACGCGTGGTGTGTGCTATTTAAAACGCATTGCGTGCCGCCCATGCTACAACGCTGGTGGCAAATGCCGATAATTCCCCGTGGCGCGAAGGTGATTGCCTTTCCGGGCAATCCTAATCCACATGATGCTGTAAGAGGCATTTGGCCCGCTAAATGGTACAAGTTTTTTTACAAACATATTCTGCCAACACGCTGGATTGACGAGCTTTGGCGTGAGTAGGCCCATGCGCATGCTTTGCTTTCAATCCTTGGCCGTACCCCATACGGAAAAGCAAATTTTTATGCATGCGTTTTACCCTTCGAGGCAATCATGATTCACAACGAAAGCTCAACTCAGTGGGGATATTACGCGCCGCCGGGTGTCGGTAAATTACTGTTGCTGATAAAACGTTTTGGCTATGCACGGGGCTCAGCCAAGAAAGTTTTAGGTGGACTATGGTCGTGCTTGCGCCTCACGACACCTGTCGATATCTGCTATGAAGGATTGAAGTTCAGACTGCACCCCTGGGATAATACGGTCGAATACAAGATGTTGTTTGGCTCCAAGCAAAGAGACAGACTTGAACTGGGAAAGCTGCGGCAGTGTGTCGCTCATGGGGGTGTCTTTCTTGATATAGGGGCGAATATTGGTTACTACGCCTTAATGGCCGCTCAATATGGTGCAGATAAAATTTTAGCCTTTGAGCCGAATCCTGCGGTTTTTTCCCGTTTAAAATTCAATATCGAAGCGAATGCATTGGAAGCAAAAATAGAGGCACTCCAAATTGCGCTGGGCGACAAGATTGCCATGGCCACCATGATAGCTTCGACCCGGGACATGGGCGGTAGCCATATGGACAAGTTCTCCGGCTCCGCGGGTATTCCGATTAGCGTGATGATGAAACCCTTATCCGACGTGTTGCTAGAGGAAGGCATCGCGCATATCGACGCGCTGAAAATTGATGTGGAAGGCATGGAGGATGCAGTGTTGTTTCCTTTCTATCTGAGTTGCCCCAGCAGTTTGTGGCCCAAACTGGTGATCATCGAACATACCAGCCAACAACAATGGAAACGCGACATACTGAAGTGGATGATGGAATCGGGTTATCGTGAAATCCAGAGAAATCGTTCGAATGCCATCCTATGTCGCGATTGATTTCCGCCCCGTTGGCCTGCTTCTATAATAGGCTGTCGGCGCATTGCAAGATAGGTCTTCGGTCAATCGCATCATGATCCACAAAACGATCGAGGATACTGTCGGCAATACCCCCCTGGTGCGGCTGAAGCGCATGCCGGGTGATACCAGTAACATCGTATTGCTGAAGCTCGAAGGCAACAACCCGGCCGGATCGGTTAAAGACCGGCCCGCGCTGTCGATGATCACGAATGCTGAAGCGCGCGGCGAGATCAAGCCCGGCGACACGCTGATTGAAGCGACTAGTGGCAACACCGGCATTGCGTTGGCGATGGCAGCGGCGATGCGCGGCTACAAGATGATATTGGTGATGCCTGAGCATCTGTCGATGGAGCGTCGTCAGAGCATGGCAGCCTATGGCGCGCAATTTGTGCTCACGCCCAAAGCGGGCAGCATGGAGGCCGCGATCGACACCGCGCGGGCGATGCAGGCGCGGGGTGAAGGCAAAATTCTGGATCAGTTCAGTAACCCCGATAATCCGCTCGCGCACTATCAAGGCACCGCGCCGGAAATCTGGCGCGATACCGCGGGGGGCATTACGCACTTTGTATCGAGCATGGGCACCACCGGCACGATCATGGGCTGCGCGCGTTATTTCAGAGAAATGAATCCGGCCATTCAAATTGTCGGAGTACAACCGGACGAAGGCGCGCAGATTCCCGGCATTCGCAAATGGCCTGCCGAATATCTGCCGAAGATTTGCGACTTTTCGCTGATCGACCGGATGATCTACGTCAATCAGGCGAATGCTGAAGAAACCACACGCCGACTAGCGCGGGAAGAAGGCGTTTTTGCCGGCGTCTCTTCCGGCGGCGCGTTGTGGGCGGCGCTGCAACTGTCACAAGAAGTTGAAAATGCGGTGATCGTTTCTATCGTTTGCGACCGGGGGGATCGTTATTTATCCACGGGCGTGTTTCCGGCCTGACCCCATACTTGACCGAGCTGGGGTGAGGTGCTACTTTGGTATTACCTAGTCGCTGAGGAGCCTAATATGGCCGTCACCACCACGCTTAAACTCCCTGAAGAACTCAAAGCCCGTATTGCGCCGTTGGCCGAAGCCACCGGCAAATCGCCGCATGCGTGGATGATCGAAGCGCTGGAAGAGCGCGTCGTGAAATCGGAAGCCTATGCGGAATTTCTGGCCGAAGCGCTTGAGGCCGATCGTGAAATGACTGAGACGGGCGAGGGCTACGCGATGGAGGACGTACATCAATACCTACGTGCCAAACTTGAAGGCAAACCTGCCAAGCGTCCGAAGCCGATCAAAATCTAAACCGTGGCAGAGGTCATTTACACTCAGCATGCGCTAAAAGATATCGACCGGCTTGAAAGTTTTTTGCTTGAAGTAGATTTGCCTGCTGCCCAAAAAACCATTCCGCTAATCCTTTCGGCAATTGAAGCGCTTTGCCTGCATCCTGAAATAGGTAGACGACGAAATGGATTGACGCGCGAACTGGTGATTTCGCGTGGCAAGACCGGTTACATTGCCCTTTACCGTTACGACGAAATTCGCGATATCGCACGTGTGCTGGCGATACGGCATCAACGCGAACTGGGCGAAATATAAACCTTAAAATGGCCAAATCCAAAACTGTCTACAGCTGCACCGAGTGCGGCGGCGTCACGCCGAAATGGCAGGGCCAATGCCCGCATTGCAATGCCTGGAATACGCTGATCGAAACCGTGGCCGAGGCGAGCAAGCCGCGTTATCAGGCGCTCGCGGCATCGAGTCAGGTGCAGTTGCTGGGCGAAGTGGAAGGCAGCGAGGCGAGCCGGATTCCGACCACGCTGGCCGAGCTTGATCGCGTGCTCGGCGGCGGACTGGTCGCGGGTGGCGTGGTGCTGATTGGCGGCGATCCCGGTATCGGTAAATCCACCTTGCTACTGCAAGCGCTCGCAGTGCTGTCGCAAAGTCTGCCAACGCTGTACGTCAGCGGCGAAGAGTCTGCGCAACAACTTGCGCTACGCGCGCGGCGCTTGCAACTACCCGAAGCGCATTTACCGGTGCTGCCCGAGATTCGACTCGAAGCGATTCTGAGTCACCTCACTACAATCAAACCCGCCATTGCGGTGATCGATTCAATCCAGACCGTATATTCCGAAGCGCTGACGTCCGCGCCCGGCTCGGTCGCACAAGTACGCGAATGCGCGGCGCAGCTCACGCGCTATGCCAAGCAGAGCGGCTGCGCGATTTTGCTGGTCGGCCATGTCACCAAGGAAGGCGCCATCGCCGGCCCGCGCGTGCTCGAGCATATCGTCGATACCGTACTGTATTTCGAGGGCGATACCGGCTCGAGTTTTCGGCTGGTGCGCGCGATCAAAAATCGTTTCGGCGCGGTCAACGAAATCGGCGTGTTCGCGATGACCGAAAAGGGCTTGAAAGGCGTGTCCAATCCTTCGGCGATTTTTCTGTCGCACCACGGCGCGCCGGTGCCGGGTTCGTGCGTGCTGGTCACGCAAGAAGGCACGCGTCCGCTCTTGGTCGAGATTCAGGCGCTGGTCGACAGCAGCCACGCGCCCAACCCGCGCCGTTTATCCGTTGGCCTGGAGCAGAACCGGCTGGCGATGCTGCTGGCAGTGTTGCACCGCCACGCCGGCATCGCCTGCTTCGATCAAGATGTCTTCGTCAACGCCGTCGGCGGCGTCAAAATCAGTGAGCCCGCAGCCGACCTCGCTGTGCTCGCCGCGATAGTGTCATCGCTGCGCGGCCAGCCCTTGCCGGACAAACTGGTGATGTTCGGCGAAGTCGGCCTGGCAGGCGAAATCCGCCCGGTGCAGCGCGGGCAGGAGCGCCTGAAAGAAGCCGCTAAGCTTGGTTTTACCCAAGCCGTCGTCCCCGCCGCCAACCAGCCCAAGCAGAAAATCGCCGGGATGGAGGTTCATGCGGTGCAGCGGCTGGATGAAGCGATTGGTTTGTTCAGGGAGACTTGAGTACGCAGTTTTGAATTTGCCTGCCCAGCAGCAGCCCCAGTCCTGATTGTGAATTGAGACTTGCCGGACATAACGCTACGCGTTAATATTCGGCATGATTGAATCGTTCAGATGCAAGGACACGCAAGCCCTGTTCGAGAACAAGCGCGTAGCGTGCTTCGTCAATTTCGAACAGGTGGCGCGCCGCAAACTGAAGCAATTGCATGCTGCGGCCGGCCTCGCGTTTCTAAGGATTCCGCCGCAAAACCGGCTGGAAGCCCTGAAGGGTAATCGGAAAGGGCAATGGAGCATCCGCATCAATGATCAATGGCGTC
>JAYWDZ010000309.1:0-24668 GCA_043779595.1 Nitrosomonadales bacterium
AACCACTGTAGAAATCACGAGTCTCGCAAGAATGTCATCAAAAAATGATTCGATGACGGTGGGATGAAATTTAATGGGATTTATAGAAGTGCCCTTAACGTTAACCCTCCCCGGTTTTTCGTTGGCTGCCAATAAACCTGAAACTCCACAAATCACAGAGTTCCAGATTCGATACCTCAACACCAAGCAAGCGGATGTAGATGCAACGGGCACGCAGCGAGCCATGGATATGAGCTCGCGTATGGGAGAAAATTTTGCTCACATTCGGTCAGGTAAAAGTGGGGGCCAAGTATTGCGCATTAATCGAAAGCTCACTCGCGCCCAAGCGTGGGAAATCGCTACCAAGATGGTGCATCAAGGCGGCCTTATGTATGCCGAGCCTATCGATCCTGAAGCCAGCATCAACCAGCCCATCGAGCCCCCTTCGGCTTACCGACCCCCAGCCGAACCAGACTAAGAAAGAAGCTATACCATGAACAAACTTCAATCGAAATCTAACGTCGCCTGGTTAATTCTAACGTGCAGTTTTTTGAATATGGGCGTGAGTCATGCCGACCCGTCGAAACCAAATCCTCCGCCGCCTGTGAATACACTCAGTCCCATGCCAAGCCCCGAGGAGTTGAATGCCCACCGGGAATACATGAAAACCTATAAAGCGTTTTGGACCATTACGGTTGCGCTTACAACTCAGAATGCGAGAAATCCTCAACCGTTGAGCAAAGGATGGCTGAAGCGAATTGCAAGCGCTGCAGGTATGCCATTGAAATACCTTGGTGTGGGCGGTGGAGATATGCATAGATTCGAGCTGTCTAAAAAAATGATTCCTACCGAAGGCGAGGAAATCGCCGCTCGAATTCGAGCGTTGCCGGGCAACAATTCGCCGAAATGCCTTCGCTTGAAATGGGTTTCGATCTTGCCGTCCCCAATGATCCTTTATTGGGCAACAAACGAGAGGATAAGGACGGTGCGGGCCGAGTAGGCAATGCTGAGCCGTCCAAACCAAACACTCCTCCGTCCGAGAATAGATTATTCAACCCTGGGATGAACTCAGAGGAGTTGAAAGTCCATCGGGAAAACATGAAGAGCTATTTATCTTTTTGGACGATTACAGTCGCGCTCACATCGCGAAATGCGAGGAACCCCCAGCCTTTGAGCAAGGAGTGGCAACAGCGCATTGTAGAAGCAGCAGGTATACAGCTCAAATATGCTGAAGGGAGCGGGGACTCGCATATATTCACACCGCTTAAAAAAATAACTCACTCCGAGGCTGAGGAAATCGCCGCCCGAATTCTGGCCCTCCCCGGCATCCTATTTGCCGAACCACCGCCGGTTGAGATGAGTGTCGATCTTGCCGGACCCGTAGCCCCGCTGCCCCCCGAGAATAGGCTTTTCAACCCCGGGATGAGCTCCGAGGAGTTGAAAGTCCATCGGGAATCCATGAAGAGCTATTTATATTTTTGGACGATTACGGTCGCCCTCACAACGCGGAATGCGAGGAACCCCCAGCCCTTGAGCAAAGAATGGCAACAGCGTATTTTGGAGGCAGCAGGGGTATCGCTCGGATACGTTGGTATGGTGGAAGGTGGAGATACACATACATTTAAACCGACTAAAAAGATAACTCACTCCGAGGCTGAGGAAATTGCCGCCCGAATTCGGGCCCTGCCCGGCATCCTATTTGCCGAACCACCGCCGGTTGAGATGAGTGTCGATCTTGCCGCGCCCAACGATCCGCTGTTATTCCTCCCAATGGAATCTGAAGGGCGACATAGGCCTCGGCGGAGCCAACCTACCCCCAGCCTGGGACATCACCACAGGCAAGAATACCGTCGTGATTGCAGTGATTGATTCGGGTGTGCTGCCTTCCCATCCCGAATTGTCGGGTCGGCTGCTGCCAGGCTACGACTTCATCAGCGACCCGATCCGCGCCAATGACGGCGGCGGGCGGGATGCCGATCCCACCGATCCGGGTAACTGGGTAACAGCGGCGGAGGCCACCGGCGGTTGCTTGCAAGCTCCCTCCCGTTGGCATGGCACCCGTGTAGCCAGCGTCCTTGCTGCCAATACCAACAACGGCGTAGGCATGGCGGGGGTGGACTGGGGGGCGAAGGTAGTGCCTGTTCGTGTCTCCGGTAAATGCGTGGCCCCTGATGGGGTTGGTACTGAAGCCGATTTGATCGCTGGTATCCGCTGGGCTGCCGGTCTTTCGGTCTCTGGTGCGCCAATCAATGCCAATCCGGCCAGGGTAATCAATATCAGCACTGGGCGACCCAAAGCGTGTTCAATAGCCATGCAAAGCGCAATCGACGACGCCCGCACGAAGGGTGCAGTGATCGTCGCCGCAGTGGGTAATAAGGGAGAAGTGGGAGCATTCTCGCCCGCTAACTGCGTCGGGGTAATACGAGTGGCAGCGGTCGATTCCAAAGGTGGACTGGCCTCTTATAGTAACCGGGGCGAGACCGCCTCATTGAGCGCGCCCGGAGGGGATTTGAGTGACCGTCAGATATACACGGCTGGGGATGGGGGCACTACAGTCGCACTCAACGACGGTGTAGTGCAGGGTGGGCAAATAGGCACCAGTTTTGCATCCCCACATGTAGCGGGGGTTGCTGCGCTGATGATGGCGCTCAAGCCCGCAATGAGCCCTCAGCAGATACAGCAGTGCTTGTTGAACACTACACGAAATTTTCCGACCAACACTTCTTTTGACTGCGACAACATTACCTGTGGCACAGGCATTCTGGATGCGGGCCAAGCGATTGCGGGAGTACGCTCTACGGTGACCGCAGGCGGCTATCACACTGTGACTGCCCAGGCTGACGGGTCAGTCGTTACTTGGGGCCGCAACTCGTACGGACAACTAGGGGGCGGTGAGTCATTAAGTTTGGTCCGGCCCTATCCCGGCCCGCCCATCCCCGGATTAAGCAATGTGCGGAGTGTGACCGCCGGAATATGGCACACCATCGCGCTCAAGGACGACGGGACTGTATGGGGTTGGGGCTACAACGCACAAGGCGCGTTGGGGAACGGCAATACAACCAACCAAACCACTCCAGTGCAAGTTTCCGGGTTGACCAATGCCATCGTGATCGCTGCGGGTGATCGCCACAGCCTGGCCCTTAAGTCTGACGGCACTGTTTGGGCGTGGGGTCTCAACGCATCCGGGCAACTAGGTACCGGTAATTTCACGAATTCCTCCGTTCCCGTGCAGGTCAGCCTACTCACCAATGTGGTAGCGATTGCGGCGGGAGGCAAGCGCTCGATGGCGTTGAAAAAAGACGGATCAGTCTGGGCTTGGGGCGTAAACGCCAATGCCACGAGTGACACGAGCGCTACGGTTTCTGCCGTACCGGTACAAGTCCCCGGTCTGGTTGATATCGTGGCAATTGCTGCCGGCGGTCATAGTAATGGCGGCACAGGGACGGAAAGCGATTCAAGCATGGCTATGACCTGGGATGGGAAAGTCTATGCGTGGGGTTACAACAATTGGGGGCAACTGTGCCAAGGGGACATTGCTACTAAATTTCTGCCTAAATTAATCCCTCTCCCTGGGCTTGCAGTGAAAATATCGGTAGCGGAATATGACACCCTAATGCTGCTGGAGGATGGCAGCCTGAAAGGATGCGGTTCTAATTTTGCAGGGGCGATGGGTGACGGGACAACCACGACCCGAAAAAGCCCCAGCCCTGCTGGTAATGGCGTGGGGAAAGTTTTAGATATTGTTGTGGGACGTGATTACTCGGCGGCACTGAGCAGTGATTTATCAGTCCAATCCTGGGGATGGAATGATTATGGACAATTGGGCGATGGCACAAGCGGCACCACTGCCAACAGTCTCGTTCCCGTACTAGTGCACGGTGCAAACAATACCGGTTTTTACAATACCAAGTACGCAACCAGCACGCGGGCTGATATGGGGATTGTGCTGAGCCACAGCCCTGAGCCCGCGATTACCGGCGCAAATCTTACCTATGACCTGCAGCTCATCAACTACGGCCCGGACACCGCTACTGGAGTCAATGCGGTGTTGTCTTTACCCGGCCAAGCCACATTTGTTTCCGCGACAACAGGATGCAGTTATGCGAACTCTACGGTGACCTGCACACGCGCCAACCTCAACAACGCCGCCAATGCCGCTTTTCAGGTGGTAGTACAACCCACTGCGGCGGCGACTATGAATGCTACAGCCAGCGTTTCTTCCGTAGTGTTCGACCCAGTAAGCTCGAATAATGTCGCCGGGACGAGCACCGTAGCCAGTGCGCCTCCTATCGATGGCGATGTACCTCTGCCTGCTTGGGCGTTGGTACTGCTAGGGGCTGGATTGCTCAAGACACTGCGGTCGCATTCAGCGTCGGTCTGACACTTAGGCCGACGCTGAGGTGAGGCTGCTAAATCGTCGGCGCTACTATTCCTTAAACGAGCCCGGGCTTATTTTATCCGTTTCCTGGGACGACACCTCTGGCGCGGAGGGAGCTCGCCATACGCTTGATCGAAACGATACCGACAGCATCAGGCTCGGGCATTAAACGGCCATGTTCATGATTTCCTGATAGGCCGACACGAGCTTGTTCCGCACCTGAACCGTTTGCTGCAACGCAATACTGGATTTTTGCAGTGAGATCATCGCGTCAGAAAGACTGACGCTGCTGTCGCCCATTTCGAAGCGCTCGGCCAACTGTTGCGATTGCAGCTGAACCTGGTTGACTTGATCCAGCGAAGATTTCAGCGCCGTCTGAAAATCGACCGCGCCTGCTCCTTGCGGCGCTTGCAGCGGGCTGCCCGCCAGGGGGTTGACGCTTGCCGGGGTCGCACGTGCGCCAGCGGCTCTTAGTTGCGCCACCATCGCTTCGATTCTGCCGGTATCGATCATGCCTACACTCATGCCGTGCCTCCTTTGCTGTCATACCGCTAAACAGGCGGTTTTTCACGTGACCACCTTATCAGACCGAACACCAGCCATAAGGGGGATAAGCGCAGAAAACCAGTTGTTATTCCTCCGATTGAAATAACGCGCACTGTCGATAATTCGATCACAAAGCGACATTCCAATGAGGCAAAACGACATGAACGCGGCAAACGGAAATGAGGCGTCCCAGGATGCCAACGTAAAGAGGGCTGAATGATGGCGGGAGCAGGGGAAATCGTCGTTCCACTTAGCGTGATGGACTATACGCGCACCAGCGGTGGCCGAAAAATCATGTTGATGCTCGGCGTAGCCGCGGTCGTAGCCGTGATGGTGGCAGTCTGGATGTGGGGCCAAAAATCTGACTATCGCGTATTGTTTTCAAACTTCAGCGACCGCGATGGCGGCGCGATCGTCGCCGAACTCGAAAAAATGAATATTCCCTACAAATATGCGGAAGGCGGCGCAGCCATACTGGTGCCTGCCGAGCGCGTCTACGATGCGCGCCTCAAACTTGCCTCTCAAGGTTTACCAAAAGGGGGGAATGTCGGCTTTGAGCTAATGGAAAACCAGAAACTGGGCGCGTCTCAGTTTGTTGAGCAAGTCAATTTTCAGCGTGCGATGGAAGGAGAACTGGCGCGTTCCATCGAATCGGTTTCCGCCGTGCAGGCCGCGCGCGTACACCTGGCAATCCCCAAAGATTCAATCTTCGTTTCAGAGAAAAAAACGCCCACGGCTTCGGTATTACTTAACTTGCATCCGGGCCGTGTGCTCGACACACAGCAGGTCAGTGCGATTGTGCATCTGGTGGCCAGCAGCGTGCCCGAACTGTCGCCCAAGAACGTGACCATCGTCGACCAGAATGGCAGCTTGCTCTCCGACACCAGCAAGGCTGCCAGCGCGACGGGTATGGACCCGAGTCAGATTAAATATGTACAGGACTTGCAGCAAAGCGTCGTGAAACGCATCGAGTCCATTATCAGCCCGATCGTAGGCAGCGAAAATGTGCGTGCTGAAGCGACTGCCGATGTGGATTTCTCGCACAGTGAGCAAGCGGTGGAGTCTTATAAGCCCAATCAGACGCCGGATAAAATAACCATTCGCAGCCAGCAAACCAGCGAATCACTGAACGGTAGCACCAACGCCGGGGGCGTTCCGGGCGCACTCAGCAACCAACCTCCCGCGCCCACCTCCGCGCCGATTACTGCCCCCGGGCAAACGCCGAAAACTGCCGCTCCGGCAGCACCCGGTGCCAATACGCGCAAGGATGCGACCACCAATTATGAGGTCGACAAAACCATTCAATACGTACAGCAAGGAAGCGGCGGCCTGAAGCGCCTGTCGGTCGGCGTAGTCGTCAATTACAGAAAAAGTACCGACAAATCCGGCAAGGGTGCGATGAAGCCACTGACTGCGGCCGAAACACTCCAGATCACAAATTTGGTAAAAGAAGCGATGGGTTACAACCAGGCGCGTGGCGACACACTCAACGTAGTGAACAGCCCTTTCGCCCGGGTCGAGCCGGAAACCATTCCGGAACTGCCTATGTGGAAACAGCCAGAAACCCTGCAGGTCGCCAAACAAACGGGCAAGTATTTGCTGATGGCGGCCGCGTTAGCACTGCTTTATCTGCGCGTGCTCAAGCCGATGCTGAAGAAAATCGCTGAAGCGCCCGCAGTTCCTGCCCTCACCCATCACGCACACGCACCTCACGTCGTTCATGGCGCGCATGGAGAGTTGATCGAGCTGCCTGACGTTCAGCGCAACTATCAGGATAGCCTCACGCGCGCGCAAAAACTGGCCAATGAGGACCCGCGCGTGGTCGCCAACATTGTTAAAACATGGGTGGGCAACAATGACTGAACACCATGGCATTACCAAGGGCGCGATCCTGATGCTTGCACTGGGCGAGGAAGGCGCGGCGGAGGTGATGAAATACCTGAGTCCGCGTGAAGTGCAAAAACTCAGCGAAGCGATGACCAACATGAAAGCCATCTCGCATGAAGAGGTGGTGCTGGTGCTGGATGAGTTTAATAATGTGGCCGATCATAATTCTTCGTTAGGGCTTGATTCCGACGACTATCTGCGCACCGTGCTCACCAAAGCACTTGGCGACGACAAGGCCTCGTCACTGCTTAACCGGATTCTGGGCGGCGCAGGCGATGCCAGTGGGATTGAAAGCCTGAAATGGATGGATGCAGAGTCGGTGGCAGACCTCATTCATAACGAACATCCACAGACCATCGCTACCATTCTGGTGCATCTGGAACGCGACCAGGCGTGTGAAGTGCTGGGCAGTTTTACCGAACGCCTGCGCAACGACGTGCTGCTGCGCATCGCCACGCTCTCCGGCGTGCAACCCACCGCGCTACGCGAGTTGAATGACGTGCTCACCAAGCTGTTATCCGGTGGCGACATGATGAAGAAACAGGCGATGGGCGGTACGCGTGCCGCGGCTGACATTCTGAACTTCATGAACGGGGAAAATGAAGCCTCCGCGATGGCCTGCCTGAAAAACTACGATCCTGACATGGCCCAGAGAATCATGGACGAAATGTTCGTGTTCGAAAACATTCTAGACATCGACGATCGTGGCATCCAGCTCTTGCTGCGCGAAGTGCAGTCCGATTCGCTCATCGTTGCGCTGAAAGGCGCGTCGGAAGAAATGCGCGAGAAAATATTCAAGAACATGTCGCAGCGCGCGGCCGAGATGATGCGCGAGGATCTCGAATCCAAAGGCCCTGTGCGGTTGTCGGAAGTGGAAGAACAGCAAAGAGAAATCCTGGTGGTTGTACGTCGCCTCGCCGACGAAGGCCAGATTGCGCTAGGCGCGAAGGGTGAAGAAGCGTATGTCTAGTTGCGTGATACGCAAGGAAGATCAGCCCGCTTGCCAGGCTTGGGAGATGGATAACTTCGACCCGGCTTTCCGTTCGGTCACCAACGTTGACTGCGCCGTCACCCTGCCGACCATCGAACAAATTAGCGCCATTCAGGAACAGGCAAGGCAGGAGGGATACCTGGCAGGTCATGCCGAGGGAATCGCCGCCGGACACGAACAAGCGGCGCTCGAAGCTGCGCGGCTGCACCAGCTGGCCGAAACCTTCTCTACCGAAGTCAGCCAGGCCGATGAAGTCATCTCGCAGCAGGTTCTGGATCTCGCGGTCGATCTTGCCCGTGCACTGTTGAAATCGGCGCTGACCTTGCGCCCAGAACTGGTGATCTCTATTGTTAAAGAAGCGGTGCGTTATCTGCCCGTACTGCATCCGCCCGCGCTGCTCTATCTCAATCCGGACGACGCCGTGCTGGTGAAAGACAAAATCGGCGACGAGCTCACAAAAATGGGCTGGCTGCTTACCGACGATACCCAGCTTGAGCCGGGAGGCTGTCGCGTGGAAACCGCCAATAACCAGATTGATGCATCTTTGCCCACGCGTTGGCAGCGCCTGTTAGCGGCGCTGGGTAAGCAATCGGACTGGCTGGTATGACTCCCACTTCTACTCATGGCGCGCGCTGGAAAGCCTATCTACAAGACTGTAGCGAATTATTGGCGATCGCCGAGCCGATGCAGGTATCGGGCCGCGTCACCCGCATGACCGGGCTGGTGATGGAAGCCGTCGGGCTGAAACTACCCGTCGGCAGCGCCTGCATGGTGCCGCTGCCCAATGGTTCGCAGATCGAAGCTGAGGTGGTCGGATTTGCGGGCGACCATTTATTTTTGATGCCGCAAAGCGAAATCGAAGGCATCGTTCCCGGCGCGCGGGTGTTTCCCGTAGAAGTGATCCCTACCCTGCCGGGCCTCGGACAGGTAAATCACCCTCGCCGTCGACCCAGTGACCGGGCCCGCCACCTGCCGGTCGGTGCCGCGCTATTGGGGCGCGTACTCGACAGCGGTGGTCGGCCGCTTGATGGTCTGGGACCGATCCATACTCACACCACCGCACCCCTCACCAGCCGCACCGCCAATCCGTTAGCGCGTGCGCCGATCACCAATATTCTCAACGTCGGCGTGCGTGCCATTAACAGCATGCTGACAGTAGGCAGGGGCCAACGCATGGGGCTATTCGCAGGCTCGGGGGTGGGTAAAAGCGTGCTGCTAGGGATGATGGCGCGCTATACCAGCGCTGACGTGATCGTGGTCGGACTGATCGGTGAACGTGGCCGTGAGGTGAAAGAATTCATCGAACAGATTCTGGGCACAGAAGGCATGGCGCGTGCCGTCGTCGTGGCCGCCCCGGCCGACACTTCGCCCCTTATGCGACTACAGGGCGCGGCGTACGCCACCTCCATCGCCGAGCATTTTCGTGACCAGGGTCAGCATGTGTTGCTGATCATGGACTCGCTCACTCGCTATGCGATGGCGCAGCGCGAAATCGCACTGGCGATCGGCGAACCGCCCGCCACCAAAGGCTACCCCCCGTCGGTGTTTGCGAAGCTGCCCGCATTGGTTGAGCGCGCCGGCAATGGCAAACCGGGCGGCGGATCAATCACCGCGTTTTATACCGTGCTGACCGAAGGCGACGATCAACAAGACCCTATCGCCGATGCCGCGCGCGCGATTCTGGACGGTCACATCGTGCTGGATCGCGCACTGGCAGAGAGTGGTCACTACCCGGCAATCAACATCGAGCAATCGATCAGCCGCGCGATGCACGGCATCATCACGCCAGAACACCAACAATTGTCACGCCGCTTAAAAAAGCTGTATTCGCGCTATGAGCGCAGCCGCGACCTGATCAACGTCGGGGCTTATGCCGCGGGCACCGATCCGTTATTGGACGAGGCGATTAAATTGCAGGCAGGCATCGAGGCTTTCCTGCAGCAAAACATTCACGAACACGCAGACGTTTGTGAAAGCCTGAACGAACTCGAAAATTTGTTCCACTAATGAGCACCGATACAGAGAACCTTAAATGGCCCAACCCTCCGTACTGAATACGCTGATCGATATTGCCCAAAAGGAATCCGACGAAGCCGCCCAACGGTTGGGGGCGGCTCTCCGCGCCAGCGAGGAAGCGAAGCAGAAACTCGATCTGTTACTGGAGTACCGGGACGATTATGCCAAACGCTGTCAGTCGAACCTGGTCAGCGGAATCAGCGCCACGCACTTCAATAATTTTCAGGTATTCATGCACAAGCTGGATGACGCCATTCTCGGTCAGCAGAAAGTGGTCAGTGGTGCCGGGCAATTTGCAGAACAGGCGCGGGTAAACTGGTTTTCATCTGAGCAGAAAAAAATGTCGTTTGTCACGCTGGCAAGTCGGGCAACCAAGGAAAGCGCGCGTTGCGAACTCCGGCGCGACCAGAAACTGAACGACGAGCATGCCGCCCGACAGGCGCCGCGCAAGCAGACACACACCCCAACCGGACATAAGCCATGAATCCTACCGCTACCAACCTTAATCATGTCAACGCCGCCAAGAGCCCCTCCGCGTCTGCCAAACCACAAACGGCTACCCCGCCTGACGTGCCGTTCAGCCAAGTGCTATCGAGCGAAATCGAGCAGAACCGGACCAGCGCGAAAACCGGGGACGAAGACCGCATAGAGAAGAAGTCGGATGCTACCTCTGCGTCAACCGATTCCACTAAAACGGATACGCCTGCTGCCACACAAACTGCCAGCGAAACGGACGTATCCAAACTCGACACAGCCCCCACGCCCGAAGCAGGGAACACCCTTCTCAATGCTCAAAACCTGCCCGGCGCTCCCGACGTTATGCTTGCGCTGGCAATGCAGGTGGAGGGGTTAAAGGCAGCGCCTGCGGACAAGGACAGTGCCCTATCCAAAATGACGACTGACGCAAGCAAGGCCCGCTTCGATATTCGCAAAGGCACAACACGGCCCGTTGCGCCGACGATGCCAGATGCGGATGAAAAGTCGGGTGCCAAGAAAATCGATATCAGCTTGACGACCCAGACTGAGGTTCACGCGGCTCAGGGAAATACCGTATCTTACGGCTCGGTAGCAGCTGCGTTTGCGGGGCAATTGGCTGCCGTACGACAGTCCGACTCTCTGAAAGAGAACGGTGAGCTGCCCGATATTCAGACCAATCCGTTCCTCGGAGCGCCCGCCCAAGCCCTACTCGAGTCCGCCTCTCCGTTGAATAGCGTCGCCGCTAACACGTTGGCCCCTTCAGTCGGGACCACCGCTTGGGGTCAAGCACTCGGTGACAAAATCGTGTGGATGACCGCAGGCGCGGTACAAACTGCCTCGCTCACGCTCAATCCTCCCAATCTTGGGCCGCTGCAGATTGTGCTCAACCTGACTAACGATCAGGCGACGGCAAGTTTTTTTACAGCTCAGCCAGAAGTACGGCAGGCGCTGGAAGCTGCCTTCCCCAAGCTACGTGAAATGATGAATGAAGTCGGCATCCAATTAGGCCGGGCTACGGTAAGTGCGGAAACACCCAGACAGAACGACTCGTCAGACCGCCAGACTCCACGGCCGGTGATGCCGTTTTCGGCAGTGCCGTTTTCTGCCATCGACGCCGGAGTCGCTAACCCCTCGACGACGCTACCCATCCGCCAATCCGGCCGTGGCTTGATCGACACTTTTGCCTGATCCAATACAGCCATTGCATTAAACGATATAGGTCCATTTTCACCCTCTTTTCGGGGCATCGCAGGGGCGGGTTTATCCCAATAATAGCCAGCATCTGAACACAATCGATGTAGAGGTAAGTAACGATGGCCCAACCCGCCGCACCCACGCCTGCTGCAAGTACAAGCGCAAATGCTAGCGCTGTTGCAAGCGATGCCGCTGAACCCACTCCCGCCAAGAAGTCCAAGAAAAAGCTGTTTATCATCGTTGGCGTCGTAGCGGTTTTATTGGCGGGTGGCGGGGGAGCATGGTTTTTTATTCAAAGCGGTGAGGCCACACAGGAAGCGAAAGCCGAGCCGACCAAGGCCCCGATTTTTATGCCGCTGGAACCTTTCATCGTCAACCTGCAGGGCGGCGAGCAATACCTTCAGACTGACATCACGCTGCAATTGGAAGACGAGGCTCAGCTGGAGACAATCAAACTGCATATGCCCCGTGTGCGCAGCCGCTTGTTAACCCTGCTGTCCAGCATGGATGCGGAGCGTCTGGCCAAAGAAGAAGATAAAAATAAACTTGCACAAGCCATCAGGGCTCAAGTACAGCGACCGTTTGACAACAATGGTAAGCCGCAGAAAGTTAAAGACGTGCTGTTTACCTCATTCGTGATCCAGTAAGCCATGGCCGACAATTTTCTGACCCAAAACGAAGTTGACGCGCTGCTGCAAGGCGTCACCGGCGAGGTCGACGCGGCACCCGCCGAGGTGGAAGACCGTACCCATGCACGGTCTTACAACCTCGCCACGCAGGAACGCATCGTGCGCGGCCGGATGCCGACGCTCGAAATCATCAACGAGCGGTTTGCACGCCAGCTTCGCATCGGCCTCTACAATTTTTTGCGACGTGGAGTCGAAATCTCGGTCGGCCCGGTCAAGGTAACAAAATACAGCGAATTCATCCGCAATCTGGTTGTGCCCACCAACCTCAATTTGGTGCAATTCAAGCCGCTGCGCGGCACGGCGCTGATGATCTTCAACCCCGACCTGGTGTTTCTGATCGTCGACAACTTGTTCGGTGGCGATGGGCGTTTTCATACCCGCATCGAGGGACGCGACTTTACGCAGACCGAACATCGCATCATCCAGCGGGTGCTGAATATCGTGTTCGAGGCCTATGCAAAATCCTGGGAGCCGATATACCCGATTGAGTTCGAATTCATCCGTTCCGAAATGAATACGCAGTTCGCGAATATCGCCACACCTAACGAAGTAGTGGTCGCTATCACTTTCGCTGTTGAGCTCGGCCAGGTCAGCGGCGAAATGCACTTTTGCATGCCGTATTCGATGATCGAACCGATCAAGGACTTGCTCACCAGCAGCATGCAGGCCGAGAGCCTGGAAGTCGACAAGCGCTGGATACGGCTGATGCGGCAGCAGATACAAATGGCCGAAGTCGAGATCGTCGCAGATCTCGGCACGGCACAAATCAGCCTGCGCGACATCGTCAATATGAAAGTGGGCGATGTCATTCCGCTGGACATCCCCAAAACTGTGGAAGCCAAAGTAGACGGCGTGCCGGTGATGGAATGCGCGTACGGAAAATTTAACGGCCAGTACACCTTGCGCGTCGAGAAACTACTGTCCACCACCTCAAGCGAATCGCAAACAGGAGATCAGCATGTCTGAAAACGCAACACAAACGATTGAAGAAGACGACTGGGCCGCAGCCATGGCCGAGCAGGCGACGACTGCCCCGGCCCCGGCCAGCCCGGAAATTTTCAAGGAACTCTCAGGCACCGCTGCCCCGGGGGGCATGGCCCACGATATCGATTTCATCCTCGACATCCCGGTGCTGCTGACCGTGGAATTGGGGCGCACCAAAATCGCGATTAAAAACCTGCTCCAGCTCGCGCAAGGTTCGGTGGTTGAACTCGACGGGCTGGCAGGCGAACCGATGGATGTCCTCGTCAACGGTTGCCTGATTGCGCAGGGCGAGGTGGTGGTGGTTAACGACAAATTCGGCGTGCGCCTAACCGACATCATCACCCCCGCCGAACGGATTCGTAAGCTCAACAAATGAAGCGTGCACTATTCGCGCTAATAGGAGGGTTGTCCCTGGGCCCTCTCGCGTACGCAACGGGAGCACCGGTTGCAGTAGCGGCACCTGCCGTCTCGACGGCAGGCAGTTTGTTGCAGGTTTTTATTGGCCTGGTCGCGGTGCTGCTGCTGATTGCGGCGACCGCCTGGGTAGCTAAGCGGTTAGGGGTTACTCGAGGCGGGGCATCGGGCTTGCTGCATGTGATCAGCAGCACCTCGGTTGGCACACGCGAGCGCGTGGTGGTGGTCGAGATCGGCGAATCCTGGCTGGTGGTGGGCGTAGCGCCAGGTAGCGTCAATGCATTAATGACGCTGCCCAAGGGTGAAATGCAGCCGCTTGCAACGCCCGCACTTAACGCCAGCTTTGCCGCGCTGATGCCCTTTAAAGAGCGTTTGCAACAGATGATCGAGAAACGCCGTGAAAAATAAACTGCCTGTGCGCGTGATGCACGCGGGCTTGATGCTCGCCGCGCTGGTGCTGCCCTCTGTGGCGCTCGCGCAAGGTGCAGGCCTGCCTGCATTTACCAGCACGCCGGGTCCAGGCGGGGGTCAGACCTATACGCTCAGCCTACAAACCATGCTGCTGTTGACTTCGCTGTCGTTTCTGCCCGCTGCGCTGCTGATGATGACGAGCTTCACACGCATCATCATTGTGTTGTCGCTATTGCGTCAGGCCTTGGGCACGCAGTCGTCGCCGCCCAATCAAATTCTGATCGGGCTGTCGCTATTTTTAACTTTATTCGTAATGGGCCCGACGCTGGACAAAATCTATGTCGAGGCTTACCAGCCGCTGTCAGAAAACCGCATGCAGATGAGCGAGGCGCTCGACAAAGGTGCTGCGCCGTTGCGCGCGTTTATGCTCAAGCAGACACGCGAAACCGACCTCGCGCTGTTCGTCAAAATCTCGCGATCAGCGCCACCCAAAACTGCCGCCGATATACCGTTGCGTGTATTAATCCCCGCGTATATCACGAGCGAACTCAAAACCGCTTTTCAGATCGGCTTTGCGGTGTTCATCCCGTTTTTAATTATCGACATGGTCGTCGCCAGCATTCTGATGGCGATGGGCATGATGATGGTGTCGCCTGCCATCGTGTCACTGCCTTTCAAAATTATTTTGTTTGTGCTGGTGGACGGCTGGAATCTCTTGCTGGGCTCGCTGGCGCAAAGCTTTTACTAACGGACACCGCGATTCGCCACCCCAAAATATGAAATTTTTCGCGCCGTGTCCGTTCCTCATCCCGACCCTCCCCGCTTGCGGGTGAGGGAGATGCAGGCTCGCTTCGCGAGTTTCACATTAACCTGACCCAGGACTCGCCATGACCCCCGAAAGTGTAATGACAATAGGACGTACCGCTCTGGAAATGACCATTCTGGTCTCCGCCCCCGTGCTGCTGGTCACCCTGGTTGTGGGGCTGATCGTCAGCGTGTTTCAAGCAGCCACCCAGATCAACGACGCGAGCCTTTCCTTCATTCCCAAGGTGATTGCGGTGCTGGTCACTTTTGCTATCGCCGGGCCGTGGATGTTGACGGTGATGACTGATTACATGCGACGAGTGCTGACTGGTTTGCCCGGAATTATCAGTTAATTTCTGCACTAATCCCCAGCTCACCTTTTCATGATCAGCCTCACTGATGCCCAGCTCAACGCGTGGCTGATCAACTTTATCTGGCCGCTCACCCGCATTCTCGGTTTGATCATGGTGGCACCTATATTTGGTCACCGCGTCGTTCCCGCGCGGGTAAAAATTGGCTTGGGGATGTTTATCGCGCTGACCATTGCGCCGACCTTGCCCGCCATGCCGGATGTGGGGCTGGGCTCGTGGTATGGCCTCCTCATCCTGGTCCAGCAAATGCTCATCGGCCTGGCCATTGGCTTTATCATGCGCGTGATTTTTACCGCGGTTGAAACGGCGGGTGAAATCGTCGGATTGCAGATGGGCCTCGGATTCGCGTCATTTTTTGATCCGCAAAGCGCGGGTCAGACGTTGGTGCTCGCGCGATTTTTTAATATGCTGGCGATGCTGGTATTTCTGGCGGTGAACGCTCATCTGTTGCTGTTGGGAGTACTGGTCGAGAGCTTTCAAAGCTTGCCCATTAACCTGCAGCCGCTTTCGGCTGCGGGGTTCTTCCAGGTGGCGACCTACGGTTCGACCATCTTTGGCGTCGGTTTGCAATTGGCGCTGCCGCTCATCGCCATCTTGCTGATGACCAACCTGGCCTTGGGCATTCTCACGCGCTCAGCGCCCCAGCTGAATATATTTGCGATCGGTTTTCCCATCACCTTGGGCGTCGGCCTGATTGTGCTGGACTTTACGCTGCCTTATTTCGCGCCCCAATTCGAACACACGATTCAAAATGGTCTCAAAGCCACCCTCACCGTCATTCACGCACTCCATCCGGGTTAGGCATACACAGCAGGCATTGTTGGTCCCGCCCTTCTTCAGCACACCGACGGGCGCTGGGTGTCGCTACCTTTCATCAGGCGCCCTATTGAGTGAAAAGCGTTTGCGCCAGATGCGCTATTGAGTCGCGCTTACTCTCCAACTGGCAAAAAATAGATTGCAACGTGGAAGCTGAAATTTCCATGGGGAAGGTTCCCCGATCTTCCCATTCCAGACCTCGCCAAAGCGTAGCGGACATGCCCGCTGCGATCCCGCAGCCTGCCGCATATTGCCAGTGGAGGCCCCGATATTCAGGCGTGCGGTGATAACGAATCGCTGCGATCAAAGTTTCCGGGAGCCGCCATGCCTCGCTCAATTGTCCGCCGGACACGCAATAATCACTCCCGGTCGTCGCCCTCAGGGCTGCTGCCAGATCAAGGCTGGGATCTGCTGCAACGGCCTGTAATGCCGCTGCGGTTTGTGTGGGCCAGGCATCCGCCAGCCACATCAGGCCCAGGTTGTGTAGCAAACCGGCTGTATGCGCAGTATCGGGATGGCACGTATCCAAATGATGCGACAGCAGGGTCGCCCCTTCTGCGGTAAGAAGTGCGGTACACCAGTAACGCTCGGCATTGAAACCCGGGCAGCGACTCGGATCAAAAGGTCGGGCCACTGCCAGAGCAAAACTCACGCAGCGCACCATGCGCAAGCCCAGCAAGGCGCAGGCATCCAGCAGACTGATCACGGGACGCTTGGGAGAAACCCAGGCCGAATTAGCCAGCGCGATCAGCCGCCCCGCGATAGACGGAAAACAGCGTATCGCCGTTGCGAGCGTTTCCATATCGATATCTTCGTCGCCGAGCGCAGTCAGCAGGTAGGGTAAGCCCGGCGACAATACCGGCAGCGTGGGCTCTTTAGCCAAGGGACTGGCAACGGCCATGGGGGCTTCAACCATTTTTACACGATTCCATTGGGTGAAGACGCCTGGGCAGGTTCAATAGCCATACGCATGAAAAAATCTGTTTGCGCCAGGGCGGGGATCAAGCCGGCAGTGACCGGACGAGAAAAATAGTAGCCCTGCGCCAATGGGCAACCGAGCCCTATCAACACTTGTACCTGCTCCAGGGTTTCCACCCCTTCTGCCACGGTGGAGAGATTCAAGCCCTTGGCCATCCCTAGTAGCGTGCCGATAATCACGGACGATTCGGCGTCATCGAGCATGTCGCGGATGAATGCCCGATCCAGCTTCAAGGTGTCAATGGGCATTTTTTTCAATACCCCGAGCGAGGAATAACCGGTGCCAAAGTCGTCGATGGCCACACGCACACCAAGACGCCGCAAGGAATCGCTGATAGCAGCATGCCGCAGCGAATCGCGGGTGACGCTTTCGGTGACTTCTATTTCCAGGCGCGCGGGCGAAATGCCGGTAACCAGCAGCACGCGAGCTACGGTATCGGTGAACTCGGGAGAGCCGAAATGTCCCGGCGAAATGTTCACCGCCATCACCAGGTCTGCCATTCCAGCTTGGTGCCATGCAACAGCCTGGTGGCACGCCGTCTCCAGCACCCACACGCCGATTGCGTCGATCAAACCGATGCGCTCAGCCACGGAGATGAACTCGTCAGGCGGCACCAGGCCACGCCCGGGCGGACGCCACCGGATCAATGCTTCGACCCCGCTCATACGGCCACTCGCCAAGTCGATTTGGGGCTGGTAATGCAGTTCGAATTCGCCGCGTTCGACGGCTTCGCGTAGCGCCGATTCCAATGACAATTGCTGCTCAACTTTCTGCGTCATGTCAGTTTCGTATAGGGCGTAGCGATGCTTGCCTGCGCGTTTAGCGGCATACATCGCCGTATCGGCGGCCTTCAGCAAGCCAGCCGGCGTTTCGGCATCATCTGGATACAGCGTAATGCCGATGCTGGCGCGCGGCCGAATCATCGTGCCGTTGAGTTGAATCGGTGCGTTCAATGCGTCCAGGCAGCGCTGTGCGATTTCGGCCGCCCGTTGTATATCCTCGACGTCTACCAGCAGCAGGCAATACTCATCGCCCCCTAACCGTGCTGTCAGATCAACTTCCCGCACTTGCCCTTGAAGCCGCCGGGCAACCACCCGCAATAACTGGTCGCCCTGGTCATGCCCGAGACTGTCATTGATGTCTTTAAAACAGTCGAGGTCGAGCAACAGTAACGCGAACTTCTCGCCCCGTCGGCTCGACATCTTGATGGTATCGTTGGTGAATTCATGCAACTTGGCGCGATTGGCGAGTCCAGTCAGCGCATCGTGGCTGGCCAGCGCGAAAAGTTCGCGCGTGCGCTCATCAATCCGCTGGCCTTGTTGCGCATTGCTTTCACGCAGTTGCATCAAGCTTTGCTGGAGTTGCCCGGACATTCGGTTAAAGCCTCGAACGACTTCGCCGAACTCGTCGTCGTGTGCGTATTCGATTCGATGCGCCAGATTGCCCGCCCCCAGCCTTGCCGCCCCTTCACTGAGCCTGCGTAGCGGCACTGTCACGGTATAAACCAGGCGCCAGGCGGCTAGCAGCCCGAATGCAATCAGGGCTACTCCTAACGCGGTAGCGAGGTGGAACATACTGCGTACCGATGTCTTCAGCGATGCGTCGGTCGCCGCGCCAGAGGAATAGGCTGACTCCGGGCCAACCAAGTTCATCTCGATCACGCTGTCGGGAAAAGCGGCCAGGTGGGATTCGATCGTCTTGAACTGGAAGATGAGGATGAGCAAAGCACCCAGCCCCAGCACCACCATCGCACCAACGGATAACATGATCTGATGGCGCGCCAAAAAGCGCGACAGACTGGAAGAAGTCATCATAGTAGGCGTGCTCATCGAGTCAAACCTGGGAAGGCCAACTTCTCCAGCGCGTCACTCGCCATTTTCGGGACGGCGTCAACGTAACGTATCAAGGAGCGGTAACACATGAGGGAGAGCATAGATTTATGCCTTTCTAATGCGTAGTTTGGTTCCGGGCTAAAAACCCAAGCTATCCAGCAGATCATCCACCTGGCTTTGATCGGCTACGACATCACACTTGTTGGCAGGATGGATTTGCGGCCCATTGAGTAATCCATTATTGGTTTCTCGCCGGACATCAGCGGGCGAATAATCAATCAAGAGTTGAATCAGTTGCTGCTCGATATCATGCGACAACTCGGTCACTTTGCGGATCACCTGCCCGGTCAGATCCTGAAAGTCCTGCGCCATCATAATGTCCAGCAATTGTTGCTTGGTTGCGCTGGTATCACTGCGCATGTCTGTCAGACATTGCATGGTTAACGTAGCCATATCGCGATAATTGGCTTCTGAGAACGGGGCTTCCAGCGCAGCTTGCCAGCCATTCAAAATCTCGCCTGCGCCGGACTCGATGCGTTCCTGCAAAGGGATCGCAGTATCGGTAGCATTCAGCACGCGTTGCGCCGCCTGCTCGGTCATGCGCGCTACATAGTTGAGGCGATCACGCACATCGGGGATATCAATCGTGGCTTTCTCCAGCACCTTGTCGAAACCCAGCTCGCGCAGGCTGTCGTGTAGGGTGCGTGTGATTTGACCCACGCGCGCCAGCATCTTGTCCTGTTCGCTGATTTCCATGCTCACAGCATGATGCACCGTAGGTACCACGGCGGGTTTGGCGAATTGTGTATCCACGTTATGCCCCCGCCTTCTCGAGCTTTTCGAATATCTTGCTGAGCTTCTCGTCGAGTGTGGCGGCTGTGAAGGGCTTGACGACGTACCCGCTGGCACCGGCTTGAGCCGCAGCGATAATGTTTTCCTTCTTGGCTTCGGCCGTGACCATCAGGACCGGCAGCTTAGATAGCACCGCATCTGCCCGGATGGTCTGTAGCATAGTCAAGCCGTCCATATTGGGCATGTTCCAGTCGGACACGACGAAATCGAAATTGCCCGCTCTCAGTTTAGCCAGGCCATCTGCGCCATCTTCGGCTTCTTCGACGTTGGAGTAGCCCAGTTCTTTGAGCAGATTACGCACGATGCGGCGCATTGTTGAAAAGTCGTCAACGACCAGAAATTTGGTGTTCGGATCAGCCATTCAGTACTCCAGTGATACGTTTAGTTATTACTCGATCAATCGGCATCTCGGCATCAAACTTAAGTCGGAAAGCGATTTAAAAAAATAAACTTTTAAACCCGCATGGCCCGATTGCCATGCGTCATAAAAAACTCCAGTACACGTCCCGGCAATTCGTGCAAGGGTGCAACGTCATGTGTGGCCCCAATCGCGATGGCTTCCTTGGGCATACCAAACACCACGCACGAAGCTTCGTCCTGTGCCAGGTTGTAAGCGCCAGCGTTTTTCATTTCCAGCATCCCGGCCGCTCCGTCTTTTCCCATGCCGGTGAGGATGACGCCGACCGCATTTTTACCGGCATTAAGGGCGGCCGACCTGAACAGCACGTCGACCGAAGGGCGATGGCGATTCACCGGCGGACCCTGGTCAAGTTTGGTCATATAGTTGGCGCCGCTGCGCACCAACGTTAGATGAGAATGCCCTGGCGCCAGATAGGCATGGCCGGGCAGCACCCGTTCACCGCCCTCGGCTTCCACCACCGAAATCTTGCACAGCTTGTTCAATCGGTTGGCGAACGAACGCGTGAAGCCTTCGGGCATGTGCTGGGTAATCAGAACGCCCGGGCAATCGGACGGCAACTGCATCAGAAAATCCTTAATAGCTTCGGTACCGCCTGTAGACGCGCCGATAATAATCAGCTTTTCACTACTGGTTAGTGGGTTGCGAAGAGGCTCCAAAGTGTCAACCGCCGCCACCCTTCCGTGCGCATCATGAATGAGGCTTCTGGGTCTGATTCGTGCCTTCGATGCGATACGGATTTTTTCGCTTATCAGCTCGGCGTACTCCAGCATGCCGCTCTGAATCGAGATTTTTGGCTTGGTCACAAAATCGATTGCGCCAAGCTCTAACGCGCGCAGTGTAATTTCCGAGCCCTGCTCGGTAAGTGAAGACACCATTACAACGGGCATAGGGCGAAGACGCATCAGCTTTTCGAGGAACTCGAGGCCATCCATTTTCGGCATTTCGACATCCAGCGTTAGCACGTCCGGATTGGTTTGCTTGATCAGCTCGCGCGCGACCAGCGGGTCGGGCGCCACACCGACAACTTCCATGTCGGGCTGGCTATTAATAATCTCCTTCATCACGCCGCGAATCAGCGCTGAGTCATCCACAATCAGAACTTTTATTTTCATTGTTTGCTCTCTAGCTGTCAGAATAAATCGATCTCGCCACCCACCTCGTTAGTCTTGAGTCGGCCTGCATAGTCCTGCTCTCGTTTCACTAAGGTGTAGTTGTTCAGTTGCTTGAGTTTTTTGACGAGTACTTTGCCGGTGGCAGGAAAAAAATACACTTTGCGCGGATGCACATCGTTGAGGTCCTCCGCCACAATACGAATGTTTTCAGCGCGTAAAAAATCACGCACAAACTCAGCGTTGCGTTCGCCCACGTTGATTGCAGTAAACCCCCGCAGCACATTGCCCCCGCCAAACACCTTCGCTTCTAGGTTGTTGCGTTGTGCGCCAGCCTTGAGCAACTGGTTAATCAGCACCTCCATCGCGTAAGCGCCATAGCGCATCGACGCGGATAAAGGATTCGCTGAGTCGCCCCCGCTATCCGGCAACATAAAGTGATTCATGCCCCCTATCCCCGATATACGGTCACGAATGCAGGCCGCTACGCACGAACCCAGCACCGTCACGATAAGCATGGGTTTACGGGTGTAGTAATACTCACCGGGCAAAATTTTCGCGGCTTCACAATCAAAGTTTCGGTCGTAATACAGGTTGGTCGCAAGCTGCTCTTCAAGGGCGGAATTCATGCGAAATTCCTCGCACGCGCAGCGTGCTTGTCCAGCTCATATACTGTTTTGCCGCGCAGCTTCAAGAACTCCGACACATACATGAAATTTTCAGAGTGCCCCGCAAATAACAAGCCTTGGGGCTTCATCAAGGGTACAAATCGGGCCAGAATTTTGCTCTGCGTGGGTTTATCAAAATAGATCATCACATTGCGGCAAAAAATAGCATCGAACTGTCCGCTGATCGGCCAGCTTCCTGCGAGTAGATTGAGCGATTTGAATGTGATCAGTTGGCGCAATTCAGGCCGTACCCGAACCATCCCGACTTGATCGCCCTTCCCCCGGAGAAAAAACCGCCGGACACGCGGCTGCGACATTTTGTCCAAACGATCAAACGTGTAAATTCCGTTTGCGGCCGACTCCAATACATTGGTGTCAATGTCGGTTGCGATAATGCTAACGGGTGGCGTCAGCGTATCGAAAGCCTCACATAAGGTCATCGCGATTGAATAAGGCTCTTCACCGGTAGAGCTAGCTGAACACCAAATAGTCAGTGGGGTCTGCATATTCCGCGCATGCTCAGCGAGAATCGGAAAATGGTGGGATTCGCGAAAAAACGATGTCAGATTAGTCGTCAACGCGTTGGTGAAAGCCTCCCACTCTTCACTATCACGCGCGTTTTCCAGACTATCGAGGTATACCTCGAATGAATTCATCCCCTTTACGCGTAAGCGGCGGGCCAAACGGCTATAAACCATCTCCTGCTTGCTTTCACTGAGGGATATTCCGGCCTGCCGGTAAATCAACGCGCGCACTCTGTCAAAGTCGCGCGGCGTAAAAGTGAAAATCTTGGCGCTATCTGGGGGTGTCTGTTTCAGTCCGGGCTTCATGTCAAAAATTTTCCAAATGCCGCGTTCTGGGAAACGCGTTAAATCAAGCCGGATACGAGCAGTTAGCGTTATACCTATCCATCTGCAAGGTCGATCTTCCTTAAACTACAGCCAAAATTTAGCGTTTCGCTATCACTAAATTTTTGGAAGTTTTGAATTACGCAGCCAAACGGGCGAGCGCACTCATCGCCTTGGCTTTGATCGGAAAGGACATGACAGCCGCAGAGCTATGAGCATGCTGCGCTGCTTCCGGCCCATCCTGTACCAGCTTGAAAGTGCCCACCAACTCGACCAGTTTGACTGCCTGGTCCTGAAGACTCTGGGCCACGACTGCCGCCTGTTCTACCAACGCGGCATTCTGCTGCGTCATTTCGTCCATTTGGCCCACGGCCTGATGTAGCTGATCAATCTCCGCACTCTGCTCATGGCTGGCAGCGGCTGTACCACTTATGATTTCCGCCACCAGTTGGACCGAAGTGACGATATCGCCCATGGCTTCGCCCGCCTCATCCACCAGTTTTCTGCCCAATTCGATTTTTTCTACCGAAGCGCTAATCAAGGTTTTAATTTCCTTGGCCGCACTTGCGCTGCGCTGCGCCAGATTGCGCACTTCAGCGGCGACGACGGCGAAACCACGACCCTGTTCTCCTGCTCGCGCAGCTTCGACTGCTGCATTGAGCGCAAGAATATTGGTCTGAAAGGCAATGCCATCAATGACGCCGATAATGTCAGCAATTTTGCATGAGCTCTCCTTGATCGAGCCCATAGTGGTGATCACTTGTTCGACTACTTCGCCGCCATTGACCGCAATGTCGACCGTTGAAGAAACCAGCTGATTGGCATGACGGGCACCTTCTGCATTTTGCTTGACGGTACTGGTGAGCTCTTCCATCGAACTGGCAGTCTCTTCCAGCCTGGACGCCTGTGATTCTGTGCGGCTCGACAAGTCGGCGTTGCCCGCCGCGATCTCTTGGGCTCCAGTATTCACCGCGTCGGTACTTTCTTTGATCTGCCCCACCAGCAATTTGGTATTGATCTGTAATATCCGCAGCGACTCCATAAGATGCGCCAGTTCTTTCACCCCTCGTGCATCCATTCGCTCGGTGAGGTCGCCCGAACTCATGCAATCGATTTGCCTTCTGGCCCGTACCAGTGGTAACACCACGCTACGGTAGGATAGAACGCCAAATACGGCTGCGGACGGCACGCCTATTGCCGCGATAACCATCAACCAGCCAATTAAATCGGGGTTGTGTGTGCTTAACCAAGCAAGGATGCCTATGCTGGAAAACAAAGCCCCAACCGAAATCGAGGCTATCGTTAGTAATGCTTTGAGGGATAAGCCCTTGATGAAACGAAAGCCGAAAAATAGCGAGCGCTTAACGACGCTCCCCTGTCGAATTTCCAGAGTTTTATCGCCTGTCTTAATCGCGCGATAAGCCTTATCCGCCACTTGGATTTGGGCACGTGACGGCTGGGTGCCGAGTGAGGCGTAACCCACCACTTTGTGGTTTTCGATGAGGGGAGCAGCGTGGGTCTCAACCCAATAATAATCGGCATTTTCGCAGCGATGTTTCACTAACCCCGTCCATGCTTTGCCGCTCTTAAGCGTGTGCCAAAAATCTACCAGGACTTCGGCAGGCATATCGGGATGTAGCACGGTTTTTTGCGGCGCACCGATCAACTCATCTTCATTGAAGCCGCTAATGTTGACGAAATCCTGATTCACGTAAGTAATGTTGCCGCTCAAATCCGTCTTTGACACCACCGTTTCAGTGTTTTCAAGGACGTACTCGACAGGGGTTACCGGCATATTGATCGATATCACGGGCATCCTTCTGAAAACATTATCTGTGTTGCACTACGATCTACTCTGAAGCGTAAATCCTATGGATTCGATACCGCTCCTGAATCGCTATAGCGCTCAAAACTCTTCCCAATCCTCATTGCTACCGCCACCGGCGCGCGCTACCTTCTTGCTACGCATTGTGTTGGGGGCCACTTTGGACTTGGCCTTTGC
>JAYWDZ010000310.1:0-24662 GCA_043779595.1 Nitrosomonadales bacterium
ATCGGGAAGTAATCGAGCAGAAAATCGAATCGCTGCGCCGCTGTGTTGAACGGGTTCGTCAGAAATGTCCGGCGACAGCCGATGCCCTGGCAAGCGATGTTGATGCCCAGGATATTCTCACCCTGAATCTGACCCGCGCGGTTCGAGGTTAGCATGATCAAATCATTACTCATTCGATTTCCTCCCCTTTACGAGGCAGTTCAGGCGTTTCGGGACCGCAAGTTTTACCGGGAGGGAATGAAATCGGGATCCTTTTCCCAGCATGGAGAGGATGTAAAATTATTAGCTTTGCTGCGCGATGCAAATGCAAAAGGCGCGTATCTTGATGTTGGGTGCAACCACCCATATCGCCTGAGTAATAGCTACCTGCTTTACCTGAATGGGTGGCGTGGGTTATGCGTCGATCCGTTACCGCGGTTTGAGAGCGCTTTCAAGCGCTGGCGACCAGAGGATGTTTTTCATTGCGCTGCAGTCGGGGATGTGGAAGGCGAGCTTCCTCTCTTCGAATTTGAGTCCGATGTTTTGTCTACATTAGATGCGAATCTGGCGGAGACTTACAAGAAACAAGGTTTTCGTCTTCGTGGAAAATCGGTGGTTCGTGTTCGCACGATTGACGCCCTACTTGAATCCAGCCAATTTTCACCTCCACTGTCGCTGCTTTCTTTGGACATCGAGGGCCATGAACTCCCCGCACTGCGTTCAATAAATCTGGCCCATTGGCGCCCAGTATTCATCTGTCTGGAGGCACTAACCGCTGACGGGCATCGAAATGAAGCGGCCATCGAATATTTGTCGGCTAACGGTTATCACCCAGAGGTTGACATGGGCCTGAATATTGTCTTTCGGAGAAACACCTAGCGTGCCGCACACAAAAATGCAACCCGATTCCAGAATCTACATTGCCGGCCATCGCGGCCTCGTAGGCTCTGCACTGATACGCAATCTGCGTGACAAGGGCTTCGCCCATTTTATTACCCGCACCCACGCCGAATTGGATCTCACCAACCAAGCCGCGGTCGAAGCCTTCTTTGCTACCGAGAAACCCGACTACGTGTTTCTTGCAGCAGCTCGAGTTGGCGGTATTCATGCCAACAATGTTTACCCGGCTGAATTTATCCGCGACAACCTGACCATCCAGGCCAACATCATCCATGCAGCCTATCTGAATGGCGTCAAGCGCCTGATGTTTCTGGGGTCAAGTTGCATTTACCCCAAGCTTGCTCCCCAGCCGATGAAAGAGGAGTATTTGCTGACGGGTCCGCTGGAATCGACCAACCGGCCTTATGCCCTGGCCAAGATTGCGGGGATTGAAATGTGCTGGAGTTACAACCGTCAATATGGCACAAAATTCATCGCCGTTATGCCGACCAATCTTTATGGCCCCGGCGACAACTACCATCCCGAAAACTCCCATGTCATTCCCGCACTGATCCGCAAGTTTCACGAGGCCAAAACGAGCAAGAGCGCAACGATAACGGTCTGGGGTACGGGCACGCCAAGGCGCGAGTTTCTCCACAGTGACGACATGGCGGATGCTTGCGTTTTTCTGATGGACCTGCCGGATTCGGAATACGACACCCTGCTGGGTTCCGACGAAGCGGCCACCGGCGTCTTCATGCCGCCTTTGGTGAATATCGGGGTGGGAGATGACCTGACGATAAAGGCGCTGGCAGAAAGGGTCAAGGCGACGGTGGGATACGACGGTCAGATCGTTTTTGATACCAGCAAGCCCGACGGCACGCTGAGGAAACTACTGGATGTGGCCCGGCTCAATGGCATGGGATGGGCTGCGAAAACCCGAATGGATGTGGGCTTGGCCCAGGCGTATTCGGACTTTCTGGAAAGTTATCGCGGCTGACGCTGTGCAGGATGCGATTTGCGATGAGCCGTTTCCCGCAACAAGACTTCCCTCGTCATTGGACTGGGTGGTGAGCAATCTACCTATTGTGGGTTCGGATGTGGAGTCGGCGGGTCCAGTGGTGACACCAAGCCTGACCGAACTGAGCCTGAAGGCGATCAAATGGAGCTATCTTGGTGTGGTGACACGCATCGTGGCTCAATTGGGGATCCAGACCGTACTGGCCAGGCTGCTCGGTCCGGAAGTGTTCGGAATATTTGCAGCTGCGGCATTGGTGTTAGGGCTTGGAATCGTTTCAATTGGCTTGGGCTTAGGCTCGGCATTGGTGCAGAAAAGGGAAATCACCACCAACGACATCCGCTTTACGTTTACCTGGAGCGTCATATCCGGTATGGGCATGACGATTCTGACGCTACTGTTCGCAAATGATATCGCGGCATTTTTTCATGATCCGCGCATAGCGGATGTGTTGCGGGGGCTGGTGCCGGTATTCATATTCATGTCATTCAGCATTGTTCCCCAGGCCTTACTTAGGCGCGAACTCACGTTCAAGGTGATTCAGGGCGTAGAGATCACTTCGTATCTGATCGGATTTTTAATCGTGGGAATGGGGTGCGCGCTGATGGGGGCCGGGGTCTGGAGCCTGGTCGCAGCATGGGTCGCGCAGTCCGCGTTGAATACCATCATCCTGTTCGTAATCAGAAGGCATGCCATGAAACCTCTATTGAGGGAAAAAGGGCCTGGTCAGCGCAAATTCGGCTCGCATGTGCTGTTTACCAATGTCGTCAATCTTGTTATCGAAAACCTGGACAACTTGCTGGTGGGCAGATTGTTGGGTCCCACAACGCTCGGTCTCTATTCAGTGGCGTACATATTCGTGCGCACACCCACCAATCACCTGGTCGTTACGCTTCAGAACGTCTTGTTCGCGGCTACTGCGCGTGGGCAGGATAACCAAGCGGGCTTGCAACGTGCCTATCTAACTGTAGTGTCTGCCATTTCATTGGTGATAATCCCAGTCTTCGCCGGTGTCGCGGCTGTGCCCTATACGGTCATAGATGGAATTTTTGGGCACAAGTGGCTGGCTGCCGCGCAGGTTCTGATGCCACTTTCGCTCGCCATGATCCTGCACGCCATAATGGCAGTGACGGGTCCGGTATTGTCTGGCAAAGGGGCTGCAAGTGCAGAGTTTAAAGTGCAATTTTGGGTGGCGCTCGTATTGATTGTGGCACTGCTGATCGCGGCCCGATATTCGATTGTCGCCGTGGCCTGGGCCGTCTTGGGGGTCTATGCGTTACGTCTGGTTTTGATGGTGACCGCGCTTATGCGCCATGTCCAGCTTCCAACCTTCGCGTTTCTGCTTGCGCTGAGAGGTGGCGTCATCGTCGGGGTGCCAGTAGTGACCGTGCTGCTGCTCGCGGACAAAAACTTGAGCGAATTGGCGCCCTTGGTTCGACTCTCGCTGGAGATTCTGCTGGCAGCGGCGATCTATTTTCTGAGCATCCGTGTATTTCAGCGTCAGGTAATTGTTGCAGAACTGCGGTCAGTATTGCTTACCTGGGCAGAGCACTCGGGTCTGGCAAAACGAGGCTGTCGCTTGATGGGGCTTGGTGGATGACCATGCCGATGCGATTCAGTTTTCCACGAGTGTCCGGGCGAGGTGCTGGATTGGGTAATGAACTCATCCCATGGGCGCGTGCCGCGGTGGCGGGGCACGTATTGGGCGCCCGCACGCTTACGCCGGCATTTGGCTTGAATCCCAGGAACTATCGGCAGTATTTCAATACACCCCGTCTGGATTGGGTGGGACATCGCTTGTTGGAGCGCATTTTGCCGCGTTTTGAATTTACCGAGGCTGACTTCATGGAACTTGGCGGGGGGCGACTTTCAGACGCGATCCGCAATTTCGCCGAAAGGCATCGTTTGGACGAGCGGTCTGCCTGGGTATTGACCACGCAAGGGATGTGGGGCGGCTACCGGCATGTGATCGAAGCAAGAGACTATATTCGTTCCCGGCTTTACCTCAGCAATCATGCCGCCCGGAATCTGACCACGATTCAGTCTCGGCTTGATCCCGCACGCATGACTGTCGGTATGCATGTGCGCCTAGGCGATTTTCACGACACGTCCAAGACGCAGGACTATCAGGGACGGTTCAATGTCTCGCTGCCGATCGACTGGTACGTCAACATAACCCGTTCGATCAATGACCGTCTTGGTGGGCAGGTGCAGTTCCTGGTTGTGTCCGATGGCACGCCGCAGCAACTTGCGCCGCTGCTTGATCGCTGTGAAGCGATCACAACGCTGAATATTCCCAACTCGGACATTTCGGACATGCTTGCTTTGGCTAGTTCTGACTTGCTGATTTGCTCGGTTTCCTCCTATAGCGCCTGGGCCGCCTTTTTGTCTGAGTCGCCCTATCTTTGGTTCGAACCAAATTTGCAGCAAATCGAGGGTTATTACTCGATATGGGGGCATGAGCCGAACCAATTGAAACCGAATGGTTATACGCGCAGGGCTATGAATTACTGTGATGATCAGCAAACCTATTTTATGCACCCCCGCGGCTTGCCGGTGATGCTGGATGGCATATTGCCGGAGACGCTTTTCGACCGGCTCACAGCACGCCACCGTGCTGCGCGACCCGAGTTCGATCTGGTCTGCCATGGCGTGGTGCCAATCAGCGCAAGCCTTGAAAAAACCGATACACAGGCCGCCTCGCCCGAATGCGCCGCATCGGAAAGCCGCCCATTACAAACACTTAAGACAGGTTCGACAGTATGATCGCCCCGATACGTGAGCATCACACAAACCTTACACCAGAAAATATCGGGAAAATTTCCATCCCACAAGTTCTGACCTTGGCCCTAATTGTCGGCGTGGCGATTATCCTGCGTCTGCTCGTGCTGGATCGCACCAATCTCGACTTGATCGATCACTTCCTGCTTTGGCTGGAGGACATGCGGATTAACGGATTCTGGACCGCGATTTCCCATCCTTATTCGCAATATGGCTACACCCCGATATACAGCTACGCCATCGGCCTAGCGGATGCGCTGTTGCCCGCAGGCACAGAAGGCAAAACCGTTATCAAATCGGTTTCCATCCTTTTTGATTTTGTGGCAGCGGGGCTGGTCCTTGCCATTGCCCGGTTGCGCTGGGGAAATGGCTGGCAGCCCATAGGCGCCTTCGCCGCCATGTTGTTTGCGCCTACGGTATTTCTAAATGGCGCATACTGGGGCCAGTCTGACATCGTTTACACCACATTCTTATTCGCGACTGTCTACTTGCTGCTGATCAAAAAAGACTTCTGGGCGATGGCCTGCTTTGGCATGGCTCTGTCGATCAAGCTTCAGGCGGCCTGGCTGGGGCCTTTCATCCTGATGATGATGATGCGCGGGCGCATCCGCTGGTGGCTGATGATCCTGCCGCCTATTGTCTATATCGTGGTTGCCTTGCCAGCGGTGCTTGCAGGGCGGTCCCTTGTTGAAGTCGCCTCGATTTACCTCACCCAGGCAGGCACGCAATCCGGGTTGAATTACGACGGGGCCAACCTTCTGTTTTTCCCGCATTATTTCTTTACTCATCTGGGCTGGTGGCCGGAAGGTGTATCCATTATTGCAAAAGCCGCAATCATCTTCACGGCCATCTTGGGTCTATTGTTTGCTTGGAGGTTCTCACGTGGGAAACTTGAAGATGAAGCTTTACTGATAGCCGCGCTGGTTTCTGTCCTGATTCTGCCGCAGTTCCTGCCCCATATGCACAACCGTTATTTTTTTGCAGCGGACGTTTTTACGATTGTGCTTGCAGCCTGGCGCCCCGCCTACTGGCCTGCCGCCGTGTTGATGCAGTTCAATTCCATCGTGACCTATCTTTCTTTTCTATGGCCCAATATGGCGGATTATCCGGTGCCTGTCTGGTTGGTGATTTTTGGTTTCACCAACAACCTTCAACCCGTGACCGGTTTGATCGCCTTTGCCGGGATCGTCAATTTCACCCTCCTGGTCTGGTTCTGGCATCGCCTGCGGGAATTGCAGCAACAGCCGGCAGGCACAATCCGGAATTCTCGCGTGACTGAACGGCCCAACCAATATGGGTAGCATGATGAATTACACGCTGGGCATGACCGGCCCGATCAATGTCGCCGACTTCCGCGAGTTCATCGACCCTGCGCGATGGCGTGACGACTTGCCCAAAGGGCAGGGGGGTACACCGGTCAACCTGTTATGCCGCGAACTGCTCAAGCGCGGGCAGAAACTGGTCGTGTTCAGTTGCGATGCAGCGGTCAAGGATGAAATCGTGCTGCAAGGCGATAACTTGCGTTTATGTATCGGCCCCATAGGCGCGCGACCGGCCCGTAATTTTTTCCGGTTGGAACGCGAATACCTTCAACGCGCTATCGCGCGCGAGAAGCCGGATGTTATTCATGCGCAGTGGACCTACGAATATGCGATGCCGGTTCAGAGTAGCGGCATACCTCATGTCATTACCGCGCACGATGCGCCGATCAATATCCTGCGACACAATTTCATTCCTTACCGTATTGCGCGCACGTTGATGGCATACCGTGTCATCAGCCGTGCCAAACGCATCGTTTCAGTTTCGCCTTATGTAGCTGAACATTTGCGCCGGTTCATGTTTTATCGGGGCTCACAAGAGGTTATCCCGAACGGCATGCCGGATCAGGTTTTTACGGGTACGACAGCTGAGCGATCGCATGACCGCCCATTGACCTTTGCTACCATTCTGGTGGGTTGGGGTGGCTACAAGAATGGTCATGTCGCTATCCAGGGATTTGCCTTGTTACGCAAACAGTACCCGAACGCCCGCTTGATCATGTTCGGTGCGACGCACGAGGCGGGGGGGCAAGCCGAACGTTGGGCGCGTGTCCGTGGGCTTGAGCAGGGGGTTGAGTTCGCAGGACAAGTCCCTTACGACACATTGATGGGACGTGTGGAGGCCGAAGTTGATGTTCTGGTCCATCCCGCTCTGGAAGAGGCTCAGCCTATGGCCATCATTGAGGCAATGGCGCGACGCATTCCCGTCATAGGGGGCAAAACGAGTGGTGGCGTACCGTGGACGCTGGATGAAGGGCGTGCGGGTCTGCTGGTGGATGTGCGTTCACCGGATCAAGTGGCAGCGGCCATGCAGCATCTAGCGGCCGACCCGGCGCTGCGCCAGGATCTGGCTGAGCGCGGCCAGGCGCTAGCCAGAGAGCGGTTTCATGTCTCTGCCGTGGCTGATGCCTGGCAGGCGGTTTATGCACAGCTTGTGGAGGACAAATGAACGACAAGCCATTGCGGGTTCTGCATGTCCTGAGTGAATTGAGGCCCTCGGGTGCCGAGACCATGCTGGTGGCAGCTGCGCCCTTGTTCCAGTCTCAAGGGGTGGTTGCCGAAGTCCTGGCCACCGGCGCAGCCCCGGGGCCCTATGCCAAACGCTTTGAGGATGCGGGCTATCGCGTTCATCACCTGCCTTTTTCCCGTACCCCTCGTTTTTTCTGGGAGCAGCGCAAAATTATGCAGGCCGGGCGCTACGATGTTATTCATCTGCACTGTGAAAACGGCAATTTCTGGCAGGGGCTCACGGCGCTGTCGGTTCGCCCGCCAGTCGTGCTGCGCACCATCCATAATGCCTTTGCATTTACCGGTAACTTGCAGTGGCGCCGCGGTTGGCAGCGTCGGCTATTGCAGCGGCTGGGGGTAGAACATGTGTCGATCAGTGACTCGGTCACCGACACCGAGTTGCGTCATTACGAGTTAGCCACGACCTTGATCTGGAACTGGTACGACAGTCTGCGCTTTACCGCGACCTCACCTGATGCAAGAGCGTCTGCGCGTACGGCATTTGGCCTGGACGAGAATGATTTTGTGATTGCCAGCATTGGTAATTGTTCCGAAGTCAAAAACCACACAGCGATTATCGAGGCCATGGCGCTGATGCCTGTCGAGAAGCGCCCCGTTTATCTGCATGCAGGTATAGAAGAAATGGGACAACCGGAGCGTGAACTGGCCCAGCGCCTGGGAGTGTCAGACCATACGCGTTTTCTGGGTGGAGTGGGGGATGTGCTGCCGCTGCTGCAGGCGGCAGACGCATTCATGATGCCTTCGATTTATGAGGGATTCGGCATTGCCGCCATTGAGGCGCTGGCGACAGGCTTGCCCGCGCTGTTTACGGATTGTCCGGGGTTGCGTGATTTCCGAAGCCAATTTCCTGGGCTCGTCTACACTCAGGTCGATGCGAAATCAGTTGCAGAAGGTCTGCAACGATTGATGTCTATCACAGAAAATGAGCGTGTCGCTATTTTGAGTGCATACCCCCAAACGACACGTAAATTGTTCGGGATGGAGCGAGGTGTCAGAGAGTATCTGGACACCTACCATGGCACTCAACGGCCGGCATGAGTGTCGAGTGGCTGACTGAAACTTAATTGGATAACACAGAGTAGAAACCGATGACCTGGAGGCACAGTACCCCTTTATCCAAACACTTCACTTGCCCGCGTATTACAGAGGAGGGGGTTTATCGTACTGCTCGCGTGATCCTGATAGGGATTGGTTTGCTGGCATTATTGACTATCCCAGCTTTCATTGGGCTTATTATTCCTTTTATCGGAGTACGTTTCGCGTTTCTTCTGGGCGCAGGTTTGGCTGGGTTGAGTATGCTGTTTATACCAGCACCCTGGGTGCTATATATCGCCTTTGTGTTGATATTCGCTCTGCTCGGACCGATCAAGTATTTTGGATCCATTGACCCTCAATGGGCTGGTTACATACTTGGCGCGGTCATGTTCATTCGGGCGCTTATGGAGGCTGCCGCGAGGTCTGGACAACAGAGCCGAATAGTATTGGGGTGGAGTGCAGGGTATTTTGTTTCAGTTTTTCTCACGGTCGTTGTGTTTTCTACGGTGGTTGCACCCCCAAGCGCTTATCTTGCCCTCATCGGCATTCGTGGTTTCATTTTATTATGGGGCTTTTTTTTCCTGATAGCCGTTACCGATTTGTTACCGGCTGATGCCTTCAGAAAGATCGCCTTCATTATGGTGATTATTGGCCTATTTCAAATACCCCTGGCGCTTTACCAGCGAATTTTTGTGGCGTCAGGCAGCGTTCTCTACAGTAATGCGCCTTGGGATGCAGTGGTCGGCAGCTTTGATGGGTATCGTCAATTTGGTGGGGACAGCGGCGGCATGGGCATTTTCATGGTGGCGATGATAGGCGCCGTATTGATTTTTTGGCGGAGAAAACTACTCTCCACCCACAAAATGTTATTACTTGTGCCTTTGTATTGCATCCCGATTTTGGTGGCTGAGGTTAAGGTGGTTTACATTTTGATACCTGCTATGGTTAGCCTGGTTTTCGCTAGCCATTTCCGAAAAAATTTACCAGTCGCAATATTGGCACTTTTTTTGACTGCGGCGGGTTTGTATGGACTGGATAAAACCTATAGCACTCTGAATGTAACGGGCATTCAGCGTACTTATGCGAATCGAACACTGGAAGACAGCCTTAAAACAATTTTTTCGTTTTCTGTTGATACCAATGTATATAGTAGCGCAAACAGCGAGATGGGGCGCGTTACGGCACTTGTATTCTGGGCGGATCAGCATAGCCCCATTTCGAATCCTAAGGCCTTCTTCATCGGGGATGGCTTAGGCGCCAATAGCGGTGGAAAGGTCGAAGAAAATTCCCAGTATAGTGCCGCGACACGACAATTTAATTATGCAAACTCTTCCGCTGCAGTTTTGCTTTGGAATTTTGGCGTGATAGGTTTTGCGCTGTATGTTGGGATGATGGTCGCGTTGTTTCTGGAGTTAAGGAAGCTGAGTAAACTGGAAATTGTTCCCAATTTTCACCGCAGTTTACTGGAAGCCGGTTCTGTATACGTGTCACTTTTGATATTGACCCTTGCCTATAATGAGGGCCTATTTGGTCAATCTCAGCCCAGTTTACTTATTTTTGTTGCGCTCATGGGATACGCTGTGTTCTGGAAAAACCAGCTTCGGAAGTGGTCACTTGGCACAATGACTCCAGCATCCCCCCCGGGCAATCGTGGATGACAAGATGCAAATCCGGTTTCGGCAAGGCTGGTCAATAATAATGGATATTCATCTGCGATTGGGCTTCCCATGAATCCCTGTGGTTTGCTTTGGATCATTTGCCTGGTTGCGAGCTCCTTATCAGCGCAGGCAGATATATTTGAATGGCCTGATTTGCAGGCGACTCAATTAGAATATGAATCCTCAAACGTGACTGATATTCCCAGCACGAGGGCATCGAATCTGTCCGTTCTAGGCGACAAGCTTGCATTGACTGCGCCGGATAAAACTCGAAATGTTCAAGCAAAGTCGATCCCGTTTAGCAGTCCAGCAGACCTCAAGCAGACCACAACGCCAGCGCCTTCTGGCAGATTGATCCCCGCTAGTTTTTTTGGCATGCACATCCATCGTGCAGATTCCACTACTGTATGGCCAAACGCAGACTTTGGCAGTTATCGAGCCTGGGATGCCAATGTTTCATGGGCTAATCTTGAACCCTCGCAAGGCCGCTGGGATTTCTCGCGGCTTGACAAGCTGGTGAGTTTGGCCACTCAACACAACGTGTCAGTACTTATCACCTTTGGCGGGACACCTGCCTGGGCATCCGCTCGTCCTTCAGAGGAAGGCGCGTACGGGAAAGGCTCAGCTGCGGAGCCCCGGGATTTTAGGGATTGGGAAAACTATGTCCGTCGAGTCGCGACACGTTACCGAGGCCGTGTAAAGAGGTATGAACTTGCGAACGAACCTTACTTCACTGAGCTGGATGCACATCGAGAGCAGCGTTTTTTTTCTGGAAGTGTTAATACCATGGTCCAAATGGCATCTTCCGCAAAAATAATACTGAAAGGCATTGATCCGAAAATTGTCCTGTTGAGTCCGGGTTTTGATAACCATGCTGACCGTTTAGCCCTTTTTCTTAAGTCGGGTGGGGGACAACACATTGATGGCGTAGCAGTGCATTTATATACCGGCGATCCAAAGCCAGAATTCATGCTGGGTAGCCTCAATGCGTTTAAATCAGTCATGCTTAAATATGGCATCAAGGACATGCCGATTATCTGCACAGAAATTGGTTATGATCAGGAGTGGATACCGAAACGTGAAATGCTTCTTCCTTTCCAGGATTTGTTGGCTGCTTATATTGCCCGAGCCCACGCCTTGGGTGCGGCGGCAGGGTTGGCTGGCATGTACTGGTATTCGTGGGATGGCCTGGGCGGTGGAATGGCAATATCTGATACCGGCGAACTCAACAAGGTGGGCACTGCTTACAGACAGGTGATACGGTGGTTGAAAGGCGTAAACATACAGGATTGTCAAAAAGCGGATAGGTCCTTATGGACGTGTGAACTCAACCTAGGGTCGCGCAAGGCCCGGTTGGTTTGGGATACTGAAGGTAGCAGGAAATGGACGGTATCAACAGCCTGGCATGCACTGCAATACGAAACCCTGGATGCGCATTTACTAAAACTGGATTCCGGAGCGACCATTTCGATTGGGCCATCTCCCGTGCTGGTGCAATCCGATGACAAGCTCTGGTCGGTAAATTAAATTAAAAGTTGAACCGGTAGCAATTCCGCCAGGGCGGGGGATCGACTATTTCACTCGATAACGCATCAGACTGATGAAGCGGAGGGGGTTGCATTGATTGAATGGAATGGCGATGTCGTGTCTCTCATGAATACCATTAACCCACGCTAGCCCATGTACCTTCGACTTTCCTACCAAAAAGAACTGATACTTCCGGTTGTGCTGATGCGGTCAAGGATGAGCATCGCTACTAAGTTAAAACGCCTACTATTCTTCACTCAAGCAAAGTTATTTTCATGTAACTTGGCTTGATTACAATCATTTATCTCTTATGCTGACCGATACCATGCAAGCATCTGTCCCATTATTTGTGGATCTCGACGGCACGCTGATCAAGACCGATTTGCTGGTTGAGTCCTTTATCGGCCTGCTCAAGCGCCATCCGCTGCTGGCGTTGCGGGTACCCTTCTGGCTATTGCGGGGCAAGGCGTATCTCAAGCACAGGATCGCTGAGGTGATTGAAGTTGATCCGGGACTGCTGCCTTACCACCCGGAATTGCTTGTTTATCTGAAACAGCAGAAAGAGGCCGGACGCAGTCTGTATCTTGCAACGGCGGCCAATCGCCGCTATGCCAATGCGGTCGCCGGATATTTGGGAATTTTTGACGGTGTGCTGGCCAGTGACGAGCGCAATAATCTTTCCGGCACAAATAAATCAAGGGCGATCTGTGGGGTCTGCCCTGGTCATTTTGTTTATGCCGGGAATGACCGGGTGGATGAAACTGTCTGGGCATCGGCACACGCGGCGATTCTGGTGAATGTACCCAAGGCAGTGGCCGCACGGGTTGCCGCAGACACACTGATAGAAGCGGAGTTCACCGCTGTGCGATCCAGTTTCAAGGCATTACTGAAGGCGATTCGCCCCCATCAATGGCTGAAAAACCTGCTGGTATTTCTCCCCTTGCTGCCGATTGCCACTACCGCCAGTCCTGCCATGATTAAAATGGCGCTGCTGGCGTTTGTCGCCTTTAGTCTGTGTGCTTCCAGCGTATACCTGCTGAATGATTTGTCTGATCTTGCCGCAGACCGTGGCCATCCGCGTAAACGCAAACGCCCCTTCGCATCGGGTGACCTCGCGCCCTTATATGGCCTGCTGCTGGCACCGCTGCTGCTGATAGCGGCGTTTGCGCTGACCCTGTTCATGCCCTGGCACTTTGCAGCCATGCTAGGTATTTACTGGGTTTCGACCACGGCATATACCTTTGTCCTGAAGCGCTATGCGCTGATTGATGTCACTACGCTGGCCGGGCTTTATACCCTGCGTGTCTTGGGGGGGGCGGCCGCCATTAGTGTCATGCCGTCTTTCTGGATACTGGCGTTTTCCATGTTCATTTTCTTCAGCCTGGCCATGGCCAAACGCTATGCCGAACTGGACGCAATGCGTGCCCTTGAGCGGGAAAGTGCACAGGGCCGTGGTTATCAGGTGGCCGATTTGCCGGTCGTGCAATTGATGGGCGTGGCATCCGGCTACCTTGCGGTGCTGGTGATCGCGCTTTATATCAACAGCCCGGATATTCTGTCCCGTTACCCCCATGTGGAATTGTTGTGGGGCGTGTGTCCGTTATTATTGTTGTGGATCAGCCGCATATGGCTGAAAACGGCACGTGGTGAAATGACGGATGATCCGTTGATCTTTGCCGCTCGGGACCGGATGAGCCGCTATGTATTGGTCATGGCGATGGGTCTGATCCTGGCTGCCTTGCTTTAACAAGAAAATGTAATCATGAAAACTTCTGACACCGTAATTACGCTGCACAAGCCATGTCGCTAAAAAGTCTGTTGTTGATCCTGTTGAGTGTGGGGCTGTCTGCGGTGGCGCAGGTGGCTATGAAGGCGGGCGTTTCCGGCGCCACCTTGCGTGCGGGGCAAGATAGCATTCTGGTTTCATACTTCGCCATGCTGACGGCGCCCAAGGTTTTGCTCGGCCTGCTGTGTTACGGCCTGGGCGCCTTGATCTGGTTGCGCGTTCTGACCATGATGGACGTGAGCCAGGCGTATCCCTTTGTCGCGCTGGGTTTCGTGCTCACCATGCTGCTCGGGTTTCTGCTTCTGGGAGAAGCGGCGCATCCGACCCGGCTGCTGGGTGCCGGGTTTATTCTGGCCGGGGTCTGGCTGATCGGTATGCGCTGAAGTGGTCAAGGATTGCAAAAAATAATGATTGATAAAAACCTGTTGCAGAAAAATATGCCAGACGCAAGCAGCCCACCCAATGCCAGCAGTCACCAGGCAAGGTCTTTACGTCTGACGGCCATCCTGACCTGTTTTAATCGCAAGCAACACACGCTGGAATGTCTGTACGCATTGGCGGCCAGCACAGGCATGGAACAGGTTCAAGTCAGTGCAGTCCTGGTTGATGATGGCAGCAAAGATGGCACGGCCGAAGCGGTGCGCGAGTTATTCCCCTGGGTGGATGTGACGGTCGCTGACGGTAATCTTTTCTGGTGTCGCGGCATGCACAAGGCCTTTGCGGTTGCCATGCAGGGTGACTACGATTACTACCTCTGGCTGAACGATGACACCATACTGTACCCCGATGCCCTGTCATGTCTCCTCAATTGCGCTGTGGCGCAGCGCGCACGCACTGGCAAGCCGGTGATTGTGGTGGGCAGCACGGTGGATGAGCATACCGGCAAGTTGACCTACGGCGGCGAGCGCCGCGCGGCATGGTGGCGGCGCACCAGCTTCGTCAAGGTGCAGCCTGGCGAACAGGCGCAGCTTTGCGAATCGATGAATGGCAATATCGTACTCATCCCGGCCGAATCGGCGCGCCGGGTCGGCAACCTTGATCCGGTGTTCGAACATGCCATGGGGGACACGGATTACGCGTTACGCGCAAACAAGCTGGGGGTGGGCGTCTGTGTGGCACCCGGCGTGCATGGAACCTGTGGGCACAATGCGCTCTGCAATACATTTCTGGATTCAGGCGTGTCGCTATCAAAACGCTGGCAGCTGATGCTGGGGCGCAAGGGTTTACCGTGGCGTTCTTGGGGTGTGCTTACCCGCCGCCATGCGGGCATTTTCTGGCCTTTGTATTTTATTTGGCCTTATGTGCGCACCGTACTGGGCGGGGCGATGCCACGCTTGAAGTGATGATATATTCTTCTTGGGAGACAAATATGGGCGATATTGCGAGCTATCTTTACGGTAATAAACTCTACGGCGACGATTTTGGCCCGGAAGAGATACGCGCCTGGTTCGAAGACGAGCGTGAAGGATATGCTGATCTGGGCGCCAAAGAACTTGACGAAACCCAGTACGAATACCAGGCCTTGAATCAGTTTCATGGTTTCAGGCATTTGCCAAAAAATGCCCGCTTTGAGCATGTACTGGGGTTTGGCAGTTGTTTCGGTGGTGAGTTTGAGCCCATCGCCCATCGTGTTGGCCGCCTCACTATCGTTGATCCTTCGGATGCTTTTGTGCGTTCCAATGTCTTTGGCATTCCCTGCGATTACGTCAAGCCTGTGGAAAGCGGTGCACTTCCCTTTGGTGATGCCACCTTTGACATGCTCACCTGTTTTGGTGTGCTGCACCACATCCCCAATGTTTCCGACGTTGTGCAGGAACTGGCGCGCTGTCTCAAGCCGGGTGGCTATGCTCTTATACGGGAACCTATCGTGTCCATGGGTGACTGGCGCAATCCAAGACCCGGTCTGACAAAACGTGAACGCGGTTTGCCATTACAAATTTTCAAAGAGATTCTTGAAAGCTCCGGCTTGATTCAACAAAGAGTTGGATTGTGCATTTTCAGACCCATTCCCAAGATAGGGGATATGTTCAAGATGCGTGTTTATAATTCGATGGCGTTGGTTCAACTTGATAGTCTGATTTGTAATCTTCTGCGTTGGAATATTCACTACCATCCGCTGAAACCCTGGCATAAATTCAGGCCGCAATCCGCGTACTTCGTCTTGCAAAAACCGACATAAGCGCTGTCATGAGCGCAGGAGTCTGAAATCGACCTCCATGTGGTGTATTGAATCGGGCATGAGCCGGACCGTAAGCGGAGCTTTGGCAGGCATCATTTGCGCATATGTTCAAAGGAAAAATAAATGATTAATTGCCCGGCATGTGGATCAACAAATATTTCACCCGAGATCAAGCTCACGGTAAACACGGAAGCAGCAGCACAGCATTTCGTTTTGGCCGAGGGCGATAAAGAACGTCACGCCCAGTTAACTGACCATATTCACGGACTCTGGAAGAGCCAGCAATGTGAGATAAGAATGTGTAATGCTTGCGGGCTAGATTTTGCGTGGCCTTTTGTTGCGGGTGATGGCGTTTTCTACAATCTGGCCTATCCGCATGTCGATTATCCAAAAGCAAGATGGGAATGGGACAAAACCGTCAATATCCTGGGTTCGCTAGACACCCATGGGAAGCGAGGATTGGAAATCGGATCAGGGTTTGGTTATTTCCTTGACCTGGTCAGCCCCAGCTATTTTGGATGCGGCGACATGGTGGCGATTGAATACAACGGAGTGGCTGCTGATCGTCTTAGAGAACGGGGTTTCACCGCATTCGAGCAAAATATTCGTGAACCACAATTTGATAAATATAAAGGCTTTTTTGATTATGTGTTCATGTTTCAGGTATTGGAACACATGGACAATATCCCGTCATTATTTGAGCGAATCAAATTGATTACCCGGGACGGAGCGCATTTATTCATTGCGGTACCCAATGCTGCCCGTACAGCATTCAATGAAAATAATAAGTCCTTACTCGATATGCCCCCCAATCACATCAGTCGGTGGTCTGATCAGGCATTTATATCATTGGCAAAAATGACAGGATTTGATGTACTTGAAATTACGCAAGAGCCTATGTCATTTATGAGCTTCATAAAGCAGGATCTTGTTTATTCTCATATGCGTCGGTCTCAAGTGCCTGGAAGCATATCAAACCGTGTTCGCAGCAAGCCAAGAAATAAATTCAGGCGGATAGAAGAAGCCGTGCTTACCCTGACACATAGTCCAGGCCGATTTGCCACCTGGGCAAAAGCGCTTGGCCAGAAAAATCTGGGGAATTCAACTTTCGTTCACTTGCAGCGCAAGTGATACCAAGCGGTGTGTATATTCGAATTATCTGGGACACAACAACGCCTCTAGTATGAATGAAACTCTGGTGTGTCCTTCGCCGAGACGGATGCGTGTGGTTATTGTCACCAATATTCCCGCGCCATACCGTCTTCCGGTTTATGCCTTGCTGGCGCAGGAACCCGATCTCGACCTCCATGTGGTTTATTGCAGCGGGCGTGAGCCGGATCGTGAATGGAATTTGGGACCGGCGCAGTTTTCGCAGACGTTTCTGAATGACTCGTTCGTACGCTACAAGGGTCGTTTCATTCACCTTAATCACGATGTGTGGTCCGTATTGCAATCGCTCAAGCCGGCCATAGTCGTGACGACAGGCTTCAATCCCACGCATCTGATGGCCTATGCCTGGGCGCGCCTGCATGGGGCCCGACATGTGGCCATGACGGACGGCACACTGGAATCCGAGGCTACGCTGACTGCGCTGCATCGCAGCATCAGGCGCCATGTATATGCGCACACGGCGGCCTTCATCGGCGCCAGCGACGGGGCCATGCGTCTGTACCGCTCGTATGGTATCGATTCCGGCGTGATGTTTAAGTCGCATTTGTGTGCCGACAATGAACTGTTTTTCAATGCGCCGCCGCAGGCGAAAGTATACGACTTCATGTTTTGCGGCCGCTTTGGTGCGGTGAAAAGCCCATTCTTCGCCCTGAATGTCGCCCGCGCGGTGGCGCGGCGACTAGGGCGCCGGGTATCGATCGTATTCGTGGGTTCGGGCGGGCTGGAAGACCAGATTCGGGCTTATGCGAAGACGCTAGAGGCCGACGTCCAGACAGTTTTTGCCGGTTTCGCAAGGCAGGAGGCGCTTCCCGGGTGGTATGGCGCTTCGCGCATTTTTCTGTTTCCGACCCGCTGGGACCCTTGGGGCGTCGTGGCAAACGAGGCCTGCGCGGCCGGGTTGCCGGTGCTGGTGACGCCGGCCGCAGGGGTTGCCGGTGAACTGGTGCGGGATGGTGAAAATGGTTTCGTGTTGCCGCTTGACCGGGAGCAGTGGGCGGCTGCCGCAGTCACCCTGCTGACTGACGACTCGCTGTACGCGGCGATGGCAGCGCGTGGCCGCGAGCGGGTGGGCGAGTACTGTTATGAATATGCGGCGCGCGGGATTGCGCACGCGGTGCGGGCAGCCGACCGGGCCTGCCTGCCCTGGAGTACCTACAAATCCAGGACGCGCCTTAAGGTGCTGATCATTCAGCGCCGGATGACCCAATACCGCTTGCCTTTGCTCAACCTGATGCGCGAAAAACTGGATGCCGCCGGGGTGGAGTTGATGGTGGTGTATGGCAGCCCGCTACCCGGCGAGATACTCAAGGCAGATTCGGGAGACTTGCCATGGGGCATTCATGTGCGATGCCATTACTGGTTCAATGGCCGACTCTGCTGGCAGAACGCGATGCCGGTGGCAAGCAATGCGAACATGGTGGTGGTCACCCAAGAGAACCGGCTGCTGTTCAACTATGTGCGCCCCATACTGAAAAAGGATAGGAAGTGGGCGTTCTGGGGGCACGGGCGCAATTTCCAGGCGACTTCGCCGAACTCGTTCAGTGAGCGTTTCAAACGCTGGTTGTCGAGCCATGTCGACTGGTGGTTTGCTTATACGACGCTGAGCCGTGCAACGGTGATGAAGTCGGGTTTTCCAGGTGAACGCATCACGGTGCTCAATAATGCTATCGATACCAACGAGTTGGAGGCACAGCTGAAGTCAATCCGCACGGAAGCGGAGGACGCGACAAGGCACGAATTTGGAATCGGACCTGGCCCAATCGGCTTGAGTCTGGCGTCGTTGCATGCCGATAAGCGGCTGGATTTTCTGTTTGAAGCCGCGCAGTGCATCCGGGGCCAGGTGCCGGATTTTCAGCTGGTGATCGTGGGCGATGGACCCCAGCGTGATAGGGTGCGTCAGGCAGTAGCAGAGGCAGGCGGCTGGATACACTGGCTGGGGGCGCGGACCGAGCTCGATAAGGCGCGCGTGCTAGCTATATCGCAACTAATGCTCAACCCCGGCATGGTGGGTCTGTCCATACTCGATTCGCTGGTGGCTCGTGTTCCTATGGTGACAACTGACTATCCCTACCATTCTCCTGAAATTGTCTACTTGCACTCCGGCCAAAACGGGTTGATAACGGGCAATGACGTGGCATCGTTTGTCACGGCGGTGGTAAGGCTGCTTAGGCATCCCGCAGAACTTGACATGCTACGCACAGGGTGCCGGGCATCGGCCCAAGAATATACGATAGAAAAAATGGCCGAGCATTTCTGCCAGGGTATCCTGGCCTGCTTGGCGACAGAGGACCAGGACGCACTTTGACGCAGTGAGGTAAACAATATTCCCGCATGAGGTCGGAGGTGTCGAGTTGGAGTGCGCTGTTAGCGCGGGGATTTGAGTAAAGTGTGGGGTATCTGTGCGACGTTATAATGAAACCTGTTTTGGCCAACAAGACAAGGCGGAAATCCCGACCCAAGGAATTGAATTCGACAGTAGCGTGGGAGAGAAGAAAATAATGGGACTGACGAGCAGTATGCTGATGCTTTTCCTCGTGGGTATGTTCGGCATCGCCTATCTGGATTATGCGACAGGGAAGTATCTGTCAGTATGGGGGCTGTATTTAGTCCCGGTTGGTCTCGCGAGCTGGATAGGCGGAATGCGCGCTGGTATCGTGCTGTCGGTGGCGAGTTGTGCCTTAATGTATCTCGTAGGCATATATGGGGGCCATATGTTCGCGGGGACCGGTTATTTTTTGCTGGGAATTCTCAATCGTTTTCTGGCATTACTGCTGGTGTCCTGGCTGGCATCTTATTTGTTTCGCAAGCAGATGCTGGAATCCACACTGAAGTCCTATGAAGAATGCATGGACTATTTGCATGCCTCACCTAAACCAGAGGCGGATTCCAAGGCCTTCGTTCCCGGCGGCGAGGATTCCGATCCGGTGACCGCTCCACCCGACCGTGGGCGTTAAGTTTTTTTATACCGCTCGTGATGGCCATACTTAAGACAGGAGCTGCGGCTCCGCGTGTCCTGATTGCCCACAACGCATACCAGCACCGAGGAGGCGAGGACTCGGTGGTCGAGGCGGAAGTTGCACTGTTGCGCTCGCACGGCCATGTAGTGGAAATTTACTTCCGCAGCAATGACGACGTAGCAAGAATGTCCTCTCCGGCGTTGGCGCGGCACACACTATGGTCGCCCCGCACGCAGCACGATCTGGGGGATCTGATTCGCCGTTTTAAACCCGATGTGATTCACGTCCACAACACCTTTCCACTGATTTCCCCTTCGCTCTATTGGGCGGCGGAACGCGCCGGGGTGCCGGTGGTGCAGACGCTGCATAACTTTCGCTTGATGTGCCTGAATGCGCTGTTTCTGCGCGAGGGTAAAGTGTGCGAGGACTGCATGGGGCATCTGCCCTGGCGCGGGGTGGCGCGGGCTTGTTACCGCGGCTCACATGCAGCATCGGCAGTACTAGCAGGGATGTTGGTCCTGCACCGGGGGCTGGGCACATATCAAAACAAGGTGGCGCGTTATATCGCGCTGAACGAATTCTGCCGGGGCAAGTTTATCGAAGGGGGGTTGCCTGCCGGGCGCGTGATAGTGAAGCCGAATTTTGTGGACTTTGCCGTCCCCGAGCCTGTGCCGCGTGCGGGCCTGCTGTTTGTGGGACGCTTGTCGGTTGAGAAAGGCGTGGCCACGCTGGCCGAAGCCATGGCGCTGCTGCCTGATGCTGCTTTGCGGGTGGCGGGCGACGGCCCGCAAGCGGGCTTGCTGGATGGCGTCGCCGGTGTGACGCGTCTGGGCAGCTTGCCGGGTGAAACGGTGCGCCATGAAATGAGCCACGCGGCAGCGCTGGTGGTGCCGAGCATCTGGTATGAGAATTTCCCGCGCACTATTGTGGAAGCCTTTGCATGCGGCACACCGGTGATCGCCAGCGGCATCGGCGCACTGGCCGAACTGGTGCGCGAGGGCGAGACCGGCTTGCTGTTCGAGCCCGGGAATCCGCGTGACCTGGCTGACAAGTTAGTTTGGGCGCAGGCGTACCCGGAGCAGATGGCGGCGATGGGGCGGCGTGCCCGCGCGCAATACGAAGCCGAGTTTTCGGCCGAGGTGAATTACCGGCGCCTGATGCAAATTTATCAGGGGGTGCTGCCATGACGCGACATCGAGACCAATCCCTTTGCGTCTGCTGGAGCAAAGGGATTGTGTGATTACGATTTTTTTGTTACTGCTGTGCCAGGGAACAGCCTGCCGCATTAACCGCCAGCGACGCGCCAGTGCCGTTACAAGAATCCTGAGAATCAAGAATGCCATCCCCGTCGGTATCAGTCAGGCTGCTATCGCGGGAATAGATAATTTCCGACCCGTGTGGAGGCAAAGGATAGGGCCATATGATGCTTTGACCGTCGGTAAACCGAACATATTCGCTGCAGAAGAGCGCATTGGTCCCATCGGGACAGTCCACCTGCCCAGCTCCGGCGCCTGAATTTACCAATATATGACTGCGGAGGCTTGCGTCTACCAGGCTAAAAGGCACAATTTCCAGATTGGCCACGCTGATGCCTTGTCCCGGGTTGATGTGCTCGAAATCGACTCTGGCACCCAAATCCAGCGTAACGGGGTCATTTGCTTTTACAGTTTTGATTGCTTTGAAGACGAAACTATAACGTTGCCAATTGGCTGAGCCGATAAATTGTATATAGGTATCCGTGAGGCCCTCGTAGCCATTCAGCCCCCCACCGCCGCGGCGCGTAACGATGGAAACGGGCAGGAGATCAACGCTGGTTTTCAAGTCAAAGCTGATACGGTATGACTGTCCCTGCGTGATCGAAAAATTGGGGCTGTGTAAGAGGCTGAGCGTCGATCCGGCCAGATAGCGGACAGCACCACTCGCAGCCGTATACGGTTCCAGTATCAATTGTCCATAAGGGGCTGTTTCGTTCCAGCTTACCCAGCCTGTTAAACCCGAACTGAATTTGCCGTTTGGCACGATATTGCTTCCAAGTACGTGCAACGCGGTGTACTTGATGCTTGAACCACTGACTTCATTAGCCGTTGGGTCAAGATTGCGCGGAACATTGCTTGCGTTAACAGCTGTTTTCCATTTTGGCAGGGTGTAGGCGGCCATTCCGCCCGGCCAGGTTTCCGAAGCCATTGCTGGTGACAACAATGTGAAATAGAGGTTGCTGTCAAAATTTGCAAAGCGCTCAGTATTGGTTTTTTGTAGTCCCGTTATTTGGGAGACTGCTGTTCCAGCCGATGCAGAAAACAAGGGTGGAAAGAATCGATTGCCATGAACAGAGTTGCCGTAAAGGTCGCCGAGTGAATTGAGCGTTTTGCTGTCCTCATGTAAACGCATTTGAAACAAGCGATTTCCGTACAATGTATTGTTTTCAATGATGTTATTTGTAGCGTTGTGTAACTCAATACCATCATGTGCATCGACTATCGTATTGCCGCGGATAGTGATACCGGAGCTAAAATTATCAAGATAAATCCCTTGCGCCTCGCTAATACTATCGGCGGGCTTTCCGGGAAGCCCTCCTGGAACGTGCAATATGGTGTTGTTTTCAATGATGCTGTTATTGTTCTGGGCACTCGTGCCAATGGCACCGCAGTCGTCCAGAACTCGGCATGCATTCTCGATATGGTTGCCCGAAATCAGATTATTGGCATAACCCCAGATACCCACATAAGCGGCATCGTAGATACGGTTTCCACGTATTGTGGCGTTGTTCCCGGTGTCAATGGCTGTCCTTGCATGGACAGGCAGGCTGGTAACGATGTTATTTGTGGTCTGGACGCTACTGTTCTGGACGAGATTATCATAAGCGTGGAAACGGGTTGCGACCCCGTCTACAGAAATCGCGTCGCCAGCAGTGCGAATAATCTCGCTGGCTTCGACACCGCTGTCGGTTGACGAGATGGCACTTACACCCATGCCCAATGTGTCGGCAATGTACATATTATTCAGAATAACGTTGGTGCTACCGTTCATGAGGACACCCGTTCCCACATTCCGGATGGAGAGACCATCAATTCGCAGGTTGCTGAGCGTGTTGACATTGATGCCAACGCCCTGTTGTCCTATTGTTATGCGGCTGCCGGGCGTTGTATTGTCCGCCATCCACACGGATAAAGTTTTTGTGCTTGTGTCGAAATGCCACTCTCCTGGTTCGTCGAGCATCCAGCGTTGACCGTATAGATAATATCCCCAGTTTTGTTTAATGGGAAAGTCTGACAGGCTATCTAGATTAAGGCGTGAACCAGATACGGATGCGATCTTGCGGTCGCTTATATCCCATGCGTTGGTGCGGATGCGTATGCCAGTGCCTGGCGTTATGGACGCCAAGGTTGAGGCAGAAAGATCGGAACCTGCAGTGAGATAGGTACTACCACTACCATAGGTTCGGCTCACGTTATCAGCATCGCTGGCGGTGGCGAGGAATAACGTCTCGGGTTTAAGGGGGTTGTAACCTCGGTTGGGGTAATGCGCAATGTTGATGGATTTACCATTATCGAACACGCCGTCCACATTGTTAAGGGAGGTCGTTATATTCACATCATCCAAACCCATGGTCTGTCCAGCCGGAACGTCAAAATCCAGACGTGCATACTGTTGACTTGTTGTTGCGATGAAAGGCAGGGTGATCGTCTGCCAGTTGCCGATACCAGTTACCTGTGACGCCAACCCCACCACGTTCCAAGGGGCTACGCCCTGGCGAACGATAACCCATACTTTTACCCCGGCTGGAGCTTTAAAGCTAAAGCTTGCAGTGTAGGATCGCTTTCCCATTAACGTAAAATTGTTGCTGCTAATACTGCCGCCGCCAGTGCCGGATACATAAGCCATGCAGGTGTTGTTACTTTGCGGGCAACTGTTGCTCAGGCTCATCGTGACATCATTCATTGCGGACGATTTCCCCCAAGTGCCCAAGCCGTTTTCAAATGTACCGTAATTAATTAAGTTAATCGTTGAAGATAGCTTGTAAATGTTGCCTGTATCTTTAATCCAGTTGTGAGCCGGGATGGGCATCGCCCCGTTGATAATCGGTTTGTTGGTGCAGGCATTCGGATACGCGCCGATCGTGATGGGGCTGCTTGCAGTGCCGGAGCTTTTAAGCGTAAGGGTTTCATACCAGATGCCGCCGCATTTGAGAAGAACACTGTCTCCAGGTAAAAATGCATATCCAGACATCTTGGCGAGAGATTGCCAAGGGCCATCGGCTGCAGGCGAACCCACCGGGGTGGATTGATTGCCGCTCCATTTATCGTTGCCGAAGCTGGAGTCCACGTAATAAGTTGCTGCCTTGGCGACATGAAGAGGTAAAAGCAAGAATAAAAATAGGGGAAAACATGACTTCATAATAGTTACTCCGCGAGCCGTACAATCGGCTACTCTCTAAGCTTTAAAGAGGACAAAGAAAGAAAAAATTGATGACTAAGTGGCGTCGTTTATTTGACGGATTCGACAAGATTTAGACATCTGGAAGTAGTATCGGCAGAGTTCAGATTGAATTGAGCTTTCATCAAACTTTTATGTTTTACTGTTTGGGGAACTTATTTTTAGTATCTGTAAATCATGGGCTTGGCAGATTTGGTCATACGAACTCTACGAATAACGGGACAAGTGCTGGGTTCGCACATTGACGTCATGACATACGAGGAAGCCTTAGCGAGGTTGCTTGGATGGATCCGTGCACATGAAAGCCGCTTTGTAACAATTTGTAATGTGCATGTAGTGGTGAGCGCATCACGCGATGCGGCGTATCGCGAGGTCATCAACGCATCGGACATGGCTACGCCGGACGGCGCGCCGGTGGCGTGGATGTTGCGTCGGTTGGGATTTGCCGATCAGCCGCGCATCAGTGGGCCGGATCTAATGTGGGCGCTGTGCGAGCGGTGTGCAAAAGAGAAGCTGCCGGTGTACTTTTATGGCAGTACCGAAGCCACGCTGGCTTTGCTGCATCGGCAATTACGCACGGCGTTACCGGATTTTCAGATGGCGACGGAGTCGCCGCCGTTTCGCACGCTGACAGCTGAGGAAGATACCGCGGCGGTGGACCGAATCAATGCAAGCGGTGCAGGTATCGTGTT
>JAYWDZ010000311.1:0-24508 GCA_043779595.1 Nitrosomonadales bacterium
CGGGCATATCGCGCAAATGGCGAAACGGCTGATTGGCGAGGCCGCAAAGAGCGCGCAATTACATCTGCAATTGATGAGCACGTGCCGTAAAGACCGTGCCGAACTGTCGGTGATGATGTTGGCAAAGCGTGTGATCGATTCACCTGCGCTACTGCGGAAACTCAAAAACCCATGGCCTTGCCAACACGTGCTACGAAGTCAGATCAGCGCCGCGATCAATCGCGCGATAGCGGCTTGATTCGTGGGGAAACCTCAGATTCGGCCCCGGTTTTGTGCTGGTGCAACAGGCAACCGAAACCCATATCACGCCGGATGGCAGGCAACAAAAATTCGGGTTTTATCGTTTTAACCGTGCGTAAACGGTTTTTTAAAAGGAGATTGAAATGAAAGATATGACCATCCAAACCCAGGGGCTCGAAGCCGGTTCAACATTGAGCGACGACGAACGTCAGCCGTGCGAGGTATGGACGCGCGTGATGGGCTATCACCGCCCCGTCGCCTCGTTCAACATCGGCAAAAAAGGCGAGCACCATGAGCGCCAGTTTTTCCGTGAGCCGCAAGCCAACATCGCGCCTGCAGTTAGCACGGCCAATTAGCGGGCTGTCGTGTAGGGAGAGAATATCCCGCCATAGTCTGCTAGAACTAAGGTCAGGTCCCGGCGCAGCTTGCGCGACATTCAGGGCCAGGCGCAGCTTTCGCAACATTCAGGGCAGGCGCAGCTTGCGCAGTATTTGCGTGCGCTGGCGCAGTAAAAGCATTTTTATCGTCGCACCCAAGGAGAGCAACATGATTCACGTAGTGATTGCAGGAGCAGGGCTTGCAGGGGTGCCTGCGGCTTACGCAATGAAAAACCGGCTCGGCCCACAGGACAAGGTGACGGTGGTATCGAACACGGATTACTTTAGCTTCGTGCCGTCCAATCCGTGGCTTGCGCTGGGATGGCGCCACCGCAAAGACATTGCCTTCCCTATCGGCCCCAGCCTCGCTGAGCGGGGGATTGATTTCATCCCGCAAGCACTGAAGAAAGTGGATGGCGCGAATAATCTGGTGGAATTGGTCGATGGCAGCAAACTGACGTACGACTATTTGATTTTGGCCACCGGACCGGAGGCGGCGTTTGATGAAATCGAAGGCCTCGATCCCGCCCAAGGCGCGGTGCATTCGGTGCTGCATATTGATGATGCGACGAAAACCTACACCGACTACCAGCAGTTCATTAAAAATCCGGGGCCGCTGGTTATTGGCGCGGTGCAAAACTCATCCATTTTGGGTCCGGTCTATGAATTCGCTTTTCTGGCGGATGCCGATTTGCGTCGCCGCAACCTGCGCGATCGGGTACCCATCACGCTCCTCACCCCCGAGCCTTACGTTGGGCATCTGGGCCTTGGTGCAGAAAGTGATACCTGCCGTTTGCTGGAACAGGCGTTGGCCGCGCGCGATATCAATTACCTGACGAATGTAAAAACTAAAAAAATTGAACGCGGCGTGGTCCATATTGCGGAATGCGATGCGCAGGGCAACGAAGCTCGAACGGGTGAAGTGGCGTTTGGATACTCTGTGTATTGGGCTGCGTTCCGCGGCATCCGCGCGTTGCGTGAAAGTGCCGGTCTCACCGACGCGCGCGGTTTCGTCATTACCGACGACTATCTGCGCAGCCCCGCCTTCCCGAATATCTTCGCGGTGGGGGTATGCGGTGCGCACCCGTCGGTGTCTGAGTCGCCGCTGCCCATCGGCGCGCCGGATTCGGTGTATGCCATACAGAACGAAGTCGATGCAAGTGTGCGCAACATTGTTGCCACGATGAAAGGAGAGCCATTGACCAGCCCGGCACCGCTGCGTGCCCAGTGGCTATCCGACATGACCCACTCCGGCGCTGCGTATCTTTCGGAACCGCAGATCCCGTTGCGCAACATCAACTGGCTCAAAGGGGGCCGATGGGTACATCTGGCCAAGGTGGAGTTTGAAAACTACTTTATCAACAAAATCAAACTCAAGCCCCCTGGGGCCGGGGTATCAGTGGACAGTCATATTGCTACGCTGATGCGTAAGCTGCAATCCCCACCGGATGAAATCGCCGTGGCGGACACCACGTTGCAGACGTTCAGCCAGCCGCAGGAAGTCCGGCTACAGCAGGATTCGAACTACGACTTACAAGCGCTTGCCAAAATGCTCGGTCAGCCGCAGCGCGTGCTGGCCTCGGCCTTGCTGGCGTCGGCGTTGCAGGATGCGAAATCCCTGCTGCAAGGTGCAGAACGGGATGATTTGCAAAATGTGAGGCACGATCTGATGCTGGCTGACTTGCCGGAAAACCAGCCCGGCGTGGCATTCCACGGGGGCGGGACTTGATCGCACAAACGCTTTCACGACGGATGTGTCGCCGGTTCGCCCATGAAGCGCGGTGAACTGCCGATCAGCGGGCTGACCCGGTTCAGTACCGTTGATTATCCCGGATACCTCGCGGCCGTCGTGTTTTGCCCGGGTTGTCCATGGCGCTGCCGGTATTGCCACAACCCAGAATTGCAGTCAGCGCGCGCGGCACCGCTGGTCGCCTGGCGCGAGGTCGCGACGTTTCTGCAGCGACGTCGCGGTTGTCTGGATGCGGTCGTTTTCAGCGGGGGTGAGCCCACGCTGCACGCTGGACTGCTGACAGCCATGCGCGAAGCCCGCGCCATGGGTTTTAAAGTCGGCCTCCACAGTGCGGGCATTTATCCGGCGCGCCTGGCGCGGCTGCTGCCGTTGATCGACTGGGTCGGATTCGATATCAAAGCGCCGTTCGACCAATATGCGCGTATCACCGGCGTCGCAGGCAGCGGCGACAAGGCCCTGGCGGCCGCCCGCCTGGTGCTCAACAGCGGCGTGGACTACGAATTCCGCACCACGCTGCACCCGGCGCTGCTTTCGGCGCGGGATGTCGAGAAAATCGCGCAGGAGCTGACCGCGCTGGGTGCACGCCGCTATGCGCTACAGAATTTTCGCGCCACAGGTTGCGCCGACGCCGCGCTGATTCGAATGACGGCACCGATGCCTGAGCTTGCCGCGTTGGGCGAAAATTTAACGCGCAGGTTCAAGCATTTCGAACTGCGCGCAGCCTAACCATCGAAGCCTCGCAGGTGATGTAAACCTCTGTTTTTGACAGGCCCTGATCCACGACAAATTCGCGTTTGCGTTTGCGCTTGCGCATGTAGGTAAAGCTAATTTCGTCTCCGGGCTTGAGTTTGCGCAGCCACGCGGCAGGCACACTCAATCGTGCGGCTGACGCCGGTCTCAGCTCGTCAGTCGTGGTTGGATGCCCCGGGCTGCCTGTGCTATCGTGGATGATCTGCGTGGCGTGAAGTCGATTTCCCAAGTCGTCGCGCTTGAAGTCGCGCTTGAATTTGATATGCAAAACCTGGGGGCCGGGTTCGTTCTCGCCGGTGCGGAATATGGGGCCGGACACTTGCGGTGCGGTCGTGAGCGCAATTGATGCGCGCACAGTCATGCCCAGTTGAGCATATCGCGCACGAGTGGAAATCACCCGCCGCTTCACTGGGCAGCGTCAACATCACCCGCGTGTTGCGCTTGTCTTGTGGATTGCCGAACAGGCGGTCTGTATTCTGCCGCAGCAACAGTCGGCCGCGCTTCATGTCGCGGTCGATTGCAGCCGCCGGGCGTGCCCCGCCGATGGATGTCCGCTTGATGGAAGGGTTGGGCGTCACTGTGGAGGGCACCACTCACGCCTTTGATTGCTTCAAGGCCGTGACCTCGATTTCGATTCGCATTCGAGGGTCCGCGAGACCGGCGGAGATCATCATGGCAGCTGGCCGAACTTCACCGAAGTACTTGCGAAGCACCGGCCAGCACTCAGGAAACTCCGCTCCGTTCGGAAGCACGTAGGTCACTCGCACAACGTCCGCCAGGTTCGAGCCTGCCTGCTCCAACGCCGAGGCGATGTTCTTCAGACACTGTTCGGTCTGCTCCAGCAGTCCTTCGGCGATGGTCATACTGGAATAGTCGAAGCCGGTGGTGCCTGAAACAAAGACCCACTCTCCAGCGACCACTGCGCGCGAGTAGCCTATCTCTTGCTCGAAGGTGGATCCGGAGCTAATCAGTTGCCTGGTCATCGAAGTGCCTGGGGCCGCGTGGGCAAATGCTACTGGTGACGCCCAACGTGATATAGACGGCACCAACTTTAGAGCAGGACGCCGTCTATATCAACTGTCGTTTGTAACCCAATTAAATTCATTCGCTGTAGCCTGTCCGCTTATTTTAGTCAGGCCTAAAATTTAGCGGATGGGATCTAAATTTGTTTCTCAAGATTCTCCAAGTCGCTAAACCGTTTGCGTGCGGAAATTCGGGTGCGCATTGCAGTCTGCGTAATGAAGGAGCGGAATATGAAATATTTAAGCTTTGATGATTAAAGGCTCCGCTTTGAGCCCTTTAATTTCACTAACTGTGTTAGTAGTTTTTCATTAACATGTCACAAATTTCATTTGTTGTGGCAAACGACACCGGCACCGCAAGGGACAACACACTATCCGCATCAAAATGACCAATGGCTGGTGTGCTTTATGGCATGAATACGCGTAAGGGTTGAAATTGTGGACTATTACTAGGAGCTAAAAATGGAAGGATTACTTGACGAAATCCATCCCGGCGAAATAATCTTGGAAGACTTTATGAAGCCCATGGGCATCACAGCTCGGCAGCTCGCAGCGGACATCGATGTATCTCCAAGCCGGATCAGCGAATTGGTGCATGGATCGCGGCCTATTACCGTGGATACCGCGTTGCGCTTGGGATTATTTTTCAACATGGAACCGCGCTTCTGGCTGAACCTCCAAACCGAGTACGAAATGCGCATAGCAATGCGTACATTGCTAGAAAAAATTGCCCCCAGAGTCCGCGTTTTTCATTGTACGGATGCCAGATGATGAGCAACGAACCTATATTTGGCAGACGAGCTTAAAGGGATTTGATACTTTACATGCGAATGCTCATTTCTGATTATGATCCGCCGCGGACGTTGGCCGTGAACGCACTTGTTGCTTAGAATTGGTATGTCAACAGCATTAAAGTTATCGGACGAATTTATCAAGCTCGCAAAGCTTCATGCCGCTGCTAAACATCGTTCCGTCCCGCAGCAAATAGAATATTGGGCGCGCCTAGGGAAGGCTATGGAAGACAATCCAGAGCTGCCATTTCAGTTGATCAAGGACACGTTAATCGCTCTTGCGGAAGCAAATACCGGACAGCTTTCTGAATACAAGTTTGGGGCGTGATGCCCCAAGTATTGTCGACACGCCATCGTGTAGTAGGAAAATGCAAGCCAGAGAATCGGAAGGTTGATCGAGCTAGCCAGCCACCGGGGATATAGAGGGGCGTCTCAGAAAACCGAAATAAAGCACGCAACGACTAGCGTGTCAGCTTGAGTCTGATTCTTCGGAGCTGGTGAGTAGGTAATTGTTGATAAGGTCGAGGGGTATTGGAGGTTCGAAGTTACCGGGAGAACGTTTACCAAGTTGCATTTCTAACATCTGTGCCGACCAGATCGGATCGGCAGAGGCAATGGTGGCCTTTATTCCGTTAATGAATAAATAGCCTAATTCCTGCGTAGTGTCTGCAATTTTCAACTCTTCTCCCTAATTTCGTAGGTTATTTTTATGCTGAAATTGTCCAATGAGTTTTCCATATCGGTCGCCGTGTTCACGGTTCAACACGCCTTCGCCGCAAGTGGGGCAGTAGTTTCCTGATACTGCCGGAATCGTGGCGCTCACACCTTTATAGGTATAAGGGATATCGCGGGTATCCGGGATTAGTTCGGTAGCTCCGCACCTTGGGCATAGCATGGCAATACTCCCTGCAAAATCCTTCATGGGCATTCGCGGTTTATTATGTAGCCGTTGCCGCTTGTTCTTCGCTTGAGGCGGTTGGTCATATGTTGTCAATTTTTGATAAATTATTGCAGAGTCATGTGACAAATCAACGGAGACAGTTGTCAGACAAATAGCTTACGTTGTCGTGGGGGCATTATGCGATCCTCCCCCTTAATTTGATTGGCCGATGTTTCATGGCGCCCATTAGGCGAAACAATCTCAATCTCCCCCTGTTTTGCAAGACTACTGAGCACATCTTTTTAAATTCTCGAAGTCGCAGGTGAATCGTTGCATGTGGTTGCGTGCAAAGTCTCTTAACTGTTCCCATCTTCATCCGCATATATCAAGCACCTTAGCATTCTCGATCAGGACAGCAATCTCGAAACGGAGGATGTGGGCTTGCTCTAGTACGGTTTTCTTAGAACATACATTTGTGCTGGCGGTGCAGATCGTAGCCCATCTCTTAAACTCAAGTTTGTTTCTCCGGGATAGGCGCGCTACTTTGCCATTGCTCGCGGGACTGAGTCAAAGCCTCCTTCGCCGATCTTCAGAAATACATCGAAAAACACATGACTGATGGAGCTGCGCGGTAGATTGAAATTCCTTTTGAATGGTTTGACCTCCCACTGCTCGGCCCCAGCCCTATCGGCCCATCGTTGAGATTCACCGATCATGTAATTGGCAGCGTGCTTCCTAGTGCAGCCCTTTCGAACCAGAAAATCTGCGGCCCGTTGAGCGCCGGCCCAAATGATCCGATAGCACTGTGCCACAGAATAATGTAGAAGTAGGGAGTTCAGCATGATCTCAGTGCTCTTCTCGCCTACTGCGGGCAGCCCCCGTTCCGCCGCCGAATAGCGGAAAAACTCCTTGCACTCTGCCAAGGCAATCTCAACCCACAGATCTTTTATGCCGATCGACCAGTGGCTCGGCCATTCGGTGACATCCTCGGCCAAGAACGAGATTTGAGCTAGCAGGTGTTGCGGGTCTGCGACTGTCATCGCCCACCGCACTTTCGTCGGATTGTAAGCAAGCACCTCGCCATGCTCGAAGCTAAAGGCATCGGGCATGGATAGCTCTGAGATGCCTATCAGATCCTGCTCGCGCAAATCCTCCAACAGGCGATAGCCAAGATCCCCTTGGGGCGCGAAAGGGATAGCCGAGTTGGAAAGGGACTCAAGAGTCAGGTAAGAAGATGGAGAGTCATCACTACTTTCCCGATCCACAAAGAGGCACGTCCTCGCCAATGCCAGCACCGCCACGACTGTGCGTAGATCGAGATTCATGATGTCTGGTTGGTGGGAGTCTTGGAAACAAGTGGCTTGGCAGAACGCAAGGATCTTCTCTTCTTTGGCCTTACGCACGATTTGCTCTACGCGTTTGTCCGCCGCGACGCAATGCGCACAGCGGCATGGGCGCTTTCCCTGGCGATGCCTACATCGAGGGCATGAGCTGCATAATTCACTGTCTTTCGACGCTGAACGGGGTGGTCGTTGCTGAAACATAGGGACGTCGCAATAGCAGCATCGCTGATCGTCTTGGATTTCAGGAGGTAACAGACCGTGGAGCTGGCTCGGAAGGCAATCAATCTGGTACTCGCTCAGGAGTGCACGAACCGGTTCATTTCTGTAGTACTTGGCGATAAGAGTCTGGATCTGCGATTCAGACAAGTGGCTGAGCTTGGCGGCAATCTGATACTGCATTCACAATTGTCACTCATAGAGCGTGGCCCAATAGTAATCTAATTCTTAGGATTGGCCCATGTCTCGGGCCACGAAATCCCCATGTAGCAAAGACCCACGCGTCCTGTTCGGACAGCGCGTCGCCTATCTCCGCAAGCAGATCGGTTGGTCCCAGGAAAAACTCGCTCTGGAGAGCGGCATTGCGCGCAGCTATCTTGGCGGGGTGGAGCGTGGTCAGCGCAACATCGCGCTCGTGAACATTTGCAGATTGGCCGAGGCCTTATCGGTTCTCCCGAGTGAATTGATGCAATTCACGTGATCGAGACAAGCACTCGGGCAACACCTTCTGCGAGTTGCTCCTTGCTTAACCTTTCGATCAGCACGTCCGCCAGCTTGTAGGGGGGCCCTCAGAATTCGGAAAATAAAGCACGTTAAACAATGTTGAGAACTAAAATGCCTTACTCAGCAGCCACCCGGCAGCCCCTGATCCAAGCACCACCAGCCAACAGCATGTGCCTAGCGCTCGCGTTGTCGAAAATTTCGCTATGTGGGTTGGCGAATATTTTTGCGCTTTGCTCGATTCGCAGCGACGCGATGTTGGAGATCACGCGCCCCGTACCCCAGAACCACAAACGGCAATATCAACATGACCATAAACACTAAGCCTACTGCGAAGTTGGAGAGTCCGGGAAGAATATTACCTTTTAACGTATTCACAGCCTCTCGCACTGGCGGCGGCGGCTCGCGATGTCCGAGCAGATTTACCGTGTTACGCGAGAAGCACGACTGAGTTGTCTGAGCCTTCGCTACAAGATCGCGCACAGTAGCAATACATGATTTTGTCTCTTCCGACGTCGCCAAAACGGTAGGAGCGGCGCCCGTTTCAATGGCGACCACGCGACACGATTGCCCGCCTCCAAGGACATCGACAACAAAAGTCCGCTCTTTTTCGCCAGCGACGCAGGCAACCGAAAGGATGGCGCTCGTGGTGACGAATAGCGATTCATCAGCAACGACTTTGGTGTCATCAAGCTTGACGACAGTACCATCAGGAAGAGGGACTCTTGAGACAGTTGCGGGTTGAACTCCTGCAACTGGCGTTCCGCTGGACTTTACTGTCGTAGTGCGTAGGTGTTCGTAGTAGTTAGTGCCGGTTCCCGTGTATGTCAACACTATGGCGGGCACTATAGTGACCACATCCGAGAGTCGACCCATATCCCAACTGATCGACCATTGATCATGAAAAACAGCCATGGCGTTCATCCCAGGGATCCTGGAAATGCTTGTCATGACCGCCCCCCGTTCGTCAGTGATGGCCGGTACGCCAGCCCCTCCCCAAATACCGACGTGTGGTCGACGAGGATCCAGTTTAGACATGTTGATCACCGGATTGCCTTTGGGGTCTCTGACGATATTCCCACTGTTGTCCTTAACATAAGCAGTATCAGGAGGTGAGCACGCCTGTTTCTGCGCCGTCATGCAATAACCCTCTCCTTCAGATGCGCGGCCATCAATATCAGAGCCTGCGACCTTTTTGTAGCCGTCTTGGACTAGGACCATTGCTCCAGCTTGGAGAAAGCCCTCCTTGATAGCCGCTGGGTCGCCACCGGCGGCAGCGACGGCCAATCCGCCGATAGATGCCGTTACCGCGGCCTTTTTTGCGAGTTCTGATGTAGTGGCACTGTCCATCCCCTTGGCAGCGGCGAACGCTGAACTTGTTGCGAATGTAAGAATGCCGGCGCGCAACGCTAGGTCGGCATTTCCGGTCTGAGCGAACGTCAGCCAGGCGGCGTATGCGGCGGCCCCGGCAGGTCCCCCATAGGCGGTGGCGGCAACCTGAGCGACCGTATTGAGGTATGCACTTTCTTGAGTAGCTTGCGCTGCGTTTTCACTGGTGTGTTGCAATGGTTCAGTCGACAGGTGCCAAATCGCATCGACAACTTTCCCTTCTCTAATGCGACGCTCGGCATTGCTCAATGTTTTTCCGGCGCCCTGGCCCTGACGCTCGATGTAATAACCAATTGCATGCGCTGCATCTTCCAGGTGCCTGCCAAACCGCCCGGTCTCTGCCTCCAAGTCCCTGCCGACCTTCTCGAGATTCGTCTTCACATTCTTGTTCAGCTTTTTGGCTTGCTCGGCTGCGTGCTGAATTCCGTCAGTCACTCCACGGTTCACAGTCTCCAAGCCCTTGGTTGCCGCCTCCTTTTGTTTGGCCATTTCTTCAGTCACGGCGGTGTTTAAGCCTCTTCCGGCATTTGTTCCTTCCTCATTGGCTTTGGTCGTTATCTTTGTTCCTTCCTCATTGGCTTTGGTCGTTACCTTCGTGGTCTCTTCATTTAACTTATCGACTCCATTGGTAAAGTCTCGTACAGCCTGGCCGCCAGCCTCAATTAAATTGCCGGGGAAGCCGGCATGAACAAGCGCAGGAATCAAGCCTAAGAGAAATGCCACACCCAATGAGCGCGGTGCAATTGAACGACAGATCATAAAAAACCCCCGGTTGAAGTTGATTTATTCAAGAATGACTCCCTCGTCGTGAAACGACGGATGGTTCAAATTATTCAGGGCGCGTTATTAAAATTAAAGTAAGCGCATAGTTAAGATTCTATGTGATGTCGTTTATAAAACGCCAAGTAAACACGTAAAACGGGCACGGCATACCGGTAGACGACATGCTGTTGCAATACCTGTCACCACTGGGGTGGGAGCACATCAATCTGACCGGCGATACCTCTGGCGCAGCAGCACCAAGGTCGGCGCGGGAAAGTTCAGGCCGTTGCGACCGCTACCAGTGGCTTAACGTGCTTTATTTTCCGTTTTCTGAGACGGCCTCTTGTAGCACTGTGTGCAACATGACAGGTAGCCATGGGATAGACCCTCAACGACGAGAAATACTTTAACAGGCTCCTGACTTCCCCCGTGCTGCTCCTGCTGGTAACAGCAGCCACGCCGACATCCCCATCGTTCTCGGCGTCACGCTCACCGTGCTCGACGCGAGCCACACCCAGGGAGGGCGGCCCTTCTGGCAATACTTGTTGGGTTACTGCGATTTGGTAGTACCGCGGGAGTGGCGAAAAGCGCGCCGTCGGTAGGTCATTCCCTGTACGGGAATGGTGTGCATCACCTGCGTTGGCAAACGATTTTGCCTTAATGAGAAAGTTGTAGACGAAAATGAGCTCACGGATAAACGACTTTTCTATCAGTCGCCCGTCGAACAAGCCTTACGATCTAATGGCAACTATGAACCCATCGGAGCTCTGCCCCACCGCACTCGCCGTTGAGTATCGGAGGTGGGTCTTTAGGAGAAATGACAAACGTAGTGGTAGGGCTCGCCAGTAACTTCGATGTCGAATTTCGAATTTGCAGGCACATTGAAGCTCTGTCCCTCACCAATCGATAACCATTCAGCACCAGCCAAACGGTAGCGACAGCTCCCGGAAACAGTCTCCATGACCTCATCCGCTCCAGTGGAGAACGATAAGGTCGCCGGAAAAATCACGCCTACGGTCTTTTTGGCTCCATCGGCAAATAGCACCGTGTGGCTCACACATTTACCTTCAAATACATTGGCCTTTTTAACCACAGTAACGTTTTCAAACTTCGACATTCCATTCTCCATAACCTAAGAAAATAAAGCCCTAGCGCCATTCCTAGTTTCGCACCGTTAGTCGCTGACTCGCGTGCTGAAATGACACCAAGAACCTCCTCAACGAGCAACTGTATATGCGCTTGCTCCTTATTATTCCTGTGTTGCTACTCCGTGGAACTAACCGACAGTCCTCTGATGCGATCATAACTAAATCGCCTAGCTTCCTTGCGCCTTGCGGCACGTAATACTGGCTTCCAACTCGATGTTCCTCCTCCGCTATTTTACTTGTGTTTCCTTCAGATCAATTGCCTTCGCCAAGTCACGCGCTTGATCTTGCCGTTCGGTGACATCCCGCACCATCATGCGGCGCGGCGCGGCGCTTCAGGCTGTTCCTGATACGCTTCCTCGCAGCTGTTGAGATGCTCGGTGAGTCGGACGAGAACGGCAGAAATGACGCTAGGTCGTGTGCCACTTCACTTTTTCCTCGGGTGTAGGGAAATCACCTTGGCGCCACCGCTGGCCTCCAGCAGTTCCAAGAGGGCAGCGTTATCCGTGCGCAGTTTCTCAGCGTCAGACTTCGCTTCGTCGCGCTCAGCTTCTGCCTGCTGCAAGTCGAGTTCAGTCTTGATGTGGCTGTTCTGAAGGGCCTCATATCGTGCCTTCCAGCCTTCTGCTCGCTCAGCAAGCGTACGGCGCGCCCGCATACGGCCGACAACCTCCTTTTTCTTGAGCGAAACGACCCAGAACTTGACCCGTTCGCCAAGTTCACTTTGTTTCTGCGTGTGCAAGGTGGTGGCATGAATGCCAGCACGCCTAGCGACCTCGTTCATACTGACGGCGCCACCGTTTTTCGGGTATATCCCGCCATTAGCCTTCATCTCAGCAGTGATCGTGACCATGGCCTCCTGCACGCGCCGTTCGACCTCGGACGAACGCTTCTCGCCACGCAGCTTGGCTGCTTCCTTGTAGTTGTCAGTCTCGGTCATGCCATTTCCGCCAGCACTTCAGCCACTACCGGGTCGGTCTGCCACTGGGCGTGAATGTCTTCAAACCGCTGGATGTTCTGGCGGATTTGCTCGCCTATTTCAGCCATCACCATGAGTTGGTTATCGTGTCGGGCGATCTTGTAATCGGCCACTAGGATGGGAATGATCGTTTCCACATCGCGCCGTGCAGTCTTTTCTTCGATGCGATGCGTGCAACTCGCCTGGCAGGATGACGGCTCCGGACTGCCGAGACGCTTCGAGCATTCACCGGCCTCGCCAATACCCTTGGTACACAGCACATTCGGGCGCACATGTACCCAGCTTTGCCCATTCATGGTCAGAATGAGGGCAAGTTCAAGGGTGGTATCTGCACCCCATTCCTTGCCGGTTCGGTGCAGTTCCTGCTCGTGATTTTGAATGGCGTTTGCTATGGATTTAGCGCCGGGACCGCCATAGCCGCCATTGGGTAAGTCACCGCCTTGCGCGGCACGAATATCACGGATCACCTCTTCGCAGCGCATGACCCGCAGTTCCCGAGCGACCGTTTCAATCTCCGTCGCCAGCGCCTTGTCCGTCATGATGTAGTACAAGGTCATCTGGATGTCCTTGTGGCCAAAAACTTGCATAAGAATTCGCGGGCTGCCAACAAGGGCAACGCCCGCCAAGCGGGCGACAGTCTTTCGAAAGCGGTGCGGGTGAAGGTTGATGCCGCCCGGCTTGGGCGTCATACCCAGCGTATCGGCCAATCGCAGGAGGTTGCCACCTATATTGTCGAGCGCTTTCTCTGGGTCTGCCCTCCCATTACCCAAACTCGCCCACAGATGGTTGTTTCCGAACTCGAGATCCAACTCCTCACCATTGTCTTTGCCGCCTTCCAGGCGAATAATTTGCTCCCATGCCTGTACCAGTTTTACCTGCTGCGCGAGCACATCCACCGCAACGTCCGGTAAGACCCACTCTCGCTCTTCCCCGTCCAATCGACGACTGAGCTTGTACGTCTTGCCGTTCGCGTAAGGCGTACCATCGCGTACGAACTCAACACAATCACGCCGCAGACTCAGCATCTCGCCGTGTCGTCCGGCCATAGCCATTAGTGCAACCCATAGGTGGGCATATTGAAGAGTCGCGGCCAACCCCTGGACCTGAGCCCAATTTTTTGGTGGCCAAGCGTATGCCTCGTCAGACGTGTAATTCTTGCGGTTTTTCACTCCGTGCGTGGAAAGTCTGAGCGAGAACGGTGGCGCTTCGATAACCTCGCCCTTGCGGTCGCGCCAAGAATTTTTTATAAAGTATTCGGCGAGACGTTTTTGTCTTGTCGTTACACCGTACGTTGATTGCAAGAAGATCTGACCCCCCGTAAAGATTTCTGGACTGGCCTCAAATAAGTCGATCAAATTAGGGCCGAGGTCTTGGATCACCCACAGTACCCTGCGGCCCATTTCCGCAACGTAGTCGTCCGGTAGCGGCTGGAACTTTCCAGACTTTTCGTAAACGGGTCTTAGATTGCCTGCCCCCTTTACGCCGGTGGTTCGGCCCTTGAAGGCGGGCTTGGTGGGCGCGTCATGCCAAAGTCCCAAATCTTGTAACATTTGCAGTCGTTTGAATTCGGTCTCCAACTTTATTCGTGGACCTTTGGTCAGCGTGTCCAAGTCCGAAGACCTTACTCCGGTTAGGAGCCCGTTGCCGATCATCTCTGCTCTAGGCAATTTCAGCCGGCGCTGAACCGCTAGAGATAGCAGGACAGGGAGATAGTTATACAAACCATTGGTCAAAGTAGATACGTCCAGCGATCGGCCCTTGCCGCGCCACATTCCAGCCGGGCCCATGCGGCAAAGCAACGCATAACGCGTGATCCAAAGCACCGCTTCATCGAGGATGACAAGTATCTGTTCAACTCCCCCTCCTTGCTCATGGTTCGACTCGGCCGCATGAAAGAATGACCTAATCTCACCGGGAAGAGAGGACAGGATGCGCTGGCGCAGGTCAATTCTTGTCATACAGTTCTTTTGCACCCACCCCCGCGGCGAAACCCACACGCCGAACGTGTTGCCATGCCTGAGGAGGTGCTGACAGCGCGTGATCTCATCACGATCGAGGTGCTGGAGCGTATGAATCGGGAATAGTAGCTGCGCGCCAGTCCGAGCGAAGTCGGGGGAGTCAGGAGCGCCCGACTCACGCTTGAGGATATCCGTAGTATTCATGCAGTCACCTCCTCTCCGTCATTCGGCAGCGCCAAACCAGGCACACGGTGACTTCCTGCTGCGATGGCCGCGGCCCAATGGGCTCGACGCTGTCTTACCGTCTCAGAAGAAAAGAGGTTCAGCGCAATCAGCGCATTGTCGAGTTCCGTTTGATACAGCGAAGTCAGCCAGCTTTCCATAGGCATACGCTCCTCCAAAGCCAACAGTTCCTCAACGCGCATGGCTACGCCGTCGACGCTCTCCGGCAGAAATACCGCGTGTTGCGTGCACAACAGACAGCGCTGAGTAGGGCAGACCCGCTTACCATCCGCCACAAAGGTCGGAGCAATGTGCTTGGGGGGGTTATGCGGATCCTTGCACGCGACCTTACAGCGGCTGCGCATAAGCGCACGGTACTCGTCCAGTCGCGCCATCATTTCCTCTGTGGGCTGGCCATAGCGGCACAGATGGGTAAGGATGGTCACATCGAGTCGCCCTTCGTCCAACTCGTCGAAGAGATGATTGCTAAAGCTACGATACTGCGCATTGGACTCAGAGTTGATGATGTTGTTGTTGACGTAGCGAAACGTGGATTGAATCCAGCGGTGCTGCAGCGCCTTCATCACTGCCAGGATGTTGCCACCAGTTGCCCGCCATACCCACAGGGCAAAGGCGTCACGCAGGTCGGACAACGTGAGCGTCGCGATCTGATCGTCGCCAGCGCGCCCGGCATTGAGTTCCTGCGTCAGCGCGTCCAGATAGTGGGTCTTTTTACCTTGACCATCAATCTGTCCACGCGGGCTACTCCCAAGCCACGCAATGCCTACTCTGCCCTGGTACAGCCACACCGAGCGGCAGCCAACTTGGAGCCGTTGAACATTCTTGAACTGGGCCGTGAGCGCGTCCGTCGACGCCCCGGCTTCCTCCATGTGGGCGTACCTCGCCTTTTCCGCATCGCACGCCTGCTGCAATTGAACACGCACCGGCGCCGTTCGTTCCAGCAAGATACTAAGGATGTATCCCGCGCCGAAGCGGGTTTTCCAGAGGCCGAACAAGCGCTGCTCGGCGCCACGCGCTCGCGCCTTGGTGCCCGTTAGCTCATAGGAGTCGCCATTGCACCCCTCGCCCGGCGTGAGCATAAACCGCTTAGCATCCTTGGGGTGCGTCCGCAGGAATTTCTTCGTAGCGTCAAGGCCGAGCAGCGTGCAGGGATTCCAGCCGGTCACCGCAAGACACTGGCAAAAAGCTGCATCGATATCCCATCGATTCGGGAAGAAACCGTCTTTCATTGTCCGTGTGGACAACCCAGTCCTGGACGTAAAACTGGTTTTCCCCCTGTCATCAGAAATTTCCTCAGCTGTTAGCAATGCCTTTCCGACTTTTTGCCGCATGACCTCGTAGTACCGGTAGTGCCTCAACAGATGTATATCCTCCCCCGTCGCCTCAATCTCACCCGAAAGCAGACGATCCGCCTTGCACCATCGGTCGTGCGCCTTGAGCCACTCCTGCTTCAACGCAATGCGCAGCACTTTTAGGTGTTTTTCCGGGGGCAAGTAGCGTTTGGGCTGGGCATCTACCGGCGATATCCAATGCAGTTGCGGTGCGCGCAAAAGCGCCAGCACGTGGTTTGCCTGAGCGACGAAAAATCTAAAGCTCTGTCGCTGCATGCCATGCTCGTACGCCCACTCCCGGTGGACCTCGGTCAACTGCCGCACGTCTTCCACCCGATCCATCGGATGGTTTGCCTGCCCGGCTGCGTCCTCAACGGCGTCAAGCACACGCCACCAAGCACGTAATGAAATTAGGTGTGCATCAACAGATCGCTTTTCCAACCCCGTAAGTGATACTTCCACCACGGGAGCAAGTTGGGTGATCAGTCCGAGGCGGCCGGTATAGGGACCATTCCACTTTGCGGATTGAGGGGTTTCATAAACGCCTTCACGAAACCCCCTCAGGTCTACGAGAGTATTTTCCGACGGGTGCTCCGTCCAAAAGACAAGTGGGTCCTCCTGCGCCGGGCCCTGAAGTGGCAGCGATAGCGCTAAATCGACACCCATGGGTTTTCTGAGCTGGTCCTTGTCGTATTCGCGGATACTCATTCGTCCTCATCTTTTATTTCTTTTTCGAATTCACGCTCCCACGCGGCGTGCAGATTCACTCCCAGTCGATCTGCCAGCCATTGGAGGTAAATCATCGTGGTCTCTTTGCTGACATGCCGCAGCTGAGGCTGAATTTCTGTTTGAATCACCATCAGCGCATTGCACTGCAATGCTTGAAGTATTGAATCGTCGATCTTTGTTTCGAGAGCCTTTTCAAGCAATTCTTTGTGCTCCTTCATGCGCTGCCATACCAACGAGCACGCCCAGTTGTCGCGCGCCAAATGGGGCGACCATCCCCGTGGGCGCTGCACGCTCCTCCAAGTGTCGTACAAGCTTTGGGCGGTAATGCGCCGCCCTGTTTCCATGTCAAGAAACAGATGCACAGCTTCACTTTTCAGCCGCCTCTGCTCATCCAGAGTTTCACCGCGCTTGACCCATTTAGCGAGCGCCTTAGGGCGTTCCTTTATTCGGTATTCGTGGAGCTTTTCAGCGAGCGAGAGTGGAACACGGATGATCCCCTCGGGGCCAATCTTGTCGCCATGATCGCGTCCATATTCCTTACCCTTGGCGCCGTATATTATCAGGACCAGTACAGCCTGATCCTCGTAAGGGGCATCTAGGTTTGGGATGTCCCAATCCTCGCGTTCCATTGGCAAGGTATCTAAACGCCAGCAGCTGGCTTCTTCCCGCCTCACCGCAGTCTTTAAGATGGTTTCACACATCAGCCCACGCGTAGACCCGGCCTTGCTATATATACGGTTCAGCCAATCCTGAATTTCGCTTTCGCGGGGGAATCCCAAGCGACGCTTGGGCTGTCGGATTTTCCCTTTGCGCACCTGAACCTCATGTGTCAAGTGTCCAACCGCGCTTGCTGCACTGCCTGTCCTGATGTGGCGAGTTAATTTGGGAATAAAGAATGGCTCACGCAACCCCTTGTCAGCACTCCACGTGAGGTATTCTGCAGCCACATCCATGCGCGCGTTGATGGTACTCGCAGCCAAGGGCTCTGCATCCCGTGACCAAATGCCCTTTTGCATTTCCACTTGATAGTGGCGGATCAGATCAGCTGTGTAGTCCAGTCGCAGCGGATCAAGTCCCCGAACGTCGCACCACTCAAGAAAATTGGCGAGACGGTCCGCGAAGCTCTTCATGCTGACAGAGGAAGGAGGAATTGGCACGACTGCAGTTCCGCGAGAATGTGGGTCCCAAAGACCCAATCCACGGTCGATCAAGAAACGACTGCCGAGCCGGTGGTAACCCGGTCGGCTGTCCATGATGGATGGAAGGTGAGAGACCTTCTCATATCCCGCTTTGTTTAGTTGTTCGGGGCCACCATATACCACTCTATAGCCATATTTCATCTAGCGTTATTCCTACTCCGTAGAACAGGACAGTACGCCAGTGATTTTTATCTATCAAGTGATTTTATATATCCCCTAGAACGTCAAAGTACACATTGGCTTTGGTGACCACTGACACATTATTCAATTCGTTCATAACACTCCTATCTAGATTGTTTGCGCTAGCCTCCTTAGCGCGATTGTTCGCGCTTGGCAGCAATCCGCATGCGTAGCGCGTTGAGTTTGATAAAACCTGCGGCATCGGCCTGGTTGTACGCGCCAGCATCGTCTTCAAAAGTGGCGATATTGGAATCAAACAGCGAATCCGATTTGGAATCGCGGCCCACCACCATCACATTGCCTTTGTAGAGTTTCAACCGGACATGCCCATTCACGTGTGCCTGGGTGTGATCAATCAAAGTTTGTAACGCGAGGCGTTCCGGGCTCCACCAGTAGCCGGTATAAATCAGGCTGGCATAACGCGGCATCAGCTCGTCTTTCAGATGCGCAACTTCGCGGTCCAGGGTGATCGACTCGATCGCGCGATGTGCGCGCAACATGATAGTGCCGCCAGGGGTTTCGTAGCAGCCACGCGACTTCATGCCGACATAGCGGTTCTCCACTAGATCAAGTCGACCCACGCCGTGCTTGCCACCCAGTCGATTCAATTCTGTCAGCACTGCGGCGGGCGATAGGCGCACCCCATTCACGCCGACGATATCTCCGTGCACGTATTCCAGATCCAGGTATTCGGCCAAGTCGGGGGCTTGTTCCGGCGACAGGGTCCAACGCCACATGTCTGCTTCGGCTTCGACTGCCGGGTCTTCCAGCGCACGACCCTCGTAGGAAATATGCAGCAGATTCGCATCCATCGAGTACGGACTGCCACCGGCCTTGTGTTTCATTTCGACCGGAATGCCGTGCTGTTCAGCGTACGCCAAAAGTTTTTCGCGGCTCAGCAAATCCCATTCGCGCCACGGTGCAATGATCTTGATATCGGGATTGAGCGCATAAGCGCCCAGCTCAAAACGCACCTGATCGTTACCCTTGCCTGTCGCGCCATGCGCGATCGCCTGCGCGCCGGTGGCGGCTGCAATCTCAATTAAACGCTTGGCGATCAGCGGGCGCGCAATTGAGGTCCCGAGCAGATATTCGCCTTCATATACGGTGTTGGCGCGAAACATCGGGAACACAAAATCGCGCACAAATTCTTCGCGCATGTCGTCGATAAAAATTTGTTCGGGTTTAATACCGAATTGCAGCGCCTTTTGTCGTGCCGGCTCGAGTTCTTCGCCCTGCCCGATGTCGGCGGTAAACGTAACCACTTCGCACTGGTAGGTGTCTTGCAACCATTTCAAGATGACTGAAGTATCCAGTCCGCCCGAATAGGCCAGCACGACTTTATTGATATCACTCATGGGGTGCTGTTCCAAAAAAATTAAGTATAGGTAAACAGGTCAAAGGCCATCATGAAACTGGCGCATACCATCACCAAAAGCGCGACCATGAAAATACTATCTGCCCAGCGTTCCAATCGGTCCAGTTTTTCGGGGTGCGGATGGAGTAATACGACAATCCGGCACTCACTAAAAATAGCAGGTTATCTAATGCCAGCGTGGCATCGACTAAAGAGCTGACGCGACTTTTAGGTATCAGCTGCACTACGCTGATAACCGTCATGCATACGCCCACCATCGTGGCCGACACCGGCAATATGTGACGCGCAACACCGTCTATCTCCCGCACATGCTGAGCCCTGTGCTCTTTCATAGAAAATCAGTGGGCCTTACCCTCAACTGAATGCACTTCCCCGGGGAAATTACCGACCTTTAGCATACCCATGTCTACACGCGTGCTCGCATGCTCGATTTCAATACCCACTACGCGGCCGTCTTCCGACAAATTGAGCACAATGCCTTCATGCGCCTCCCAGGCCTGTGAGGGGTTCTCAGGGTGCAGCTCGATATACAGAGAATCCATATCTTTCAAATAAGCAATATTCATATCACACCTCTATTTTTCCCAATATCAAAAACTCCATGAGCGCTTTCTGTACATGCAGACGATTTTCCGCTTCGTCCCATACTACCGACTGCGCACCATCAATCACTTCGGCAGTCACTTCTTCACCCCGATGCGCGGGCAGGCAATGCATGAATAGTGCATCACTTGCCGCGACGCTCATCATGTCGCCATCTACCTGCCATTCGGCAAAGTCACGCAAACGCACTTCGTTTTCGGCCTCCCAACCCATGCTAGTCCAGACATCGGTGGTAACCAGATCGGCACCACGACAAGCTTGCATGGGATCGGTAAAGCTTTCGAAATGGTCAGTACCATACAAACCCGCACGCTCCGGTTCCACCTCGTAGCCCGGCGGGGTGGACACGTGCACATTAAAATCCAGCACCTCGGCCGCTTGCAGCCAGGTGTTGCAGACATTGTTGGAGTCGCCAATCCACGCAATGGTCTTGCCTTGAATCGAGCCGCGGTGTTCGATAAAGGTAAAGATATCCGCGAGTATCTGGCAAGGGTGATATTCGTTGGTTAGGCCATTAATCACCGGCACGCGTGAATGACCGGCGAAGCGCTCGATGATGTCTTGATCGAAGGTGCGGATCATCACCATGTCGACCATACGCGAGATCACTTGTGCGGCGTCTTCTACGGGCTCGCCACGTCCGAGTTGAGTGTCGCGCGTATTCAAATAAATTGCCGAGCCACCCAGTTGCTGCATGCCCGCCTCGAATGACAAGCGGGTGCGTGTCGAACTTTTCTCAAAAATCATCGCCAATGAGCGATCCGTAAGCGGATGATGGGGCTGGTATTTTTTAAAGCGACCCTTGATCACACGCGCACGTTCGAATAAATAGGCGTGTTCGTCCGGCGACAAATCCTTGAACTGGAGAAAGTGCCGAGGACTGTGCGCCAAAACCATTCGATTAAGCCGCTTGCGTCAAAAATAACGTTACATAGCTGGTCACTGCCGCGACTAATGCATCGGCTTCTACCTTGCCGTAAATGAGCGGCGGCACCAGGCGAATGACTTTATCCGCGGTTACGTTAATCAGCACGCCCTGTTCGCGTGCTATCGCTACCAGCTCCATGCACGGCCGATCCAATTCCACGCCGATCATCAGACCTTCGCCCCGAATTTCTACCACACCCGCAACGCCCGCAAGCGCAGTGCGTAATCCGGCGCGAACGTATTCGCCGATCTGCGTGGCATTCTCCAATAGACCTTCCTGCTCAATCGCCTCCAGAGTCGCAAGCGCGGCGGCACAGGCCAGGGGATTACCGCCAAAAGTCGAGCCGTGACTCCCAGGTTTGAATACCTCGGCGGCGACCCCGCGCGCGAGACATGCGCCTATCGGCATGCCTGCACCCAAGCCCTTGGCCAGCGCTATCACATCGGGCATCACGCCTGTATGTTGAAAGCCAAACCAGGTTCCAGTCCGTCCGATACCGGTCTGCACTTCGTCCAGCATCAATAGCCAGCCATGCTCATCGCAAATCTGCCGTAACTGGGCAAGATAATCAGCACTTAGCACATTTACTCCGCCCTCGCCCTGCACGATTTCCACCAGCACTGCGACCACACTTTTATTGTGTTCTGCCACTTGGCGTACGGCTGGAATATCGTCGAAAGGCACGCGTGCAAAGCCTGTCAATAACGGCTCGAAGCCTGCCTGGATTTTACGGCTACCGCTCGCTGTCAATGTGGCCATAGTGCGGCCGTGGAAAGCCTTCTCCATCACGATAATGGTCGGCACATCGATACCTTTGCCATGACCATACATGCGAGCCAATTTGATCGCAGCTTCGTTGGCCTCACAACCAGAATTACAGAAGAAGGCCTTGTCCATGCCCGACAATTCGCACAAGCGTTGCGCAAGCGTTTCCTGATGCGTCACCCGGTACAAATTAGAGGTATGAATCAGGCTTGCTGCCTGATCACAGACAGCTTTAACCAGTCGCGGGTGAGCGTGTCCCAAGCCATTCACCGCGACGCCTGCGACTGCGTCCAGATAGCGCTTCCCTGTTTCATCCCATAAATACGCACCTTCACCCCGCACAAAAGCAACAGGTTGGCGTGTGTAGGTATTCATCAAATGCGTGGTCATTGCACCCCCTAAAATGGGCATTCCCAAATGAAACGCGGCGACCGAAGCCGCCGCGCTTGTCATACTGTAACTTGATTATAAGCCGAACAGCGCTCGGTGTGACCAGCCGGCTGCCATGAAAAACAGCATCGGAATCGACAACATCGTATTAGTGCGCGAAGCCAGGAACGCCACACGGCGAGCCGCGTTTTTTTCAGCATCAGTCGCGGTAACGATCCCCAAAATTTTCTTTTGGTTCGGCCAGATCAGCACCCATACGTTAAATAGCATGATGGTACCCAACCAGGCGCCTATGCCCATAGGGCCCATACCGTTGGATAGCGTGAATGCATTCATAAACTGATCACCCAGTAAAGCTGCACCCGCTAACCACGTCACTACCGCAGCCCAGCGAAAAAATAGCAGCGCCCGTGGGGCGACGTGCTTGGTAATTCCTGCTGCAGTGCCATCAGCCGCTGCATTCTTTAGCGCTGCGACTTGTACAAAATTGAAGTAATACAACAGGCCAATCCACATGACGCCTGCCATGAAATGAATCCAACGAGCCAGCGCGGGGACAATTTGCATATTTTCCATTGATAGTTCCCCTTAGCCTAAAAAATTCTTAACAAACACATACAGCAAAACCGTCAGCACCAGGCCGGAAATGACCGTACCCCAAAGCGAATCGAGCGGATTCTTCATTTTTACTCCTCCACAAACACAAAATTAATGCCCCAGCCAACAGAGCGAAAGCAAGTATCGCCAAAACACACATCACTTGCAAGTACGCGCGGGCGCCATTGTAGCAGTACGCGAATGTTAGAATCGCGTTAGAATTCCGTTTTATACCCCCCCACAACCCACCATACTCATGGCCGATCTCCCGGAACCCATCGCCGCGTATCTCATTCGCGGTATTACGCAACAAGGGGGGAAATTCCGACCAAGTGATTGGGCCGAACGTTTAGCAGGAGCATTTTCCGTGATGGATCCCGATCATCGGATATGTTATTCCCCCTACGTTCAACCCAAAACTTTAGAAGGAGCCCCCTGTGTTGTCGTGGATAAACGACTTAAGGAAGAAGATCCCAACGCTTATCGTTTTTTACAAAACTTTGCAAAAAGCAACGACCTCGTCACTGAGAACGGGGACTGAAACCAACACTCACCCTTTCGTAACATCCGTAAAAAAGCCGGTCAGCTAGTAGCTGACCGGCTTTTTTAATGCATGTGTTTAATGAAACTTTAAGACGCCATAGCCTTAATCGCACCAGACAAACGGCTTTTATGACGTGAAGCCTTATTTTTGTGCACGATTTTCTTATCGGCGATACTGTCAATTACGCTCATTGACGATTGAAATACCGTTTGCGCCGCAGCCTTATCACCAGCATCAATCGCTTTGCGGACTTTCTTGATTGCGGTACGCAACGTAGAACGAAGGCTCATATTGAGATCACGTTGGTCTGAGTTCTGACGGGCACGTTTACGCGCCTGGGCGGAGTTCGCCATAGTTATTACTCCTGTGTTTAGTTAGGCATCGCCACAAGCATGTAGGCGATTGATTTACTTAAGTCCGCGATTGTACGAGAGAAGACAGCCATAAGGCAAGCTCAAGCGCACTCCTCAAAAAAACATACTACTTTAGTAGTTTGGATAATTTTCAAATAAATCAATGTATTTGTATTCCAATCCACCCTTGCCGCCTCGTTGGGTTTCAACTTCTGTATCAGCAATAGGATTAAGCACACGTAGAGTTTTCCCATCTAACCGGACAGATATAGGTATAGGCCCAGATTGAACATTCCCCACTTCCCCAAATGACAATCCAGATGGCAATTTTACTTCCCCTAAACCATCAACTGTCATTGTCCGATCCGGACGAGTCAAGGCCCAGTAATACATCTTTGGCGGCACAAAAGGGGGTGATTTATAGGGGCCCCAGTCCGTGAATCGCGTATAGACATTTCTAGGAATACGCAGAGGGTACGCCAGCACAATGTGCTCCTCATTCCACTTCGGTTGTAAACCGGCCTTGAACCATTCATTGTAATAGCGGAAAACAGTCAATAACGCGCTGCCCTTATTTACGGAGGGCTCAATATCTGTATCTTCGCTGAAGTCATTCCATGTCATCACGAACATATAGGGTGCGTGGGCAGCAATGGCTGCCCGATACGCTTCATGAATACGATTGAAATCCGGCTGGGTGTAAGCTGGGATATTCGCGTTGTAATACCCAGGACTGACCGACCATATGAAAGGTATTTTTTTAAATTTTGCGGCAATCTGTGGCTGCATTTCTTTGAGAAATCCAGTGGGCGCGGCAGGACCAAAAATGTATGCCCCATCGACGAAGTCTTCCCATTCTGCAAGATTGCTATATCGCGGTCGAATGTCCGCTATAAAACTGAATGAACGCCCTGTATCCCGGACGTTTTGAAGCACCGTTCGCCAGCCTTGATCCGGCTGCTGTGCTAAAGGGTCTAAAGGGTCTAAATGGTCAGGTGGAGCCCCTGTGCTGGAGTCGGTTCCAAAGTGTAAAATAGCCGGTTTGTCGTTTAGTTTCCATACTCCTTCATAAGGGCACTTCTATAAATCCCATTAAATTTCATCCCACCGTCATCGAATCATTTTTTGATGACATTCTTGCGAGACTCGTGATTTCTACAGTGGT
>JAYWDZ010000312.1:0-3746 GCA_043779595.1 Nitrosomonadales bacterium
CGGGCGGGCGCCATCCACCATCAGCCGCGAGATCAAGCGTAACGGTGGCCAGGAGTGCTATCGGGCGAGCCAAGCCGACCAGGCTGCTTGGGATCGGGCATATCGCCCCAAGACCTGTAAACTGGTTGAGAATCGAACGTTGGCTCACATCGTGGCAGGTAAGCTCCAATGGCAGTGGTCGCCGGAGCAGATTGCAGGGTGGCTAAAACGTACTTACCCGGGCGACGAGACATTCCAGGTGTCACACGAAACCATTTATCGCAGCCTCTTCATTCAAACCCGTGGTGCCCTGAAGAAAGAGCTGTTGCAGCATTTGAGGCGTACACGAGTAATGCGCCGTTCGCGCCATCACACGCAGAAGACTGACAATCACGGCAGGATCACTGACGCGGTGTCGATCAGCGAACGTCCGGCCACGGTTGAAGATCGGGCAGTACCAGGTCATTGGGAAGGTGACCTGCTGTGCGGAAGCAGCAACAGCCAGATTGCGACCCTCGTCGAACGTCATACACGCTACGTGATGCTGGTGAAGGTCGTCGGCAAAGATACCGAGACGGTCACCAACGCGCTGATCAAGAACGCTCGCAAGTTGCCGCAGGAACTCTACAAATCGCTGACTTGGGATCGAGGTAAAGAGATGGCCGACCACAAACGCTTCACATTGGCGACCGACATAAAGGTCTACTTCTGTGATCCTCAGAACCCTTGGCAGCGTGGGACTAATGAGAATACGAACGGGCTATTAAGGCAGTATTTTCCCAAGGGAACCGACCTTTCGGCCCACTCCCAAGCCAAGCTGAATGCAGTGGCGAGGAAATTAAATGATCGCCCAAGGAAAACCCTAAACTACGAAACACCCGCTGAAAAATTTAGCCAATCTGTTGCATCCACCGGTTGAATCCGCAGGCCATTGCTGACATTGGCAACGCAGCGTTTCAACGGCCGCTGTGCTGCAGTAACCAGCCACCAGCAGCCAGCCCGTTCTGGGCGACAGCTTTCACGCATCACCATCGTCAATATCGTCGAAGATGCTTCTGGTGCCGTGTTTTTCCTCAGAGGGTTCCACGGTTCCGAGCGTCCGAGGACTAATTTTCGGCTCAGGGGGATCAGTCTCGGCGATCCACTCGTTCGCAAGGTCTGTTTCGCGTTCAATAAGCCTAACCGCATCTGGGTCGTCGCTGAATTGCTTCTTGAGCGTGCTGAACGATTCAAGAATATTCTGCATGTGCTCATCCGGGGGGGCCGAGGAATCGTGATTGCTTTGCATTTTTCTCCGCACAACCGCCAGCTTCGGCAGCAGGTCCGTGCGCACAGTCCGCACAAGAGCCTCAAATTCACTTTCGGTGAAAACACTACGTATGCCCGCGTTATCCAACGCGTATAAGTCGTCACCTTCAATGGCATAGTTGCTGACCGTTTCAATAAATTTCTTCCGATTCTCCTCGGGAAGGAGGCCAAACTCATACAGGCGCACGGCGAGATAAACCTCGGAAACATTGCTTAGGCTAAGGCCCGGTTCGGATACGCACTTCAGGATATCCGGGTTCTGCTCAAGATACAGCGCTAGAAATTCTTTCGAACAGCGATTGGCAAGAAACCGGTAGAGCGTCCATCTGGCCCCCCATGAGGACATCCATTGCACCTTGTACTTGTCGCTGGCCGAGAACTCGCGCAGCCGCGCGATCATCATCGGGAACAGTAACTTGGGAACGACAACCGCTTTTTCCACGCCGACGTTGCCGCATGTGACCTGCGATGTAAGATTTTCTGTGGAACTGCCACTCAAGAAAATCCCGAGCAAGTCCGAGCTAAAGGCCAACGTCGCCGCGTAGGCGTCGCCGATGGTAGGGTGCTTGAAGCGCCACACCGGTTGGTCGTCAATCTGCATGTGCGTCACAAGACTGCCATTGAGCGCGTCGATTGCCGTGATGCACTCTCCCAACGTGCTGCCGAGCCGCTCCAGCGCCTGCGGCTCAGATCCCTGCAGCGTAATGGGGCTTTCGAGATGGTCTTTCCTCATGTAAATCAGGCCGAGCGCGGCCTTGCTGTTCGCATCCAGCCCCTGTATCACTTCAAGCAAAAGTTGCTCACGCTTTTCCACGAACTGCCCAAGCTGGTATTCACTCAGGTAAAGGTCTTTAGTGAACAGCGGGTCTGCGATGCGCCGCGCTGTCTCCGGAATGAAGCGCGGATGAGCCGCCATATATTCCAGGTGGGGTTTGATGTCGGTGCGAAATGCGGCGGACTGCTTGCCGAGCTTCAAATGGTTGTACAGAATCTGCTGCTTTTCAAGGCCAGACAGATCGTGAACGTCGATAACGACCTGGCTTTCGCTGATGAGCGGAAAAGCACTTTCCTTGAGATCATGACGAGCCCGGTTATAGATGTAGTCCCGTGAGGTCATGACGATCTTGCACCCTTGGCGCAACATCGTTTTCACTTGTACCAAAGAATGGTTCCATCCATGCACCAATGGCGATTCATACTGCGTCACGCCGAATGCGTCGTCGATCCAGAAGAACTGTGAGGGCTCATCTACGTTCCAGCGCTCGACAACCTTTGCTGGGTCGGCCAATTTGAGCACCGATGACTTCCACTTGTCGGCGGCAGCCATTGCCAACATTGAGGCGATGGTCGTCTTTCCTGCTGCCGGTTCACCGATGAGCAACACGAAGCCGTGCTCATCGAGCGCTTTAACCGCCTTGCGGTAGGAATCGGTGATTACAACCTTGCTCAGGTCTTCCCGCAATGACTCAAGAACGGCACGCGCCTGCGCGTAGGCCCGCTCATCCAGAATCTGACTCAAGTCTCCCAGACCATATACACGGGGCACGAGCATCCGCAGTCGCGTGTTTTCTTTGATCTGATCCTCAATCCAGGTGGATCCGCATATCAGCACATGCTTGGCCCCGGCACCGATCAGCTCCGATCTGATCTGTGCTTCCTGTTTTCCGGATACACCGGCATTCGTCATCAAGACGTAGACATCGCAAAGCCCGTCGGCCACAAGCTTGCGCACCTTGGGCAATTCATCCGTTATGTCGGACTTCGTGAGGAGATAACCGGCCTTGCTTGAAAATTTGCACTGGATGACAAAATTCCCGCTGAGAAGCTGTTCCGGTGCTGGCGTCCATGTACCAGAGAAAGCGCCATCCCGCCCTGCGTCATTCGAATCCAGAAAAGACTGCACTGTCTGACCAAGGACTTCCCGGGTTATGGTGAGACAAAGCTGCTGGAAACTGTTCCATCCAAGACGGTGCAAGTCGTACATGTCTAAGCCTGTTTGAAAAAATGGGTCAACTAAAGACGCTCGCAGCCTTGGGCTTGACCTTTTCCCATTCCTTGTGAGCCTTGCTGTAGTCCGACTTGATGCTGTCGAACTGAGCTAGTTCGTGGGTTTTTGGCATAAACGCATGATGCTCTAAGTATTGTTTGGAACGTCATTCTTTTTATCAATGAACGACTTTTACAGCAGCGAGCACAAGCATTGGGGTCAGATAAGTAGCCACCGAAACTGAAGCGGGAAATCCGGGGTCATGTCTCAATGCTGTTCGGTTAACCGTTCATGGTGAGCCCTTCGATAAACTCAGGAGAGCCTTGTCGAACCACCAGCTGCTCACCAAGAGCCCTTCGACGGGCTCAGGACGAACGGAATTTTTCTTAAACGAACAGTATTGGGTTTGATCCTATTTTTAGGCTAGAAAACGGCTGGGCTCGCCCTGGCCAAGCATCCGTGCAAGCAGCCT
>JAYWDZ010000313.1:0-24368 GCA_043779595.1 Nitrosomonadales bacterium
CCGTCAAAGGACTTCGAGGTTTCCAAGCAGTTTTACAAGGACCTCGGTTTTACCATGGCCTCTGAAGGAGGCGGCATTGCTTATTTTCACTTTGGGCATATGAGTTTCTTACTGCAAGACTTCTGCGCAGAGTCACTCGCCGAGAATTTCATGATGCACATACTCGTCGAGGACGTGAATTCTTGGTGGAATCATGTTCAAGCCAGCGGCGTGCTTTCCAAGTATGGGGTCAAGATCACCAGCTTGGAGGCACAGCCATGGCGCATGCGGGATTTTTGTCTCTATGACCCGTCTGGCGTTCTTTGGCGAATTGGCCAGAATACAGATTGAACTGGAAGCAGAATCCTTTGAGGCCAATAACGATGTCGAACCCGTCATTCCAGCGGACCGCCTACGGCGGCCGCCGAATTTCAACGTTTGCAGCATCAACCCTTAATCGCATTTTGAACGAGGCTAGTGGCATAAGTCCGGAAATGGCTCTTCGTCTATCAAAAGCATTGGGGCGCTCTCCCGAAAGCTGGTTGACGATGCAAGACAATTACGATTTATGGCAAGCTAAGAAAAATGTGGACTTGAAAAAAATCCGAAAAATTGAGTTCAAATATGCCTAACGCGGCATTCAACCTCGCTCACTACGGTCGGTGGATGGCACGGAAGCCCCGCTGGTTAGCTTAAGCGTTTTTAGAGCGCACACCATGGCTTTTGGCGGCACCTATTTCGAACTTGTGCCGCACGACCGCATTCGTTATTCGTCCAAATTCGACGACCCAAATTTGGTCGGCGAAATGCAGACGACGATAAGCTTGAAGCAGGTATCTTGTGGAACCGAGATAAACATCGTGCAGGAAGGCATCCCCAGTGTCATTCCAACCGACGCTTGCTATCTTGGGTGGCAAGAGCCGCTCGCCCATCTGGCGAATCTGGTTGAGCCAGAGATTCCAGATTAGCCATTGCGCCAAACACGGCATTCGTGAGAAACGCGCTAAAGCGCGCTTCTCACTGCTCGGGCTAGCCACCTATAGCGTCTAGCTGGTCAACTCAAAAGCTTAGGCAGTATTTGTCACCATCAGGCAATGCGCTATAACAAGCATTTACACAACCACGGAGGCGCACGATGCGAACTAATCCTGTTAACTGGTTTGAGATATATGTGCAAGACATCGAGCGGGCGAAGAAATTTTACGAGTCTGTGTTGCAAGGCAAACTTGAACGCTTGCCGAGTGCGGGCATGGAACTCGAAATGTGGGCTTTCCCGATGGAGGCGAATGGTTCGGGCGCGGGGGGCACTCTGGTCAAGATGAAGGGCGTTCCGTCTGGGGGAAACAGCACGCTGGTTTATTTTGTGTGTGATGACTGTGCTGTCGAAGCAAGTCGGGTTGAGGCCAGTGGCGGAAAGGTCGATCGACCGAAGATGGCTATCGGTCAATATGGCTTTATTGCGCTGGCCGTCGACACAGAGGGAAATATGTTTGGCTTGCATTCGATGCATTGAGAAGTCAGGGCGCCGAATACTGATGACCACCCCTTCATTAAGCGATCAATTTATTGCTATGAAAGAAGATAAAAAACCATTCAAAATCTGGCTGCTCAATGACAGCGCTATTGCAGCAGGCTCCACTCTCCTTGGCGATCTTGCAATCACTATTCAGGAAGGATGAGGGCGTGAAAATAACGGACGCAAGTCTAGACCAGTCGGCATCAGATCTCATCTCGATAAAAATTGCCGAGCTTGGAGGTTGGCGGGGTGAAGCGCTCAGCAGAATGCGCAAGCTCATTAAAGAGGCCGACGCGGATGTGATTGAGGAGTTGAAGTGGAGGGGCACGCCAGTGTGGTCGCACGACGGCATTATCTGCACGGGCGAATCCTACAAAGATAAAGTGAAGCTTACCTTCGCCAAGGGCGCTTCTCTGAAAGATCCAGCGCGTCTTTTCAACTCGAGCCTTGACGGAAACGTCCGTCGGGCGATAGACATCAATGAAGGCGAAGAGGTGGATGAGTCTGCTTTTAAAACGCTGGTTCGCCAAGGGGTCGCACTCAATAGTGCTGGCAAGTCGAAACCCAAGTAAGCGAAGCCTTAAGTCCTGCGGAGGCGGGGGGTGGGGGAACTTGCAAGATCATGTACAAATTCACCATCGGAGATATACCCGCCGACTTGCAAGCTGCCTAATGCCTAATGCCTAGTCCCTAAATCGCGAAACGCCTACAATGTGCGGTCTTTTCGCGAGCGCACTCACATCACGTGTTTACCGGCATTATTCAATCTATCGGCACAATCCAGAATTACGAAACGCTAGGCGACGATGCGCGTATGGTGATTCAGGGCGGTGACCTGGACTTTTCCGACGTCGCATTAGGCGACAGTATCGCGGTCAATGGCGTATGTTTGACCGTGGTAGCACTGACTGCAAATACTTTTACGGTTGATGTGTCTGCTGAGACGCTGCGTTGCACCAGCGGTTTCATACCCCATGCTGTAGTTAATCTGGAGAAGGCTTTACGCTTGATGGATCGGCTAGGAGGCCACTTGGTTTCGGGGCATGTGGACGGCGTGGGTCGCGTAACGCGCGTCGAAATAATCGGTGAGTCGCATTTATTCGAAATAGAAGCGCCGCTCCCCTTGGCGCGTTACATTATTCATAAAGGTTCGATCACGGTGAACGGTGTATCTCTCACCGTGAACAAGGTGGAAGGGACTCGATTTACGCTGAATCTCATCCCCCATACGCTGGAAAAGACCACGTTCAAACAGCTCGCGCCGAATAGCAGCGTAAATCTGGAAGTGGACATGATTGCACGCTACGTCGAACGCCTAACTTTATATGCCAACACCACGGACAAAGATTAAATGAGCCTTTCCCCCACAACCGAGATCATCGACGAACTGCGCGCCGGCCGCATGGTGGTGCTGGTCGATGAAGAAGACCGCGAGAACGAAGGCGATCTGGTGATGGCGGCAGAATTCGCCACGCCCGAAGCGATCAATTTCATGGCCAAATACGGGCGCGGACTGATTTGCCTGACGCTGACCGACGAGCGTTGCCAGCAGCTCGGCTTGAAGCAAATGGTGGTCGACAACCAGTCGCCGTATAGCACCGCGTTCACCGTATCGATTGAAGCTGCCGAGGGCGTGACGACCGGGATTTCCGCGGCCGATCGTTCCGTCACCATCCAGGCAGCCGTGAAGCGCGACGCCAAAGCCACCGACATCATTCAACCCGGCCATATTTTTCCGCTACGTGCACAACCCGGCGGGGTGTTGGTGCGGGCGGGGCATACTGAGGCCGGATGCGATCTGGCGGCGCTGGCGGGGCGCGTGCCTGCTGCCGTCATCTGCGAAATATTAAAGGACGACGGCACGATGGCGCGTCTGCCCGACCTGGTGATTTTTGCGCAACAGCACAACCTGAAAATTGGTGCGATTGCCGATTTGATCCATTACCGCAACCAGACCGAAACACTGGTCGAGCGCGCCGCGGATCGTTTGGTGCAAACCATTTACGGTGCGTTTCGGCTGGTAGCCTATCGCGATAAAACTACGCGCGAAATGCATTTGGCATTAACGCGCGGCGAAATTACTGCCGATAAGGAAACGCTGGTGCGCGTGCACGAACCGCTGTCGGTGATGGACTTTATCGACGTGACCGGTGGCGGGCACTCGTGGCCAATTTTGTCCGCGCTGGAAACGATTGCCGAAGCCGACAGCGGCGTGTTGGTGCTGCTGCGCCGCGAAGAGACGGCAGATGCCCTGTTGCATCGCCTCGCCGATATCGCTCCGGTTAGTCACAAATTTGATCTACGCGATTACGGCATCGGCGCGCAGATTTTGCGTGACCTCGGCGTGGGTAAAATGAAGCTACTGTCCAGCCCGCGCAAAATGCCGGCCATGGATGGTTTTGGCCTCGAAGTCACAGGCTATTCAGAAAGAAGGTAGGTATGGGCACAAACAGCAAGATGAACGAGTTGGACCCCATTTACGCAGGCGAGGGTTTGCGCATCGGCATCGTGATGAGCCGGTTCAATAAAGCTATTTGCGAAGGACTGCTATCGGCGTGCCAAGCCGAACTCGCGCGTTTGAACGTGGCGAATGTTTTGCTGGTGAACGTGCCCGGCGCGCTAGAGCATCCGCTTACACTCCAAAAAATGGCCTTGAGCGAAAAATTTGACGCGCTGATTGCGATTGGCGCGGTAGTGCGCGGCGACACTTATCATTTTGAAATCGTCGCCAACGAATCGTCGCGCGGCATTCTCGATGTACAACTCCAAACCGGCGTGCCGATTGCAAATGCCATTCTCACTGTGGATACCGAAGAGCAGGCGCATGTGCGCATGCATGACAAAGGCCGCGATGCCGCGCAAGTCGCGGTCGAAATGGCTAACTTGTTAAAGCAGCTTTAAGCATGGCGGGCTCTCGAAGACATTCCCGTGAATACGCGCTGCAAGGCGTGTATGCCTGGCTCGTAGGCGGCGCGGAGGTCACGCTGATCGCGGCCAACCTGGCTGAAGACGACGGCTTTAAACGCGCTGAAGAAAACTACTTTCGTACGCTATTGCACGGCGTGCTGAAAGACGAAGACATGCTCTCCACCCGCATCACGCCGTATCTCGATCGGCCATTGATTGAGCTGTCGCCGATAGAACGCGCGATTTTGCTCATCGGCGCCTACGAATTGGTGCAATGCCCGGATGTGCCGTATCGCGTCGCGATCAACGAAGGGGTAGAACTGGCGAAAAAATACGGCGGCACCGATGGCCATAAATACATCAATGGCGTGCTCGATAAACTTGCGCAAGAAACGCGTGTGCTGGAAATTGAGCAGGCTAAGAAAAGCAGGAGCTAGGGATCAGAGGGGATTGGAGACTGAAGACTTTAGCCCCTTCTCCCGCAAGCGAGAGATTACCAGTGACTTGCCCGCTTGCGGGCTCAGTCGAATGGTTAGGAGTTCCATCAGGGTTGGGGAGAGGGAGGCTTTAACGGAGAAGATATTTTATGCGCCATAGTTCCCCCTCTCCGCCAGCCCCTCTCCCGCTTGCGGGGGAGGGGAGAAGTCCCTAGCCCACTCTATGCCTTCCGAATTCGATCTAATCGCCCGCTACTTCACCCGTCCCACCCCAGGCGCAGTGCTTGGCGTGGGCGATGACTGTGCACTGCTGGCTGCTACGCCCGGCATGCAATTGGCGGTGTCCTCCGACATGCTGCTCGAAGGTCGCCATTTTTCGCCCCAGGATAGCCCAGCCGGTATCGGCCATAAATCGCTGGCAGTGAATTTATCCGACCTCGCCGCGATGGGCGCAACGCCGCGATGGGCGACTTTGTCGATTGCGCTGCCGGGTGTCGATGAAGCCTGGCTGCAGGCTTTTGCACGCGGTTTTTTTCGGATGGCCGACGCGCACGGACTCGAGCTGGTGGGCGGCGATACCACGCGCGGCGCGCTTTCCATCGCGATCACCGTGATCGGCGAAGTGTCGCCGGGGCAAGCGTTGCGCCGCAGCGGGGCACAGGCGGGGGATGAAGTCTGGGTGTCCGGCCAGCTCGGCTCGGCCGCGCTGGCACTGGCGTATCGGCAAGGGCGATTATTCATGGAGCAGATCGATGCGGCCAAGGTACTGCCTGCGCTTTATTTGCCGCAGCCTCGCGTGTCTCTAGGCATAGCATTGCGTGGTATTGCGCGCAGTGCGATCGATATCTCCGACGGCTTGCTCGCAGATCTGGGACATATTTTGCAAGCTTCGCAGGTGGGTGCGTCGCTGGAATTTGCGCGGGTGCCGGTGGCTGGAGTCACGCGAAACTATTTAGAAAATCCTGTCGCACAAGAATGCGTGCTGGCCGGCGGTGACGATTACGAATTGTGTTTCACCGCGTCTGCCGATCAACACGATGCAGTGTTGGCGGCGGGCGTGCGGGCGGGCGTCGCGGTCACCCGCATCGGTTGCACCACTGCGCAGGCGGGCTTGCAAGTGCTGGATGCGCAGGGCAAAACGATGACTCTCAATAAAACTGGCTATGACCACTTCGCCGACTGACGCGTTTGCAGCTCGTCCCAACTTCAAGTGGATGATGAGCCATCCCGCGCACATTATCGCGTTGGGATTTGGCAGCGGTTTGATGCCCAAGGCGCCCGGCACGATGGGTACATTGCTCGGCTTCCCGATATTTTTCTTGATGCAATATCTCGCGCCCAATACTGCCGATCTGGTCGCGCTACTGATCGCAAGTTTTATTCTCGGCGTGTGGGCGTCGGCAGTGGCGGGGCGCAATCTCGGTGTGCCGGATCACGGCGCGATCGTTTGGGATGAAGTCGCAGCTTTCGGCTTGGTGCTACTTTTTACGCCGACGAACTGGCTTTGGTATGGCGTGGCCTTTGCGGCGTTCCGCTTCTTCGATATCCTGAAGCCTTGGCCCATCCGCCAGTTTGATGCCCGTCTGAAAAACGGTTTCGGCGTGATGTTTGACGACTTGCTGGCGGCGATTTATGCCATCGCAGTGATTAAGGGAGTGCTATGGCTCGTGTAGCAGAGGACGAACTCCAGCAACTCGCGGTCCAACTCAGCGACAAGTTGCTAGCACGCGGCTGGATGGTCGCCACTGCAGAATCGTGTACCGGAGGCTGGGTAGCGCAATTGCTCACCTCCTTGCCCGGCAGTTCGGCGTGGTATGATCGGGGATTTATTACCTACGCCAACGCGGCCAAAACGGAAATGCTCGGTGTGCCGGTTGCCACGCTGGAAACCTTCGGCGCGGTCTCGGAAGAAACCGCATGTGCGATGGCAACAGGCGCATTAGCACACAGCCACGCGCAGGCTAGCCTCGCAATTACCGGGATTGCCGGGCCTGGCGGCGGCACGCCGCAAAAACCCGTGGGGATGGTCTGCTATGGCTGGGCGTTTACCGATGGCACATTGATATCGTCCAATTGTCGGCTCTCGGGCGATCGCGAAGAAATCCGATCGCGCGCGGTTGCGGCAGCGTTGCGCGGCTTGATTGATCTGATTGCATAGACTCGGGTTAGGCTGCTTAGGATCTATGGCACACATTTCTTGCTTCGATACCGCTCAACTGGAAGCAGCTTGCAAAGTATTGTGCTAGCCGAGCAATAGCGATGTCGGGCGTTGAGGGGATGATGACGAAGGCGTCCCGGGATTTGCCAGGTTTGGGGCTGTTTTTTTTGTGTTGCATCGGACATGGCTTGCTCCATATGGCACTGCATCGAGTACGCCGTCTTGCTCACTCGCTCAAATGGAATATCGGTCTAGGGGCTGCGAACCGTAAACTCGATTCACCAAATGTCGATGACATCACTTATGACCGCCCTAATTTGCATCAGTGCTATATTGGTTTTCCGCAGCGCCGCATTCCACTTGCTATAGTTGGAGTACAGCATATTTCTTCGGCGCGATTTGTGGCTGTGGGCCGATACTTCGCTAACCGACGCTCAACCGGAGCGCGGTAAGCGGCTTCGGCCTTAGTTGGGCGGCGCACCCAGTTAGCTCTACGTCGGACGCGCGAGCCCGGTTGCGATGAGCGGCTGGGAGTTAATACCTTTAATACCGTAAGGAGTATCAAAAATGACGCAAATGCAATTAGATGTCCCTGTCCGGGATGGATATAACTTCGGAGTCGGTGCCGATCTGCTCTCAGGTGCCGCGATGAATAAACCAGTCAGAAACGACATTATTAACAGCATTGACCATGCCGAAGGGGCAACCGTGAACGTGATCGTTCAGCGAATCCAGTCGACCCATGAACTTGAGCAGGCACTAGGAATCAGCGCCGAAGCCAGCTATGGGAGCCCCTCGTTTGGTGCAGGCATCTCAGGTCGCTTCAACTTCGCCAAGAGCGCCAAGATTCAGTCCAGTTCGCTTTTTATGACCGTGACCGCCACGGTCAAACTGAAGGTTCTTTCGATCGACGAGCCATTCTTGACTCCAGAAGCCGCGAAGCTCGTGGATAACCCGCCCGTGTTCGCCCAGCGCTTTGGTAATGTCTTTGTTCGTAGTATGCAGCGAGGTGGCATCTTCATCGGAGTCCTGCGGATTGACACCTCCAGTTCTGAGGAATCCGAGAGTATCTCCGCTGAGCTTAAGGGTTCCTACGGACTTTTCTCCGCTGAAGCGAAGATGAAATTTTCTGAGGTAGAGAAGAAATTCAGCTCGGATGTCTTCGTGCAGATGTATCACGAGGGCGGCCCCGTTAATCTGGGGATCAAGGATCCGACCAATCCACTGGAACTGCTCACAAACGTCGACCTCTTTCTCGATTCTTTTGCTGTTAATCCAGATAGCAGCGCCGTTCCTTATCTCGTAACTCTTGCACCGATCACCATTGCGACTGGACCGTTGCCACCAAACGAGGAGGACATTTCGCACGCTCAGGATGTTATGCGATTTTGTGCCCAACGCCGAAGCACGCTTCTCGATCAATTAAACTTGCTGCAACTGATAGTGGACTCCCCGTCCCGCTATGATTTTTCCAATGGGTCAAATCTGAAGGATATCGCCGCTGCTGCGGCCAATACCCAAAGCGACCTGGACTTGATCTCAAGCTGTGCCAGTGCCGCGATCAACTCGCCAAAGAGCGCATTGTTTCCGAAGGACTTCGCTGGCACGAAAGGCGTGACGTTTCCTTCTGCGGTGATGCCTGAGATATTCCCGATAGGTAAGCCTCGCCCGGTTGGGGAGAAGACGGTACCCAAGTTTGTTGGGTTGACTGTCAGGGAGGCGGACGCACTCGCGGTGGACATGGGGATACCAATAGAATATCGGCATGCAGAGAGTCAAGATGACATCTTCGGCGAAGACTTACGGACGCTAGAGGAGGGTTTTGAAGGAGAGGGTTTGCCATCTCACCCGCTTACCGACGACCAAATCGTGGTCAATGTCCAGCTTCCATCGCCGGGCACTGTTCTTAAAGCGGGGTCTACAGTAGGGTTAGGCGTTACCGTAAAATAGGGCGCCTCTCAGTGGGAGTGGAGGAAAAGACCGTACGAAGTGGTCTGCCCTTGGGGCTTCGTACTACGTCCCCATGCAAGGCCTTTACTCAATTTCGGTCAACAAGTCCCGAATACAAACGGTAGTTTAAAAGTGAGGAATAAACAATGATCGCTAATCCATTTCTGACTCCTCCTCAAATAGAAAGCCCTCAGTCCCGCAGCTGGGCCATGGGTTTTGCTTTTGGATTTCAAGGTCCTGAGGAATCGAGTATTACACCGGCGGAAATTAACCCAGAAGATGCGGATGCATTCGACCAAGGGGTTCTTGTCGGCCAAGACGCAGCAATCAATGGGCTTTCTCTCGCAACAGCCTGTGTTGACCTAAATGCGAAAGGTCCGACTGGACCGCATCTTCTTGCCACAGAAGGTCCGGAGGGTGGCATTTTGCTGTATAGCTTGATCGGTACCCACTTCGTTGCAGCAGTGGCCGAAAGCGTGCTTTTAATCGTCACGCTTTCGATTGCCCTTGAAACTTTTTTCGATGACCCCGACGTTGCTCTGGCCGAGAGAGCGGCAGCATTGAAACAAAGATTGGAAGAGATGGGGTTTAAAGCTCCGATGGAACTGTTCATCGGTGGTGCGGTGGATACTACTCAACCCGGTTGCGAATTGATGGTCACTCCTGTTTTCCGCTCAGAGCAAGCTGCGACAGCAGCAGCTCGCGCGACAGGCCGACCGCAGTGGCTTGTAATATCTTGGCGAACAGACCAATCCGGAGGAGTTAAGGTCTTGGATTTTGTTAGTTAGTTAGTTAGTTAGTACAGCCACGTGCAAGCCCGCCCAGCAATTACCGGAATTGCCCGGCGAGGCGATGACACGCCTCAAAACCCGTGGGAATGGTCTCTTACGGCTGGGCGTTTACCGATGGCAGTCATATCGTCCAATTGTCGGCGCTCGGGTGGTCGCGAAGAATCGGCCCCGAGTGCGGCGGCGGCAGCGTTGCGCAGCTTGGATCATCTGATCGCATAGTCCCTCGGTATGAAGGCAGGAGGACCTCTTGTTCAGCCCGGCATCCCCCCTGATTTTCTTAAGCCTGCGACTCCCTGCTTTGCTATGCGCGAAATGCCCACGCTGCAAACGGCTCAATCTCATCCCGATTCAATAGCATCAGCTGGTAGGCATTCGGGTTCATGGAATGATCAGGTGTGGTATCAATAGTCAAACGCTGCAACACATAACCGAGCAAGGCCCGCCGCACATTCAGTTCGATCACCTCAGACGTGGCGCCATAATCCAGCAGTAAATTTTCGCGTATCGCAGCGTCGAGTCCGCTGTGCGGTGCGAGTTGCAGGTTGACCGTTTCCACCCAATCATCGTCGTATTGGATATTGGATTCGGCGGGCGCATCCAGGCATTCCGCCTCGGTGATTCGCGACAGCACAAAGTCGCGAAAGTCATAACTACTCTCTTGATAAGCGCGCATGTGCCAGCGCAGGCCGGTATCCACCAGCGTATGCGGTTCGAGAATGCGCGCTACCTCGCTGTCCTCGGATAGCGAACGGTAATGCACCCGCAACTTGCTACGGCGGTGAATCGCGCGGGTGATTTGGGCCAGCGTCTGCATGCTCGGCAACCGCACGGGCAGCGGCAGCGCGGCGGTGGGCAAACCATAAATCGAATTTGTGCCATAAGGGCCTTGGGTCACAGCCAGGTTGGCCGCAATGATCGGTAGCACGGCTGCGGGGCGCAGGTCCGCGAAAAGCGGCTGAAATGTTGCGTGGGGTACAAACCCGAACACGTTGTGGTTGTACACCAGGTTGCCGGGCGCAAGATCGTTGTAGAGCTTCAGGTCTTTGGTGGCAGCCGCGTCCGAATTGCCAAATGCGCGGGCGACTTCGCTGCGGGTCACTACGCCCGCGTACCACGCCAAAATTTCGATGAACTGCAAGCGTTGACGCGTAGCCCATTTCACATCCAGGCGCATGGTTTCTGACCGTTTTGCTTTAAAAATCATGTTGCTCCCCAATCCAAAGCTGATCAAACCACATTTAAAGAACTGTATAGTATTTTATATCTAGGTGGTAATTTATATTGACACTAGTAAATGTATGCTTTAAATTGAATGCATCAAATTGAGTCCATCAAATAACCCCCTAACCGAACGGAGAAGCGACCATGGCAAGCCCAGCAATCAATGATGACAAAGTAAAAGCGCTTTCAGCCGCGCTGTCGCAAATCGAAAAGCAGTACGGCAAGGGCGCAATCATGCGCATGGGCGATAACGATATTGCGCGCGACATCCAGGTGGTTTCCACCGGCTCGTTGGGGCTGGATATTGCGCTGGGTGTGGGCGGCGTGCCGCGCGGGCGCGTGGTCGAAATCTACGGCCCGGAATCGTCGGGTAAAACCACGCTCACTTTGCAAATCATCGCCGAAATGCAAAAGCTCGGTGGCACCGCCGCGTTCATCGACGCCGAACACGCGCTCGATCCGCAATACGCGGCCAAGCTCGGCGTGGATGTCGAAAACCTACTGCTATCACAGCCCGACAATGGCGAGCAGGCGCTGGAAATCACCGACATGCTGGTGCGCTCGGGTTCGGTCGATGTGGTGGTGATCGACTCGGTGGCAGCACTCACGCCCAAAGCCGAAATCGAAGGCGAAATGGGTGACGCGCAAATGGGCCTGCATGCGCGGCTGATGAGCCAGGCGCTGCGCAAGCTCACCGGCAATATCAGCCGCACCAATACGCTGGTGATTTTTATCAACCAGATCCGGATGAAAATCGGCGTGATGTTCGGCAGTCCCGAAACCACCACCGGCGGCAACGCGCTGAAGTTTTACGCCTCGGTGCGACTCGATATTCGTCGCATCGGCGCGATCAAGAAAGGCGACGAAATCGTCGGCAACGAAACCAAGGTCAAGGTCGTGAAAAACAAGGTGTCGCCGCCATTCAAGGAAGCGTTTTTCGATATCTTTTACGGTCAGGGCATCTCGCGCGAAGGCGAGATTATCGAGCTCGGCGTGAACCACAAGCTGATCGAAAAATCCGGCTCGTGGTACGCGTATAACGGCGAAAAAATCGGTCAGGGCAAGGACAACGCACGCGAATATTTGAAAGAGCGTCCAGCGGTTGCGCAGGAAATCGAAGCCAAAATTCGAGCCATCGTCGGCGTCGGTGCAGGCGTACCGAATGCGCCTGAGAAAGCGGCCGCAGCCTGAACACACCCGAGCCTTCGTTACGTGAGCGCGCGTTGCGCTTGCTGGCGCGGCGCGAGCACAGCCGACATGAACTTGCGCAGAAGCTCGCGTACGACGGCGCAGATCGCGAAGAGTTGGCGTGTGTGCTGGATGAACTCGAAGCCAACAAATGGTTATCGGATCGCCGTTTTGCCGAAAGCTATGTCGCCGATCATCGTCGGCGCGAGGGCGCAGTCAAGCTCGCGCATGCCTTGCGCCAGCGCGGGATTGCCGATGAGGTGATTGCCGAAGTGCTCTCTGCGCTCAATGCCAGTCACGATGACGATAGCGAAGTCGCGCGTGCGCGCACTGTTTGGCGCAAGAAATTTGCCACGCCGCCGAGTTCACATCAGGAGCGCGCCAAGCAAATGCGATTTTTGCAGGGCCGCGGTTTTTCCACCGACACGATCAGGCAAGCGATGTTGACGCCCGAGGATGCGGCTGACGATTGAAGCCTTGCATTACTATGCGGACTCCATCACAAGGGGAAGAAGAACATGGGACTGGCAACAGACTTTAGAGAATTTGCCGTCAAGGGCAACGCAATGGATCTGGCGGTCGGTGTGATCATCGGCGCGGCCTTCGCGAAGATTGTCGATTCCATCGTCAATGATTTGATCATGCCCATCGTGGGCGCGATTTTCGGCGGGCTGGATTTTTCCAGCAAATTTATTGTGTTGGGCAAAGTGCCCGCCGGGGTAGGCATGACGCTCGCGGAGCTGAAAAAGGCCGCAGTGCCGGTGTTTGCTTACGGCAATTTTTTGACGGTATTGCTCAGTTTCATCATTCTGGCTTTCATCGTGTTTTTGCTGATTAGACAAATAAATAGACTGAAGCGCACCACCCCTGCCGCCGTTGTCGTGGTGGCGCCTGCAGAAGACGTGGTGCTGCTGCGTGAAATTCGCGACAGTCTAAAAACGCGCGGGTAACGTCACACCGGGAAGGGGCGCGTCAGTGCGCTGCTTCCCAATTGCTGCCTATCCCCACGCCGATGCGCAGCGGCACTTTCAGTGTTGCAACGTCGCACATCAGCCCCGACAAATGGGCGCGTAAAGTTTCGATTTCGGCATCCGGCACTTCTAGCACCAATTCGTCGTGCACCTGCATGATCAGCCGGGTGCCCAGTTGTTCCGCATCTAGCCAGTTCTGTACCGCAATCATCGCAAGCTTGATCAGGTCGGCAGCGGTGCCCTGCATCGGCGCGTTGATCGCCGCGCGCTCTGCGCCCATCCGGCGCTGCACGTTTTTGGAATTGATTTCGGGCAAATATAGGCGCCGCCCAAATACGGTCTCGACGTAACCTTGTGCGCGCGCAGTTTCACGTGTGCGCTGCATGTAATTCGCGACGCCCGGGTAGCGCATAAAATAGCGGTCGATATACGCCTGCGCAGCGCTACGTTCCAGATTTAGTTGCGACGCGAGGCCAAACGCCGACATGCCGTAAATCAAACCAAAGTTGATCACCTTGGCCATGCGGCGCTGATCCGCGGTGACGGTCTCGAGCGTCATGCCAAACACTTCGGCAGCGGTCGCGGTATGGATGTCGCGGTCCTCGGCAAACGCGCTTAGTAGTCCCGCATCGTCGGATAAATGCGCCATGATGCGCAGCTCGATTTGCGAGTAGTCGGCCGAAATCAGCACGTAGCCGGGCGGCGCGATGAAAGCTTCCCGAATGCGTCGGCCTTCCAGCGTGCGTGCGGGGATGTTTTGCAAATTGGGATCAGCACAAGATAGACGCCCCGTGACCGCAGTGGTTTGCGCATAGCTGGTATGCACGCGGCCGGTGGCTTGATCGATCATCTGCGGCAGCTTGTCGGTGTAGGTGGACTTAAGTTTAGCCATGCCACGATAGTCAAGAATGGCGCGTGCAATGGGATGATCGAGCGCGAGTTGTGCGAGCGTTTCTTCATCGGTAGACGGCGCCCCGGTGGGCGTTTTACGCAGGATCGGCAGGCCTTTTTGCTGGAACAAAATTTCGCCGATTTGTTTGGGTGAGCCCAGATTAAAGGGTTGTCCGGCTTCTTGATAAGCGCGTTGCTCCAACTCGAACATTTTTTTACCGAGTTCGCCGCTTTGCACGGTTAACGCCTGGCGATCGATTAACACGCCCGTGCGCTCCATGCGATACAGAATGCGCGCGACGGGTATTTCGATCTCGCGATAGATGAACTCAAGTTGCTTCGAGGCGGCAATTTGGGGCGCTAGCATTTTGAATACGCGCAAACTCACATCGGCGGCTTCGGTGACATATTCACTGGCGCGCTCGATCGTGACTTGTTCAAAACGAATGCGGGTGGCACCTTTGCCGACCACTTCGTCGTAGTTGATGGTCGTGAGTCCCAAGTGGCGTGCGGCCAGGCTTCCCAACTCGTGCTGTTGATGGGCTTCCAGTACATACGACTGCAATGAGGTGTCATCGTCCACCCCTGCTAGCGCGATACCGTGATTCGCAAACACATGTAAATTGAACTTGAGAAATTGCCCGACCTTCTTCGCGTCAGCATTCTCAAGAAGCGGTTTCAATTTGCGAAGCGCGAAGTCGCGGTCCAAATGCTCAGGCGCGCCAGGATAGATGTGCCCCAACGGCAAACACGCTGCTTCGCCGCTGATCGCAAATGACATGCAGACGATTTGCGCGCGCATCGGCGCGGGTTCGGTGGTTTCGATCCCCATTGCAAAAATGGGCGCGGCTTCGAGTTTGCGTATCCAGCTATCGAGTTGCGCTTCAGTCAATAGCGTTTCGCATACGGCCCGCGCGATGCCCGGCGTCACCGGGACATCACTTGCCTCGGGCGCGTCAGCAGTTTCCAGCTCCGCCAGCCAGGTGCGAAAATTAAAGTGCTGAAACAAGCGACGCAGCGTGTCGGTATCGGTGGGCTGGCGCGTCAAGCTATCCAGCTCAAACGGCAGCGGCACATCAGTTTTGATCGTGACCAGCACGCGGGCCTGGGGCAACCAGTCGACCGCAGCCCGCAGGTTTTCGCCGACCACGCCTTTGATATCGAGCGCGTGGGCGACGATATTGTCGAGCGAGCCGTACTCGGCCAGCCATTTGACTGCGGTTTTTGGGCCAACTTTTGCCACACCCGGCACATTGTCGACCGAGTCGCCGATCAGGCTCAGATAATCCACAATGCGCTCCGGCGGCACACCGAATTTGTTGGTCACACCCGGCACATCAAGCGTTTCAAAATTCATCGTATTGATCAGCGTCACATGTGCATTCACCAGCTGCGCCATGTCTTTGTCGCCGGTAGAGACGATGCTTTTCACGCCGTGGCGCTCGGCTTCCACCACCAACGTGCCGATCACGTCGTCGGCTTCTACGCCGTCGATCACAATCAGCGGCCAGCCGTCCGCGCGGATCAGCTCAAACAATGGCGCGATCTGGCAGCGCAAATCTTCCGGCATTGTTGCGCGTGTCGCCTTGTATTCAGGGTAAAGATCATCGCGAAACGTTTTGCCCACGGGATCAAAGATGCAGGCGATATAATCAGCGGCGTAGTCTTTTTGCAAGCGCCGCAACATGCTAAGCACGCCTTTGATCGCATTGGTCGGTTCGCCTAGCAGATTGCGCAAATCGGGCAGCGCATGAAACGCGCGATATAAATAGGACGACCCGTCCACAAGCAATAGTGTTTTTGAGGTGTTCATATGCATTTGGATAAGTTGCCGATCATGGCGGACCCGCGCAGTTCGGCGGAGAACGATTATTCTGCACGCGAGTCGTGGCGGATGCTGGGAATTATGGCAGAGTTCGTCGAGGCTACCGAACGCCTCGCGTCGATACGCCCGGCGGTGTCGATTTTTGGCAGTGCGCGCACGCCACCCGACCATCCTTACTACCAGCTCGCCGAAGACATTGCGCGAAAACTGTCGGACGCGGGCTTTTCAGTTATCTCGGGCGGTGGGCCGGGGTTGATGGAAGCCGCCAATAAAGGCGCGTATTTTGGCAAGTCACCCAGCGTGGGCCTGAACATTCAACTGCCCCATGAGCAATCCGGCAATGCGTTTCAGGACATCAGCCAGACCTTCCAGCATTTTTTCGCACGTAAAGTGATGTTCGTCAAATTCGCCGCGGCCTATGTGGTAATGCCCGGCGGCTACGGCACGCTGGACGAGCTGACCGAAGCGCTTACATTAGTGCAAACCGGCAAAATTGCGCGTATTCCGATCATTCTTGTAGGCTCAAAATTCTGGGCGGGCTGGGTCGAGTGGGCCAAGCAAACGCTGGTTGATGAGGGCATGATTTCGGCCGACGATATCCACCTGATGCGCATCCTCGACAAACCGGAAGACGTCGTCGACGCCATCTTTAGTCACTATGAAAAACGTGGCTTTATGCCCTCGTTGGCGGAGCGCGAAATTCAACTGAATTTATAAGCAAGCCGACGATAGCTTTCCATATCCACTTTTATTGGGAGAATAAAATGCGTGCAACACTGATCCTTTGCGCTTTGCTGGTCACTAACTTTGCAATGGCCGCCCCGGCTGTACCCCCGCCGCCCGATCTCAAGCCCGTGCCAGACGGCCCCCCAAACGCAGGTGACGCGCCTGCGGTGACGATCAAGCCATCGGGTAAAGGGCGCGTCGAGGAATACCGCACACACGGCCGGGTTTATATGCTTAAAGTCACCCCTAAAGTAGGCAAGCCGTACTACCTGATCGACCAAAAAGGCGAAGGCTTTTTTACCCGACGCGATTCGCTCGACGGCGGTCTGCAGCCGCCCATGTGGAAGGTAAAGGAATTTTGATCGAATGAGTGTTTCGCCCGATCACGATATCCCCCGTAAAGTAGCCGCCAAACAAGGCCTGCACTGGGTAAACGAAGGCTTTCGACTTTATCGGCAAAATCCATTGCTGTTGTCTGCCGCGTTTGGCTTGCTGTTTGGCGCGGCCGCGATAGCTAATTTGATTCCGATTGTCGGCGGAGTGTTGTCGGAGCTGATTTCGCCGTTGATGGTGGCAGGCTTCATGGCCGCCTACCGCACGCTCGACCGCAAAGAACCCCTGCAATGGTTGCATTTTTTGGCGGGCATCAAGGGTCCGTGGCTGCCCCTTGCCACGGTGGGTGCCGTTCAGTTGCTTGGCATGTTACTGATTACGCAAGTCATGTTGCGCATGGGTTTTAATGCACAGGCAGTGATGACCGCCCTGCAAAAAAGCGATGCTGTCGTGCTGCAAAATGCGATGAACCAGGCCATGCCAGCAGTGATAATCGGCATGTTATTACTCACGCCATTAATCATGGCGACCTGGTTTGCGCCTGCGCTAATTCTATTTGGCAACGCGCGCCCGGGTCAGGCGCTTCTTATCAGCCTGCGCGCAGTAGCAAAAAACTGGCTGGCGATTACAGTAAATGGGCTCGCGCTCGGCATGGTGCTATTCGTGTCGGCACTGGTTCCGTTTTTGCTGGGATTGCTGGTGGCAATGCCGGTGATGTTTGGGTCGTTGTATGCGGCGTATCAGGGGATATTTGCGGTGTGGGCTGAAGAAACGCCGCTTGATACAGTTGGCCGAATATTGTGAATTGTCATTCGGCTGACAGGATTGAATATTGATAAAGTGGCCGACTCTGAACTAACCGCTTTGCAACAACAACTCCTTTGCGCTGAACGTGAGCTTATCGCGGTGGCAGAGTCTATTGGACTCATATCACTATCTTACGTGTGAGTCGAAATTTAGAGAGTAGCAAAGTCAGCAAATATGAAAGCAAAAAAACTAACAAAATATAAGTGAGCTCCCAAATCCAATTACCGGCGTATTTTCTGTTCAATGGCTTTAGCAAAGTTAGAAATCCCAAGTGGGACACGTATATTCCGAGCACAAAAGGGCCGAAGTATGTGATAACGGGCAGGTTGAGATATTTGGTATTCGATAGGGAAATAAGAGCAACACCTAGTCCCATAAAATAGGTTCCGAGGACGTAGTCTTGAAGCATCGAAGTGCCCCAAAATCGGTGCAGCGCCATCAGCTCGGTAAAGTGCATTATCAAACCCAATAGCACCAGAAATATCCCTGGAACCAGCCATTTATCACTTGGGCCTTTGCGTTGTAAAAAATAGCCGGTCACAAAAAATATCAGTGAGAAAAAAGGCCCATCTCTAAAATTAAAGGCCACGTTAAATCCTAGGGGCGTGTCCCGATAGGATTTTCCTGCAAGTCCTATAGCAAATAAGATGACTGCTAGAACCAGAAGAGGTCTCCGAAGTCTGAATCGTAGAAATACTGCGCTAATGGCGAGACTTAATAACAAGCTCATCAGGTACCAAAGATGCACTTTAGTGCCCCCCAGGATCAAGTCCAATGGATTGTCTCTAAACGCAGTTATCAAACCCTCATACATCACGGTGATTGGCCCTAAAGGGGCCACACTTAATGTCTCGACGAGGTTTAAAGGCAGTAGATAGATTAAAGACCAAGCAATAAAAATAAGCGCAATGCGTTTGATGACCTTGAGTGTGGGTTGCATCACCAGCCTGTCATCACTGAACTTGAGCGCCCAAAAATAACCCGACAGGATGAAGAAGAAAGGTACTGCAAAACGTGCCGCTTGATTGATGATTATCGCGGCATCTAACTCGCTTTCTCCGAGTAAAGGCTGAGTTTGGAATGGGGTGGTGTGAATCACAATGACCGACACAATGGCCAAAACGCGAATTGCATCAACACTCTGGATTCTGTTCATTATTAATTATTGGTTTTTAAAAAAAGATGCCTGTTGATCTAGCGGAAACGCAACGTAAATAATGCTTTCATTTTCAACTCACACCGCCTCTAGCTTCGCATAAGCCAACGCCAACCACTTCACCCCCGACTCGCGAAATTTCACCTGAACGCGCGCATCGCTGCCGCGCCCTTCAAAATCAATAATAATTCCGGTCCCAAATTTGGCATGCGCCACACTTTGGCCGACTTTATATCCGGTGTCATTGCTCGCTTGGTTACGTGGCGGAGGCGCCGCTGCCGCGAACGTGTTGTAGCTGGGCTGCACGCGACGATTCAGATTGAGTAACACCTGCTCCGGCAACTCCTCCAGAAACCGCGAAGGTAGCGCATAGCGCGTTTGCCCGTGCAGCATCCGCGATTGCGCGTGAGACAAATACAGCCGCCGTCGGGCGCGGGTGATCGCGACATACATCAGACGGCGCTCCTCTTCCAGGCCGTCGGCTTCTGACGCACTTTGCTCGTGCGGGAACAGGCCTTGTTCGAGGCCGGTGATGAAGACCGCGTGAAATTCCAGTCCTTTGGCGGCGTGCACGCTCATCAGTTGCAGCGCGTCGTTGCCTTCGCCGGCCTGATGTCCGCCCGCTTCGAGCGCGGCATGGGCAAGAAAGGCATCCAGCGTACTCTCATCATTTTCTTCAGCGCTGTTCTCCTCTGCAAACAATGCGGCAGCGTTGACGAGTTCGTTCAGGTTTTCCAGCCGGTCGGCGCCTTCTTTATCCTGGCGGTAAAACTCGGCGAGGCCGGAGGCTTCGATGACGTGGTCGATGGCTTCGGCAAGCGGCAGGTCGACAGTGACGCCTTTGAGCGCTTCGATCAATTTGGCAAAGCCTGCAACTTTACCACTGTAGGTACACGCGGTTTGCCACAGACTGGCGCCAGTACGAGCGGCGGTCTCAGTGAGTTGTTCCAGCGTGCGCGCGCCGATGCCGCGTGCGGGGAAGTTCACCACCCGCAAAAATGCACCGTCATCTTCCGGGTGAGTTAGCAGGCGTAAATAGGCGAGGGCATGCTTGATTTCCATGCGCTCAAAAAAGCGCAGGCCGCCATACACCCGATACGGCACGCTGGCGGAAAACAGCGCGTGCTCCAGCACACGGGACTGCGCATTCGAGCGATATAACAGCGCCATGTCGCAGAGCGCAATGCCTTCACGGTTGAGCGTTTTCACTTCGTCGACGACAAAACTCGCTTCTTCCTGATCCGAATACGCATTAAAGATTCGGATCGGCTCGCCTACGCCTTCCGCGGTCCACAGGTTTTTGCCTAGACGATGCTGGTTTTGCGCGATCAGCGTGTTCGCGGCGGTAAGGATGTGGCCGTGGCTGCGGTAGTTTTGCTCCAGCTTGATGACCTTCCCGTGCGCGTACTCGCGTTCGAACTCGGCCATGTTGGCGGTGTTGGCGCCGCGAAATGCGTAGATCGACTGATCGTCGTCGCCCACTGCGAACATGGCCGTGTCGGGCCCCGCAAAGCACTTCAGCCAGCGATATTGCAACGCATTGGTATCCTGAAACTCGTCGATCAGGATGTGCTTGAAACGGTCGCGATAATGTTCGCGCAAGGGCTCGTTACGGTACAGCAATTCGTAAGAGCGCAACATCAGCTCCGGAAAGTCCGCGACGCCTTCGCGCTGGCATTGCGCATCGTAAGCTTCAAATAACGCCGCCAGGCGCATTGAATACTCGTCGAAGGCTTCGGCATCGCGCGCGCGTCGCCCGGCCTCTTTATGGCCGTTGATAAACCACTGCACTTTTTTTGGCTCGAATTTTTCGGTGTCGACGTTAAGCGATTTCATCAGCCGCTTAATCGCCGAGAGCTGATCCTGCGTGTCCAGAATTTGAAACGACTGCGGCAAGCCCGCCTCGCGCCAATGCGTACGCAGCAGCCGGTTCGACAGCCCATGAAACGTGCCCACCCACATGCCGCGTGTGTTGATCGGCAGCATCGCAGTGATGCGCGTGAGCATTTCTTTTGCTGCCTTATTCGTGAAAGTCACCGCCAACATGCCAAAGGGCGACACCTGTCCGGTTTGAATCAACCAGGCCATGCGCGTGGTCAACACGCGTGTTTTACCCGAACCTGCACCCGCCAAAATCAAGGCTGACTCATGCGGAAGCGTAATCGCGGTGCACTGCTCCGGGTTCAGGTTTTCGAGCAGGGTGAGAGACATAAGCAAGGTAAAATCGGCACTGAGAATAGTGATTATAAAGGGCCGGTGATGGTGAAAATTCTATTTTTTGGCGACTTGGTCGATACCCTGGGAATGACTGCGGATGAGATCGTTTTGCCCGCTGATATTACCGATGTCGAGCGGCTAGTGTTCCACCTTTCCAGCCGCGGCGAGATGTGGGCCAAGATGCTGCGTGGCAATCCCAAACTCAATGTCACCGTGAATAAGAAATTTGCGGAGAAATCGACTCCGATCCAGGAGGGGGACGAGATCGCGTTGGTTGGGTTTTCAGTAGTGTGATTAAGTTGTGGCGGTAGACCGAGTGAAACGCCATCGCGGTTATTACCCGATACGCGTCGAGGTTGAGAAGTGGGGTATTGTGCTGTACTCAGCCTTGCTAGAGCGACAGCATTTCAGCCTTGAGCCCTTTCACGCATTCCTTTGCGTTAGCAGCGAATGCTTTCTTGATAATGAGCGCTTCGTTTGCGAGCATCTCATCGTATGTGGTGGGCGCCTCTCCGAATCCCATTCCACAGCGTTCTTCTGCAATTACGGTTTTTGTCTGGGTATTGATTAGGCGTACATGGGCAAGGTAAACCGGGGTATAGCGCTTTTTATCATTCTTGATAAAACCTACCCCCCATATCTCAGTCTCGACATCAATAATAAATCTGGCTACGCCATTGGCCTTGGCTGCTATCTTGGCAGGATCCTCTGTATTCACCGCAATGGGAGGCATGATAAGTCGAGTGTCATGCAATTCATTAAGTGCTATTGCCAAACCATTCGCTATGGCTTCAGCGGGGTCGGCAATATTATTGGCGGCGACAATACTGTTTCCTTCGCTAGCCATGGCAGCCGCCCCTAAGAGGCCAAGCATGGATTTTGTAGGGGTGGATGCCGTGAAGTTCGGCTTTTCGCGAGTGGTGTAGATAACAGTTTGGCCCTTTAGGGCCGCTAGGGATTGTGCATCAATCCGCTGTTTGTTGATCGTACCGCAACTAGGGAGTCCTGTAACGAGGAGTCCAATAAGCAGGATGTTTCGCATGGTGTAATTCTTCCGATAGAGCTTATTAAAGTTCACAGCTTAGTCCCACTCACGCAACCGTTACGTAACTTCTCCGTTGCACGTACAGCTGTTTGCTGTATGAAATAATTATTTTTACGATTTTGAAACCAGGTTTGTCACCATATTGTCCTGTTGTGCGGAGGTGAGGTTGGCCGAAGTCGTGTGCGCGAACATTCAACTATTTGCTCTAGGGGATGTCCTCTGGCATTTTAAATTCCTGCCTCAAGCTCCCTCGCTCAAGAAATAAATTGCTGACATTACTAAAACTTACTTGGTCCTCTTGACGGCGAATAAGGCCGATGGTTATCGAACGCAACCCATAATAAGCATATTTTCCACCCACCAACATTCCGAAAGTATTGTCCATTCTTACAACATTCTCACCCACATATTTCGGAAGCAGAATGTAATTAAGATCGCTTTCTAAATCAGAGGCAGATAGGAAACATGGTGATGATTTTGGACACATGCTATCTTCCGCAAGATAGTAAAAAAAATATCCTTTTACTTCACAGCCGATCCCTTCATGGGGGATTTCCATTTTATTTATCTCACTAACTGTCTTAATCATATGGCTACTCAAGGACGGAGGTTGGTGAAAATAACTTGCCCAGTGAATCTCTGTTGAAACTCCGCAAGGGGTGTGAAATATTGACGCCCTACAGTCGGTTAACGCCGTCCGTAGTGCGAAGTCCGCTCACGTGCAGAGTACTTGTTACTGTGCGCTAACGGGGCTTCCAAATGGCCGATTAGACCCCAGCTGGATCTGGTAGTCCCACTTCTTGTGCACCTCCTCAATGCTTTGCCAATCGATCTTGCCCGCAAGCGCAGGTCATCCAGTTGCTTTACCCAGCCCATGCCCGGCGTCTGAGAGAGGAGGCGGCGCTGTCGCGCACGCCCATGTCTGCGGTGACGCGGCTACCCGCAGCCAGATTGATCTGCGCGGCATTCAGTTGGGTGTAGCGCGAGGTTTCATCCAGCGTACCGCCGCCCTTGACGCTTTGCCAGGCCGTGTCTTTCTTTTGCATATCGGTGCTTTGATACACCGTGGTGGCGACACTGGCGAGGTTCAGATTGTGTTCCGCGTCTAGCGTAATCGAGCCCGATTGCGGGGTGCCGTCAGTCCCGATAGCGTCATGCGCGTGAGCGTCAATTGCCGCCAGCGTGATATCCCCCGCGGTGCTTTGCACGTTAATGTGCTGCGCATCCAGCGTGGTCGGCGCGAGGGTCGTCTCGGCATTCTCTTTAGTCAGCTTCGACTTGAAGCCCACCCCTTCGCCCGGCTTGAAGGTGCCGGCCAGGTCTTTGAAGTCCACCCCGGTTTTTCTGTAGGTTTCTTTGAGGTCGGTGTTGCTGCGATCAAGCCCGCTTTGCAGACTGGGTACTAGTGTTTGTGTTGCACCACTCTGTCCGAGTTTGGCGCCATTCAATGTAGTTTCAGCGACTTTGCTGAAGCCCTCTCAATATTGACTTCACGCCAAACGCGGTTAAATTTTAACCGGACGCTACCGATTTAGAATTTCTTGTAAATGGCAAAGCCAATCTATAGCTGACGTCCATTCACTCGGATAGTAGTAGTAACAATCGAATTGAGTCAGCAACAAGTCTTTTAATGCTTCCTCATCATGGTTTGACTGGATTATCGCCGCTAAATCACGCTTCAATTTCTCAATGTCTTCTTCCGATGCCTCGGTTTTATAAGCAATCAAGGCCTTGTCCACAGACCCATGTACTACATCAAAATCTTGATGTAAATAACCCTGCACCCAATATTTTAGTTCCAGTAATTCATTGCTCATGGCTTGGGATGTCCTGTAACAACACGATAGCCTGTGGCTGGTGCATCACGTAGTAAAACCACTCGCACATTCTATGAAAAATGTGCCGTTATGCGCTTGCATAGGAACTCATAGAAGTCAGTCGCATAATGAGCGAGCTCACCAGAAGGCAAACGCAAATATATAGGACATTCTCCATTTTCGAATTGGCTGTAATCAAAGAAGAAGACCTCACCTAAATCCGTCTCACTGACGACCAATTTTGAATCATCAAGCAAACCTGCCTTGCGATTTGCTAAATGCTGGAACACGATATCGCCACCATTTACGGATTCAAATGGCATGCCGTAGAGACTATAGGGCACTTCTATAAATCCCATTAAATTTCATCCCACCGTCATCGAATCATTTTTTGATGACATTCTTGCGAGACTCGTGATTTCTACAGTGGTTT
>JAYWDZ010000314.1:0-3722 GCA_043779595.1 Nitrosomonadales bacterium
CCGCAATATCGATCCTAAAACGGTTATACCGGGCGCCAAAATTGTACCTTCGGGCGTCGCCGAGATCGGCCGTCTGCAAACTTACGAAGGGTATGTTTACATGAAACCGTAAGGTTTGGAATGAATGTGAAAAAGGCGGCTTCGGCCGCTTTTTTTATTTCCCTTTCGACCGACCCGCACCCTATCCCGATTCCCGGGATAAATATCCTGCCTCGGTAATGGTGCAACCACTCTCGTGACGCGCTGGATTTCACCCAGCCCCAGTACGCAAAGCCAGCCGGGACGTTAGCCTTAGCTTTCTGAGCGTGCTGAGGTCACGCAGGGGATTTGCGCTGCATAATGTTCCGCCATCCAGGCTGCGAAAGCCACCGCATTTACCGGTCGGCTGATGAAGTAGCCCTGTGCCTGCTCGCACGAAGCTTCACGAAGGAAGCTCAGCTGTTCTAGCGTTTCCACTCCTTCCGCCACCACGGTCAGGCGAAGGCTACTGGCAAGCGCAATCACGGCACGCACGATGGCGGTGCCGTCCGCATCGACCCCGATATCTTTCACAAAGGAACGATCGATCTTGAGCGTGTCGAGGGGAAACCGTTTCAAATAGGCGAGCGACGAATAGCCGGTCCCGAAATCGTCCACAGAGATATGGACGCCCATCTGTTTGATGTCAGTCAGGGTGGCCTGGCTGTTCGCGGTGTTTTCCATCAGCAGGCTTTCCGTCACTTCAAGTTCCAGTTGACTTGCAGACAGGCCTGTCTCGTCGAGCACGGAACGGATGGTCCGCGTCAGATTGTTATCGCGGAACTGGCGCGCAGATAAGTTCACCGCCATGGTCAGGTTCAATCCCGTGCTTGCCCAGGCGACGGCCTGCTCGCACGCGGTGCGCAGCACCCATGCACCGACCGGCACGATAAGGCCGGTCTCTTCCAGCAATGGGATGAAATCGCCCGGATAAACCAATCCCTTGTGCGGCGAATTCCAGCGCAGCAGGGCCTCGACCCCGGCGATCTGGTTGGTGTGCAAATTTAATTTGGGCTGGTAGAACAGTTCAAACTGATTTCGCTCCAGCGCTTGACGCAGTTCCGTTTCCAGCCACAGGCGTTCTTCGGCATTCGCGTTGAGATCGTTTGTGTAAAACTGGAAATTGTTGCGTCCCAGTGCTTTAGCCCGGTACATCGCGGCATCGGCGTTGCGAATTAGATTGTCGATATCGACATCGTCGAAAGGGTAAACAGTAATGCCGATGCTCGCCCCCACGAAGAGCTGATGCCCGTTCAAATCGAAAGGCACAGAAAATGTGGCAAGAGTGCGCTGAGCGATACGCGTGATCTCGTCGATATGCTTGATCTCCTCCAGCACGATGGTAAATTCGTCGCCCCCCAGTCGCGCCACGACGGGGCTAATAACTTCCTCGCGAAAAGAAGACGGGGCGAGGGTATCGGTCTGCCGCGTGCATTGCTGCAGGCGTTCGGCCACTTGCTTCAGCAGTTGGTCGCCCAGCGGGTGGCCCAAGCTGTCGTTGACCTGTTTGAAGCGATCCAGATCGAGATAAAGCAAGCCGACCAAGCGTTCCGCGCGATGCGCGCGATGCATGGCACCCGCGAGGCGGTCGCGGAACAGCACGCGGTTAGGGAGCCCGGTCAAATGATCGTAATTGGCGAGATAGGCCATGCGTTGCTCAGCCCGTTTTTGCTCGGTGACATCGCGGGCAACCATGAGCACACAATTCTTGTCGTTGATTTCGATTATCTCGGACGAGACCAGCATATCCCGGTGCTCACCGTTCCGGGTCACCAGCGTCATCTCCTGGTTGTGGACGACCTGTTTCAGGCGCATTAATTGCTGGGTAGCTTCCGTGTCTTCAGTCACGGCCCAGAGTTTTAAATCGCGGAGGGTGCGGTCGATAGCCTCCGTAGCGCCGTAGCCAGTATGGCGGGTAAAGCTTTGGTTGACGTTGATGATGCGTCCGTCACGCACGCGGCTGATTATCACGGAATCCGGGTTGGCGTGAAAAGCTTTGCTGAAGAGCTGCTCGGATTGACGCAGGCTGAGGAGCGCGCGATTCAAGGCGCGTAGCGGCAGAATCCTGAGTATGCTGAATACCGCTGCAGCGAGGCCCAGCGCCAGTAGTGCGACCAGACTGGTTTCCAGCAGCAGGGGGCGAAGCGAGCGGCTAACCTCAAAATATCCTATGGTCTGGTCCGCGTCGAATAAGGATGCGCGCATTGACAGTACGGGCGTCTCCATTTTTTTGTCGGTTGCAGCGATGACCTGGTTGGATGCGTCCAAAATGCGCCGCTGTTCGCGCAGCTTGGTCTCGGTGAAATCTTTTCTGAGCAGTTCGTTGAGCCGCAGCACTTGAAAGCGCCACATCTCGGGGTTGAGGGTAATGTACTGCGTGGTCTGCGTAGCACCGAACTGCGCCGCTGCCCGCATAGCGCCCACCTGGTATTGATAGGACAAGCCAAAATAGCCCGCGGGCAGACTGAGGGCAACGATGGCTGCAATGACGATCGCAACACGACTAATCGTGCGTGAGAGGTGACCAGTATCTTTGAGCACGGGCTTGCCGTTATTTCCCCATGGGCATCATGGGAAGGTAACCGTTGTCCCGCAAAATTTTGCTGCCTTGCGCGGATCGAACGAAGACTACAAATGCACGCACCGGTTCAGGCGAATTTTGCCGTGCGATTAAATACAACGGTTTGAAGTAAGGATAATCACCGCGCACCAAGGCGGTCACGCTAGGGGTCACGCCATTCAAGGGCAGCACTTTAATTTTGCGCTGCTCAGACAAGACCAGTGCCAGCGTGCTGGTACCCAGCGCGCCCGGTATGCGCTCAATAGCATCGGCGCTGTCCTGGTCGGTAATGGCGATATGTACACCCTGGCGGGCATGGGCGACGGTAAGGGAATGATCCATTTCGGGTGAAATGGCACGTAACAGCGCGGTTTCCGAATCACTTTGCGGGCGCAGAATCGGCCGCAGAGGGCTGCCGTCGGGCCACGTTCGTATTGTGCCGTCGAAAATCCGGGCAAGCGCGTTTAGAGTGAACCCGACATGCGTGCGCATACTGGCGAGTACCAGTGGAGTGCGGGCAATTTCCTGCTCGGTCAAGCTTTGCGCGAGCTCAGTGGGTTTGAGTGGACGCCCACTCAGCCCGATATCCAGCGCGTCGGCTGCCACCGCCTTGATACCCCCACTGCTGCCCAGAGCGGGTACGACAATGATTTTCGTATCGGGACGGCTTGCCTCGAACGCATTCGCAAGTATCTTAATAGTACCCAGTGCGGAGCCAGTGCCGCCTATCCTGACTGTGGCCGCTTCAGTGGGAAGCGAGGCGAACAGCAAGCCCAGGAATAAGGCAGCCCCAATGCTGGAAAGTAAATAATGGATATGGCGCATGCTTTACTTTCATTGGTTTGGATAAGGGCACATGCAGCCCAACCAGCCAGTACGATTACCGCTCCCAGGATATTAGCGGCTGGAAATGATCAAGCTTGATATTAAAGAGGGATATGGAGCGAGGATGATGTGGCGGCTATAGCCCCAGGCGCTGCCAGATCGTCGTCGTCGGACCGGCCTGGTTCATGGTGTAGAAATGCAGGCCCGGCGCGCCGCCGGTTAGCAGGCGGTCGCACAGATCGGTGATCACATCGAGGCCGAAGGCGCGGATCGAAGTCAAATCGTCGCCGTAGGTTTCGAGTTTTTTGCGCAGCCAGCG
>JAYWDZ010000315.1:0-3720 GCA_043779595.1 Nitrosomonadales bacterium
TTGGCAATGAGCGAATCAAGGCGGTGACTGAGCGCGGGGTGGTGTTCTCAGCGCGCGCTGACGACAAGGGCGGCAAACGAGCCGTGCGGCTGCCTGGCAAAGAGTTCGTGCGCCGGTTCATGCAGCACATCTTGCCCACGGGCTTAAAGCGCATTCGTCACTACGGGGTGCTGGCCAGTGCCTGCAAGGGCGAGGCTCTGAGGCGGGCGCGCGCGGCGCTGGGGATGCCTGCACCGAGCCCCCGAGCGCTGGAGTGCGCAACCGGGTTTCTCACGCGGGTGGCGCGCCTGGATGCGCAGCAGTGCTCGTACTGCAGGACCGGGCGCTTGCGCGTGGTGGAGTCGCTGGCCGGAAAGAAGCGTTTGCCCGAACCCTGCGCCACCGTAGTGCTCGAAGGTGTACTTCCCCGAGGGCGGGGGCCGCCATGACGGGTCTGTGGGGTTTGCTGCCAGCGCTTGCATGGTGCGCATCGACGTGCCGTGGTGTACTGCGCGCGAGCGGCATTGCAGCGGCGCACAAATTGGTCGCGGCGCTTGCAATTGACGGTGCAAAGTGGGGCTGGAAGTGCTCGCGCGCGTCGACATTGCAAAGCCGGCTTGCAACAGGTCAATCAAGCCCGCCATAATCTGAGCCATTGAACGGGGCGAAGATTTAAATCCCCTCTCACCACCGCCTCCCAAGGCGGTTCAGTCCAACGAGGTTTATCTGCCGCAGGAGGCGCTTATGGTTTCATCGAGCTTGGGTGGGCGGCAGATAAACGCTGGTCGTTAGGCCTCGTAGAAAATGTCCTATGACTACCACGATGCAGCAATGGACGAGGCGTACGAACGCCTATCTGAAGAACTCTACCCGGAACATAAAGCCCAAGCCTTACTTGATTTCACATACGAACGACTGCGATCGTATTACATCAAGCACAAGGACCTTTTGGTTCCGGCGGCGAGAACTTATAGGCTGGCAAAAGAGCTTCGGTCAGCAGATCAACATGCTGCAGCACTAGTATTCTCAGCATCCGCGATAGAACTCTTCCTGAAAAACTGCTTGCTACGCCCCGTCGTCTCAGGGCTAGTTCATAGCGAATCAGTCGCTGATCTGGTCGTCGAAGCGTCACTTGGTCAGCCCGGATACAAGCGGTACGCCAAATTATTGGCTGGCCTTTTTAAAGAGTTAGTTCAAATTGAAATTACATCAATCATACGAACAGGCGCGACAAGATCATTACTTGAGGAAGCATCTACTCTCCAAGATCGAAGAAACGCCGTTGTGCACCGCGGAGAAGAAGTCACTGAAGAAGATGCAAAACTGGCATTCGCTGTTACGGAAGGTGTTTTTAATGAAATTCTCTCTCCGGTACTCACTCAGCTAGGTCTATCAGTTGCTGCAGGTGGCCAGCTTGTCGACAACGAGGCCTAACCATTCGCTCAACCGGACATTTTGTGGCGTGCCGCGTTTGGGCTAGATAAAGCCTAGCCCAAACCCAGCCCATCACAAAATGCCGGTTAGCTCAAACGTTAAAGCGCATCAATCACCCCGCTATTTCCCACGAACTATTCGTGTGCCATCTATGAAACGTCCTGCATTCGCTATATTGATCGCTTTGCTCAGCAGCTTTGCTCATGCGGGTTGGGAGCGCATTGTTGAGAATGACTCTGGCGATATTTACGTGGATGCCGCCACGATTCAGCGCAAGGGCCACCAGTCAACCATGATCTCGCTGTCAAACATGGGCCCTCGGGAAGCTAATGCGGAAAAAGCGAGACCTTGGTTCAAGTCCGTTACCCAGTTAGATGAGTATGACTGCGTGGGCCGCCGTATACGCCTCAAAAGTTTTTCGCTTTACTCGGAAGCTATGGGCCGTGGCAAACTGATCTCAACTTCGAATGAAGCCACGCCGTGGATATCAATTGAGAGTGGCAGTTGGAACGAGCGAAAATGGCGTGTCGCCTGTTCGAAATAGCAGGTCTAATAGTACTGGAAGTACACCCACCCAAATGACAAATTCCCCGTATGACTTTCAAGGGTTCTTGCAGCGAATGGCAAGGCTGAGCCACATGGAAATATTGCAAGAAGCTGACAAGGAGTGTGCGTCAGTTGAGCGCACACTCTCCCGGGTTAAGAACGCGCCAAGGAATCGTGACCAAGGCGGGGTAGCCTACTGTTCACAAATCAAAGAGTTTCTCTTTTTCATGCGAAGTGGTACACGCCCTGGAAGTGTGTCACCGGCGAATTTTCAAGCCTACAAGCCTGTTGTTCAATCGCTCATATCCAGAGGTGAGTTAACGGTTGAGACCTTGACCTTATTTGCTTGAGCAAAATGCGCCTTAACCTGTTGATCGAGTGGACCGCCAACGGCAGGCACCGTATTTGCCATTCTTCGGACCGGAGTGCGCCGTTGGCGTCCACTCATCGCCGACGTTAGCTGACACACATGAACCCGTGGCAATCAATTCTCCTCGCCCTCGGTGGAAACGCCGCGCTCTTGCTTGTCCTAGCCTGGCTCGCGCGATCATTCGGGTCGCAGCTTCTTGCCAAGGACTTGGAAAAGTTCAAGACAAGTCTGGCTTCGGCCTCGTCTGAAGCGTCAGAGCGGCTGAAACACGAACTTCAGATAGCGTCTCTTGAACACCAAGTTCGCTTTTCTAAGCTTCACGAAAGGCGCGCCGAAGTCATCACTTCACTTTATGGCCTATTGGTAGAGGTCCAATGGGCGGGGCAAAGTCTTGTCGCAGTAGCTGAGTTCGGCGGCGAACCTTCAAAACAAGAGAAGTACGTCACCGCAATGAACAAGTCTGCCGAGTTTTTTCGGGAGTTCGACAAAAATCGAATCTTCCTGCCTGAGCACGTTTGTCAGCAGATCGAAGAGTTTCTTCGCGGCATGCGCACGCGAGTCATTCAGTTCGGCGTTTACTCCCAGACCAACGACTACGCGCCGGAACACGTCATCAAGGAGAAGTTTGACATATGGGTTAAGGCCTCGGAGTACTTCGATACTGAGGTTCCAATCGCTCGTCGAGCACTTGAAACGGAACTCCGAAACATGCTTGCAGGAGTTCCTCAAAATGTCAGCTAACCCGACATTCAACTCGGACTCCGCAAAAGCGCGGAGCCGGTTAATTTCACGTTAGGCCGTAAGGCCATTCAGTTTTTTCAAAGGAGATACAAATGAAACATACAGTCCTTCTTGCAGTGTTCATTTTCGTTCTGGGGTCCATCTCGGGGTGCGCGACAATTGACACTCTGCAAGCTGGTACAGGTGGCTCCTCGTTTGAGGTTCGCGGCAAAACCTATGACGAAATATGGAAGGCTGTAGTGATAACTGCGGGCCGCAGCCTCACGGTCGTTGAAAGCAATAAACAATCCGGTACCTTGAAGGCTGAGAAAGGTGGCGGTTTGTTTACATGGGGTGAGGTCGTAGGTATTTTTGTTCGTCCAACGAGTAACGGTGCCCCAGTGTACATAATTGAAGTACAAAGCTTGAAGCGTGCAAGAGGTCAACTCACGGGCCAGGATTGGACCGAAACTATGATCTCGGGAGTCAAAGCTGAACTAGGCCAATGATCCCTAACTTTTCAGTCGGGGAAATGCGAAGAAATTGGTAAAGCCTTGACATCGCGTATTTCGCCTAACGGAATACGAAGGGACTTCCCACTTCCAGGTAACGGCATCAAGTGCCAAGATTGGGTTGTTGATTCAATCTGAAACCTTTTGAAGGAGAAGTCC
>JAYWDZ010000316.1:0-3715 GCA_043779595.1 Nitrosomonadales bacterium
ATCGGCAATTTGTTAACCTGCGCAAGCCAATTCGAATACGCAATGATCTCCTGGATCTCTGGCGCGTTAAGTCCAAGGTCCAGCCAGTTTAGTGACCGGGCAAAACACATCAGTATGCGATCATCGTGCCGAATAGCCCGATTAAGAGAAGACAGCATATGCGGCAGCAATACGGCTGCATGGGCCAAGCTGCCTGCGTTTTCCCTGTCGCCAGCATCCCGATGGCAAGACTGGCAGGTTAAAGAGGATTGCCAGGGTTTTACTGGCAGGGAGGTGGCGTATTGGCTCGTATCCGTGACAAGATTGCAACCCTTGACGATGAATTTCGCCCGCTGGCCCGACGGCCAGCTTTTCTCATCGAATTTGGCGGTGCAATCCGGGCTTGCCGTTTTTTTCAGCGCCTTGATTTCTTCAGGTGAGGCGGTAACATTCGAAGTCATCTGGTAGATCAGATGTTGCTGGCCCGCTTTCGTGGATGCGTACAGGTATAACGAGGTTATCGCGGAGTCTTCCAGTCCGGGTAAGGCCGCACCATACCGGACATGAGCCTCCTTACGTATTGCCCGGGCGAAATCAACCAATTTCCCCGTGACAGGATCCACTTTCGGAAAACTGATCCACATTTCAGCAAAACTGGGGGCAGTCTTATTTTCCCCATGACAAGCCAGACATGACCGGCTTTCTTGCGGACGAAATGGCAGCGCTGTGGTGTAACGCTTGAAATATGTGGTGGATTCGGAGGCTATCAGGCAGCCACGCCATAGCATTTCTTCCTGGTGCCCCCCGCGATTCATGGAGGTACCCAGGTCATTTCTACAAAAAACACTTGGCGGTCTTTTGGTGGGGTCCAGGTCTATGCCGTGGAAAAATAGCCACGCGATGGATACCAGCGCAATGCTCCCTAGTGCCAGCAGTCTGTGGGGCATAAAAGACTATGCCGACTGCAAAACAGTTTGGCTGATATCGAAAAAAGGCAGGAACACGTTAGATTTGTGTCGGTTATCCCTTGCGCATGCGTACAGAAAAAACGCCCATGTCTTCTTCATACCCCAAAAATTCATGCCCCTGGCTGGAACACATGGTGACGAAATCTTTGACGCCGCCGGGTTCCGTTATATCTATACGGAGCACTTGGCCGGATGCCATCTGGCCGAGCGCTTTCTTGGCGTGAAAAATAGGCATGGGGCAGCATAACCCCTTGGCGTCTACATGTATGTCCTGCTCCATCTAGCGTCTCCTTAGTTTGGATTGAATTTGGCGTAATTAGCCTTGGCGGCGGGGATTTCATTATCTAAATAGGCAGCGCCAGACCAAAGAATACTGTATGCGAATTCCTGATTACCATTTTGGGCGACCGAAATCGCTTCCTCCAAATAAGCGGGAAAGTTCACCGCTTGATGGGTTTTGCGGTGCGCTTCTTCCGACACCCAGAAAGTCATCAGCATCACTTCCTTGTGCCGTTTTTCATGCTCAACGACGTCACCGTTATCAAGAATACGGCCTTCATTCGTTAAAACCAGGCTACCCAGAAATCCGTTGTCGGAGTGGTGCGTTTTCACATAAGCACAAAGCCGGGAAAATCCCGTGAATATGTCATCGGAAGTCAGCCCTTCCTTCAGAATGACGTGGTTGACGGTGACGAACCCATCTTCGTCGAGAGTTGGAATCAGCTTCATTTCTGAAGTCCCATAACGGAAAAATCAAAAGTTTGCGTGCGGCCAATCGTTGTCACGACGTGGGGAACAGGAAATGCAGAAAGATAGTCGGGAGGTAGGCCCAGCAGTTGTTCCTTGAACGAATCCGGGGAAAACAACATCGGAATAATATTGTTGTAATGCGCGGCTTTCTCAGTCATGCCGGTATAGCCGTTTTCGGTGTGAAGATATCCAAGCTCATGCAAGGCTTGCAGAAGATGCCGGAATGCAGCGTGAACATCAATCCCATATTTTTTGGACAGGTTTTCCAGGTGCACAGAGGTGAATCGTAGCTTGCTGGTGATCTCTCGGGCAAGCTGGAGATCATCCGTCAGATAATCGACGTTGAGGATGGAGGGTAGGCCCTTTTCTATTAGTTGCAGATAGGATTTTAGCGAGGGTGCATTGTAGTATTGAACCCGCGGGGTATAGCCTTGTGCGCCCATTCCCAGAGCAATCAGGCTAAGGTTGTCCCAGCGGCGCAATTGATGCCGGTAGGACGCACGGTCAAGTTGCACAAAAATATTCTGCAAAACCGGCGTATATCCCTTCGAAGCAAGCCAGCTCTTGGCGGTGGAAAATACAGCGACTTTGTTGGCATGCTCGACGTCGTTCAACGGGCTGCCGCCTGACTTGGGCGCGCTTCTCTGCGTATCCATCGAATAAATGGATAAAGAAGGTACGCCGATGGAATGGAATTGAGAGAGAGTATCTAGCAGATCATTAGAGGATTCGCCAGGGAACCCGTACATCGTATCGACATTCACATTGCCTATTTTGCGAAGTGCATGGTCAAGCTCGACCAGCGCATCGCTTACCTTATAGTGACGATTCATGCCACTGAGCAGGTTTTCGTTCAGGGTTTGAATGCCGTAGCTCAGTCGATTAACGCCAAGGCTTGCCAGCAGATCGGTTTTTTCCGATGGCAGTGTGCCTGGAGCCGATTCAAGCGTTATCTCCGCATCGGCGGCAACGTTGCAATGTTTATGGATAGCCTCAAATATCTGGATCAGCAGCCGATCGTCAAGATAAGAGGGCGTACCCCCGCCAAAATAGATCGATTCGCATACCTGCTCATTGAGATAGGGAGCATACATAGTGAGCTCCCGAATCAAAGCATTTACATACGTGTCTGACTCCTGAATACCCTTGCCCGGCAATACGGGGTAATAGCAGAAACTGCAAAGAGTCTTACAAAACGGGGTATGTAGATAGAGAGAATACTTTCCGGGCTCTACCGAGGTATGGCAAAAAAGTTTGTCCAGAGAATGTGGGGCTGGAGAGCGGGTTAGCAACGGGGGCGGAAAGGCCCAGTCAAAGCAAGGAAAGAAGTCGTTCTGGACGCGCAACGCGGATGCGATTTTGTCCTTTAGCGTAGATAAATCTGCGGCGGGCAGTTTTCCTGCTAGGGTCAATTCAGGCGTGTCCAAAAATCGGGAGCGCTTGTTCAAATTGACTCGGTTGGGATGAAAGATGATATTAGTCATGAGCTCCCTTAAGTTTTAGCATTAGTAACTAGGAGGCCGACAAATGGCACTTAGATCCAATACTCTGCTTCCGATTTAGTACAATTAAGCCGGAGATAGAATAACTTAAATGACCTTGTTTGAGCGGGAATTCATGGTGGGTCTCAATATCATGGTGTGGTGTTCAGCCGTCGCCCACCAACCGCTCCAACGCTCGCATAATCGCCGACGAATCCAGTTCCCCATCGCCCGCGCCCATCAACGCATTCATCTGTTGCGCGATCAGCGCCGCGCCGGGCAGCGGGGTGTGGGTTTCCTGCGCGTTGTCGAGCACGATGGCCATGTCCTTGTGATGCAGTTTGACTTTGAAACCGGCTTTGTAATTGGTGTCGAGCATGCGCTGGCCGTGGACTTGCAGGATGCGGCTGCCGGCGAATCCGCCCATTAGCGCTTCGCGCATTTTGGCGCCGTCGACACCGTTGCGGCGTGCCAGCAGAATCGCTTCGGCGACGCCCTGAAAGGTCATGCCGACGACGATCTGGTTGCAGCATTTCA
>JAYWDZ010000317.1:0-3685 GCA_043779595.1 Nitrosomonadales bacterium
CATTGTCACCACCCGCTGGCTGAAAGATTTGGCCAAACTTTCCGCCTTCAATGAAGGGCCTCGCCTGGCGCGGGAATACCTGGCCAACGCCGGCATCGCCCTGGTCATCGAACCCCACTTCAAGGGCACCTATCTGGACGGTGCCGCCATGCTCGATCAGGGCCGCCCGATTGTCGCACTCACCCTGCGTCACGACCGGCTGGATAATTTCTGGTTTGCCCTGATGCACGAATTGGCTCACGTGAGCAAACACCTGGACGACGGCCATCCCTTCTTCGCGGACGATCTGGACAGCCCCGACGAGCAGGACAGAAAGGAAAAGGAAGCGGATGAAATGGCGACCCACGCCCTGATCCCTCCCGACGTTTGGGTCAAGGCGGCTGTTCGGGAAAGCTTGTCGCCCAAAGATATCCAGGCATTCGCACGTCAACAGGGAATCAGCCCCGCCATTGTTGCCGGGCGAGCAAGGCACGAAACCGGGAACTACAGGCTGCTTGCACGGATGCTTGGCCAGGGCGAGCCCAGCCGTTTTCTAGCCTAAAATCAGGATCAAACCCAATACTGTTCGTTTAAGAGAAATTCCGTTCGTCCTGAGCCTGTCGAAGGGCTCTTGGTGAGTAGCTGGTGGTTCGACAAGGCTCTCCTGAGTTTATCGAAGGACTCACCACGAACGGTTGACCGAACAGCATTGAGACCTGACCCCGGATTTCCCGCTTCTGTTTCGGTGGCTACTTATCTAGACCTGACCCCAATGCTTGGTGGCGATCTGACCATATTGGCGACCGATCTGCCAGTCTGCTGTGTGTAGGAAACGAGCCATCGTTATTGCACCTCCGGAGGCATTGCCTCCCCAATTGGGGCTATACGAAGCACTGCGGCGATAGAGGATATCGTTTCGACGATTTGCCGGAGGATCGGGAACTCGAAACCTTCCGCTCGCGCGTCTCGAAGAAACATTGCCATCACTTCAGAGTTTTTCAGGGCCGTGCTAGGGCGATCGTGGCCGCAAAGAGTGGAGCAATTGTCGCGCAGTGGTAGGTAGCGGTCCCCTGCAATCCCTTGAAGGTACGTCTCAATATCGTCCTCAAAAACAGCGCAACCTTGGTTCACCCTCGTAGCTGGGAAGGCAACTACCTCTGCGCCACCCAGCTGCAAGAGAGCACTATTCGTCGGCCCTCCATCATCCTTTTCTTTGTCGCCATCGAACATGAAGTAGGTCGGGATCCCAAATCCCTGGAAGGCTACGACCGCTCGGTCGATTTTGCTCTTGCCACCTACGGGAACGACGACGACACCGAGTTCCTCCCATTTCTGATCCATAAACTTCTGCATAGCCCATAGGGCGGCGACGTCAGAGTCCCCTTCAACAACCACGGCAACATCAGCGAATAGACCCTCATTCACGATCGAGTTCAGGACGGGTGAAGCACGAGCGACAAAGGTGTCGGCAGTAAAGGTTTCGGGCGGTCGACCGGTGATGTGCGCCAAACGTTGAGCAGCTTCAAGCCGCGTAAAGGTCGCGAAAATCGTCACGCGTGGTTGGTCGACTTCGGCCGCAGCCGCCTTACGGCACATGCGTACCTCGTCGAAATGTTCAACATCAACAAAGTAGGGCGAGTGAGTGACGCACACTACCTGTGTGCCCGGAACCGCTGCGTCGTCCCCGCGCTGCGCGAGGTCGCGGAGGATGTGCGCCATATAGCGACTACGGGCAGGGTGCAAATATAACTCAGGCTCTTCGACAGCCAGGATTAGATCAGGCATACGCAGGGGCTCCTGCTCGGCAGCTTGACCAGCGTCATTAGCGGCGACCGGGTGTGGCAGAGTCATGGAAAGCTGTTCCAGTAACGCAAGGATCAGGGCGCGTTGCAACCCATGCCCACTGTATGAAACCGGCACTTTGAAGTTGCCCTCCGATACCGTCACCACGGTGTCGGGTAACGGAATGGTCGGTGGTTTCAGTTCCTCAAAATCGATCAGCAGTTCCGCGCCCGGCGCGTAGCGTTTGAGCCGGTCTGAAATGAGCTTGCCTAGCTCTGCCAACTCGGGAAGATTGTCCCTTCCATAGAGCTGACGGGCTTTCGTCTCGAACTCTTGCTTGAATTCCTGAAAGTCTCGCCGGCTGCTGATGCTGCGCGCGACAATAAGGTCGAGCAATTGCATGATCGCCCCGCGCTTCTCCATCTCAGAAGCAGCGTCTCTGACCGCCGGGACGAGAACAAATTTGGTGAACTTGTCGAGCTTTCCGCCACCCACATTACGAGGCCCAAAAAACGTAGTCTCTCGCTCGATTGGTTTTGTGAGCTCGGAATGGGCTGCTTCATACTCCTCCATCACGCGATCTACGTCGCCCCCCTTCATTGGAAGTTCGGGGAAGTCCGGAATGTCACCACTTTCGATCAGTGCTTTCATGCCAGTGCGCTTCTCTTTGGCCCCAAGTTTTCGCAAATCCGCAAAGCTTGGAATTTGAGCGACCGTCCCATAGTAGCGAGCACCGCCTTGGTTAATGACCTTGGTCACCATCAGCTTTCCGCCATGAACGTAGCTAGCAAATTCGGCTAACTCATCCGGGCGAAGGTTGCCGTACATGACTCGTATTCGAATAGTCGTATCTGTCTGCTGATGGTTGTAGTAATCGAGGTGCGAGTATTGATCACCGACGTTGTAGAACGATTCGAGCGCGTACAGAACCGTCGATTTCCCAACACCGTTCCGGCCTAAGAAAGTAGTTATTTCCCCAAAGGACACTTCTCCGCTCCTAATGGACCGGAAATTTTCAATCCACACCTTCTCGATAAACATAGCCGCTCCCCAGGTTGTTCCACTCGACCATTTTTCGTGGGCGGGCCGAAATATCCTCAGCAATCCCAGCGCAGCGTCTTTCTAAAAGCCCCAGTATGCAACAGAGACCCTGCGCTCAAGTGAACGAGCATCACGTTCCTTTTAAAGGCGCACTAATCTCACTGATGCTAGTGAAGCCGTTCCTGGCGCAAAGATTGGTAACAAAATTCGGGTCCACCGAATAGACAAATGCCAGCTTACCGCGAAGTCGCGCAACTTCTTCTGGTAACAGTCTGCCATGAACCTAAGCATTCATTGCTGCTCGCAGCCGGCGCTTTTCTTGACGACCCACTGATACAGTACCTTCATTCCCCATATTCAGCCCCACTAAGGTTCGGCGATTCACCTGTTTCAGTGCTTACTATCGGCTCGAATGTCAGCTGCTGGCTGATAATGCCAGTTGGGTCGTGGTACGAAAAGCGGACATAGGAAGACTTTCGGTGTTCCCCTGCAAGCGGCAGCTTTGGCCGACAAGCAGACATTAATTGACGGTCAGCCTGTCTGACCGAAGCCGGTCGCTAAGAGCTGCTCGTACGCGGCCAAGGAAAATCCCGCCGTCCGTCGGAGTGCTGACAGCAGGTTGATCGACTAGCCTCAGCGGATAGGCATCGCTGCATGCTGATCAGACGTGTTGGACAAGGCATGAAGACGACGTATATAAGCAGACTTGACGCGAGTAATACACCCGCATAATATAAGATAATTTTATCCTTATATACTCTAATCTAACTCCATGCTGGCGTTGAAACTGCTGGAAAAATACAGCGTACCCGGCCCGCGCTACACCTCTTATCCAACCGCGCCGCATTTCCACACCGGTTTTGGCGAGCGGGACTGGGCCGAG
>JAYWDZ010000318.1:0-9056 GCA_043779595.1 Nitrosomonadales bacterium
CGCACCAGGCGTGGATTGATTTCGAATGCGATATGGTGTGCACGCAATAGGGCCTGTACTGCTTCGAAATGCGTCCGCGCCTCATCATCCACTTCATCCATCAATTGCGGCGCAGCGTCGTTCAAGGCCTGCAGCGCCGGGTTCTTGCTGTCCAGAATCCGCAATGGATTCGTGTGCAGGCGGCGCTGGGAGTCTTCGTCCAACTGATCCGCGTGCGCTGCAAAATACGCAATCAACTTGGCGCGGTGACGTTGCCGTGCTTCGGCATCGCCCAGCGTATTCAATTGCAGTGTGGGCGTAATGCCCAGCTCACGCCACAAATCGGCGCACATCACAATGTGTTCGGCATCGATGTCCGACCCGGCAAATCCCAGCGCCTCGACGCCTACCTGATGAAACTGCCGATAGCGGCCTTTTTGCGGACGCTCATGACGAAACATCGGGCCGCTGTACCACAGGCGTTTGCCGCCGTCGTACAGCAAATTATGCTGCACCACCGCGCGCACTGTGGAGGCGGTGCCTTCCGGGCGCAGCGTCAGCGATTCGCCATTCAATTCATCGACGAAGGTATACATTTCCTTCTCAACGATGTCGGTCACCTCGCCGATCGCGCGTTTGAACAAACCCGTCTGTTCGAGAATCGGTGTGCGAATTTCGCGGTAGCCATAGCGGCGTAGCCAGTCACGTATGCTGGCCTCAAAGTTCCCAAGGATATCGGTTGCGTCAGGCAAAAAATCGTTCATGCCGCGCACGGATTGTAGGGAATTACTCATGGGTTAGGCGGCAGCGCTGTAATGGCTGCGCACGTAGTCTTCGACAATCGCCTGAAATTCCTCGGCGATGCGTGCGCCTTTCAGAGTGACCGTTTTTTCGCCATCGACATACACCGGCGCGACGGGTACTTCGCCGGTGCCCGGCAGCGAGATGCCAATGTTGGCGTGTTTGGATTCCCCGGGGCCATTCACTACGCACCCCATCACCGCGACCTGCATGCTTTCTACCCCCGGATGACTTTCGCGCCACACCGGCATTTGTTCGCGCAAATAGGTTTCGATATCGGATGCGAGTTCCTGAAACACGGTGGAGGTGGTGCGGCCACATCCCGGGCAAGCAATGACTTGCGGTGTGAACGCGCGCAAGCCCAGCGCTTGCAATATCTCCTGCGCCACCTGCACTTCGCGGGTGCGTTCGCCGCCCGGTTCGGGCGTGAGGGAAATACGGATCGTGTCGCCAATACCTCGCTGCAATAACACTGCCAGCGCTGCGGTCGAAGCGACGATGCCTTTGGAGCCCATGCCCGCCTCAGTCAAGCCCAGATGCAGCGGATAGTCGCATTGCGCGGCCAACTCACCGTACACCGCAATCAAATCCTGAACCCGGCTCATCTTGCACGACAAAATAATTTTGTCGCCGCCCAAACCCAGTGCTTCGGCCTTGTGCGCCGACTCCAGCGCCGATGCAATCAACGCGCGTCGCATCACCACATCGGCCTCTACCGGCTGCATGGACTGGGCATTTTCATCCATCATCCGCGCCGCCAACGCCTGATCGAGGCTGCCCCAATTCACGCCGATGCGCACCGGTTTGTCGTAGCGGCACGCCATTTCGATCAGTGTTGCAAACTGCTCGTCGCGCTTGCCACCGCGGCCGATGTTGCCCGGGTTAATGCGCAGCTTGGCGAGCGCCTCGGCGCATTCGGGCACCTGCGTTAACAGCTTGTGACCATTGAAATGAAAGTCGCCGATCAACGGCACGTTGCAACCCACCACATCCAGCCGTTCGCGGATGCGCGGCACTGCAGTGGCGGCCTCAACGGTGTTTACCGTAATCCGCACCAGCTCTGAACCCGCCGCCGCGAGTGCCTGCACCTGACGCACGGTCGCGCCGATATCCACCGTGTCGGTATTGGTCATCGATTGCACCACGATGGGCGCATCACCACCCACCAGCACAGATCCCACTCGAACTTGGCGGCTAATACGACGCAAAATAGGAACCGTCATGGCAGGCTTATTCTTCCAGGCTGAAACGCGCGACATTGGCGTCAATATATGGCCGAAGGTCTATTACGCGGCCCTTGTAGGTCATGCGAACTTGCGCCGCATTGCCTAGTACCAGACTAAACGGGGGCTGACCTGATAGCTCCAGCGTCGTGCCCTTGTTGTTCATTTGGTGTTGCAATATCTGGCCGGTGCCATCTTTTATTTCTACCCACGCGTTATCGTCGAACTCAAAATGCATTTCGCTTTTAGCCGCCGGTTGTGTCGCCCCGGACGCAACCGGGGGCGCTGTAGCGACCCCCGCTGCTGTCCCTATTGCTGCACCGTCTTTGGGGATGAGGGACTCGACATTTGTGACTTTCGCCACAGGGGCAGAGGGGGGTGCAACCACTGTAGTGGGATGTTGCAACGCGGGCGGGCGGACGCGCGCCACATCTTCTGCATCAGTATTCAGCCAGGCATACAGTGCTATAGGCACGACTGTAAATGCCAGCAAGGCCAAGAGCCCGGCAATCAACCACTTCGAGGTAAACCAGGCACCGGGTAAAACCACGGGTTGCACTTGCACAATATCCACCGGTTCTACGTTGCCACCCCCCATTGTTTGCAACAGCGCGGTGGCATCCAAACCCAACAGGCGGGCGTAATTACGCACGAATCCTCGCGCGAACACGGGTTGACCCAAGCTACCGAAATCCTCTGTCTCCATCGCCTCAATCTGGCGATTCATTAGACGCAAATGGTTGGCAGCCTCTTGGATCGATAACCCCTGAGCTTCACGCGCCGCGCGTAAGCTCGCACCGACTCCGGGGAGTGGATCACTCACTCGTATTGCCCCGAGAGTAAGGAACGGGTTTCATCCGAATCCGGAAAGCGTTTACGCAACTGCAAACCATACGCGGCCTCTTGCGCGCGATCACCCAATTTGCGTTCGAGCCGTAAACTTAGCCACAAGCTTTCAGCCGTGGGGGGTGCAATTTCACTATGACGGGTGAGTAAACGCTGGGCCTCGGTGAGCTTGTTCTTGCGAAAATTTAGCCCGGCCAACTTAATGAGCGCTTTCGCGTTATCGGGTTGCAATTTAAGTGCGCGTGTCAGGTTCGCTTCCGCTAACGTTAAATCGCCTTTTTTCTCAGCACATACTCCTGCATTGACCATGGCCTGTTCAGGAGAAGGATAAAGCGGGTTTTGCAGCGCCAGTGAAAATTGCGCCAAACCCTCGTCATAGCGACCGCGGGTACATAAAAACCAGCCATAGTTATTGTGCGCTTCGGAATCGAGTCGATCGAGTTCGAGCGCACGTCGGAAATATTCTTCAGCCAGCTTATCTTCGGCCAACTCCATATAGACCATGCCATAAATGTTGTAGGCGGGGCCAAAACGCGGATCGGCCAGGATAGCTTTGCGCAACTCGTCGAGCGCGATTTTGTACTGTGCACGTTGAAAGTACGCACCTGCCAGATCGGTAAATGCTCGGGCGCGTTGTTGCGCGTCAGTATCGGGTGCGCTGCCTTCTGGATTGGCGGTGACTTTCGTTTCTGTGGGCTGTTGCACACACGCTGCCAATATCAGGCTCAATGCCACGATAATTTTTTTCACGCTGCCTCCCGGCTTAACCGTTTCATGACTCGACCGCTCTTGTCTGCAACCTGACCCGCCAATTGCCCGCAAGCCGCATCAATGTCGTCGCCACGCGTTTTACGGGTGGTGACGACCAAACCGGCCTCCTGCAAAATCTGCCGGAATACGTGTAAGGCATCCGGACCAGGTTTTTGATAACCCGAATTTGGAAAGGGATTGAATGGAATCAAATTGAATTTGCAGGGCACATCTCGTGTCAGCGCAATCAATTGACGCGCGTGTTCGGGCTGGTCGTTAACGCCTGCCAGCATTACGTATTCAAACGTGATGAAGTCGCGCGGCGCGTGAACCAAATAACGCTGACACGCAGCCATTAACTCATTCAGCGGATATTTTTTATTGATCGGCACCAGCACGTCGCGCAAGCTGTCGGTTGGGGCATGAAGCGAGACTGCAAGCGCCACCGGACAACGTTCAGCCAAACGATCCATCGCCGGCACAATCCCTGAGGTGGAGACCGTCACCCGCCGCCGCGACAAGCCGTAGGCGTGATCGTCGAGCATGATCCCTAATGCCATCACCACATTCTCGAAATTAGCCAGCGGTTCGCCCATGCCCATCATCACCACATTGGTGACGGGCCGGTCCGACTGCTCCCCTCCGCTACGATTGACGCTTCCACGCAGCGTGTGATTGGCATACCAAAGCTGACCCACAATTTCGGCTACCGATAAATTGCGGTTAAAGCCTTGCCGACCCGTCGAACAGAAAGTGCATTCCAGCGCACAGCCCACTTGGGAGGATACGCACAAGGTGCCCCGGTCTTCTTCCGGGATATAGACGGTTTCGATGCCATTGGCTACGCCAACATCGAACAGCCATTTGCGCGTGCCGTCGGTCGAAGTGTGAGCAAAATTAACTTTAGGGGCAGTCACCAATGCGTGCTGTTGCAAGTCATCGCGCAAGGTTTTGGCAATGTCAGTCATCTGGCCGAAATCGGCCACACCTGCCTGATGAATCCAGTGATACACCTGCTTCGCCCGAAAGGGTTTTTCCCCCCGGTTTGAAAGCCAGGCGGTTAATCCATCGAGATCAAATTCAAGCAGGTTTTGCAGCATTGCAACAAGAGGGCTTAACGACCGCTATAGACGTCGCAAGCGGGAAAGAAATAGGCGATTTCTATAGCAGCAGTTTCTGGCGCATCCGAACCATGTACTGCATTCGCATCAATGCTCTGGGCAAAGTCGGCGCGAATGGTACCGGGGTCGGCTTTTTTGGGATCCGTAGCGCCCATCAGCTCGCGGTTTTTGGCGATGGCGTCTTCCCCTTCCAGCACCTGTAATACTACCGGGCCGGAAATCATGAATTCGACTAAATCCTTGAAGAAGGGACGCTCACGGTGCACGCCATAAAATCCTTCGGCTTCGCCACGCGAAAGGTGCTTCATCCGTGAAGCGATTACTTTCAGTCCCTTGGACTCGAAACGGCTGATGATTTGGCCCACCACATTCTTGGCGACGGCATCGGGTTTGATAATAGAAAAAGTGCGTTGAACAGCCATGTAAGAACTCCGGACAGGTTAGCAAACTGGATGAAAATCCATCAAAATCAGCCCGCTAGCATAACACGCACGGCCCCTCTGTGTCTTTAGCGTACTAGCGTTTGAACCTGTCTCGACTACAGTTTCAGCCTTCTGGCTGCAATTGTGCCTGCACCGACTCCAGCGCATCTTTAAGTGTTTCTTCAGACAACACGTTGAGTTGTTCGGCGAGCATTTCTGCTGCCTCAATGGTGCCCATATCATCGGGCAATTTGCTGGTATCCAAATTAGCCACAAAAACTGCGGCGGCTCCTACCACTTGTAGCAGCTGACCGCGCTCGTTCATTAGCAGCTCAATTTCGTTACGTAACAATTGCGCTTCATTTTTGTTAATGGCATGTACTGTCATTTCAGTTTCCTCTTTCTGAATCAGCCGAACAGGGTTAATACTCCGGTGTAACCATACAGACGGTTGTGCGAAATTTCGCCGTTGGCAGAAAACCCCACCAGCGGAAAATCGCCCAATGCATCACGGATCAATTCCATTTCGCGATTGGCCGTGCCAAACATGCTTTTGCCGCGGCCTAAACAGGAATAATACACGCCACCACGAATCGACGCGTTGAGCTGTTGCTTGATCGCAACGAGCATGCGCTGCAAGTCTTCTTCTGCGCTCGCCTGGTCGCGGCGGCAAAAAATAATCTCATCGCCGATCTGAACTTCTTCGCCTAGTGCGACCAGATTGTTTTCCGGGTCTACACCGATAATGTTGCGCACTAAATAGTCGTTGGTGTCAGATCCTCGCACCGGCAGCCCGACGAAAATATAGCCAGCGGCGCGACGCAAATCTCGCGCCAGCACCTCGCCGATTTCTTCCTTCATCACGTCGAGTGCCGCCCGACGATCGAGCGTGGCGATAATGTTCTTCTTGCCCTCGGTAATCTGATGACGCGGACCCAGTGGAGACACGCCTTGCGTGAGCTTGGTCGCCAACTGTACGTTGGCACTAAAACTCACGCCAGATAGTCCACCGGAAATTTGCATATCAGCAATCTGGGGCATTTCCTCTCGCGAACTTGTAAGCCCTCCGACCACAAAGCCACTGCTCATCCGCGCGCTCAGCGCTTCAATCAAATCCTGCATGTGACCATTGCGGGGATCTCCATGAACCATCGCGAAATAGGCCTCTTCAAGCGGCAGAGCAGCAATATCCTGCACCGTGCGCTGGAGCGGCAATATCTGAAAATCCGCTGGCGCAAATTCGCCCAGCATCACCGCCATCGCGGGCACTTCCAGATATTCCATGCCAGTGGCGCATACCCCCACTCCCACGGTGCCGACCCAATGCGACACACCGGTCGCGCTTTTAAAGAAATCGAGAATCGCACCTAACTCCTCGCTCAAACTATCGGAGAGATACAAAAAACCCAGCGTGGCGGCAGCAGGGATAGCGCCGAGTTGGGTCATACAGTCCTGTGCTGCAGTGGTCCAGTCGAGGTGGGAAGCGTGAGCGTATTTAAATGGGGTAGACATGAGAGGTGTACGAGAGAGCGGTGAGCGATACTATGCTAAGACAGCCTCCATACTACACACTCATGTTGGATATTTCAGCGCTTTACCCTGCGATCGAACCCCACAGCCGGGGTTTCCTCACCACTGCTAGCATTCATCGGATTTATTGGGAAGTGTCAGGCAACCCCGATGGTCTGCCGGTGATTTTTATTCACGGGGGCCCGGGCTCCGGCACTTCCCCGATACAGCGGCGTTTCTTCGATCCTGCGCGCTATCGAATTGTGTTGTTTGACCAGCGCGGCAGTGGTCGCTCTACGCCGCACGGTGAATTGCGCGACAACACCACGCCCCATTTAATTGAGGATATGGAGCAGCTACGCGCCGAGCTGGGCATTACCCAATGGCTGGTATTCGGTGGGTCATGGGGCTCCACGCTCGCATTGGCGTATAGCGAAGCGCACCCCGAATATTGCCTGGGCCTGATACTGCGCGGTATTTTTCTATGTCGCCCCAGCGAGATCGACTGGTTTTTATATGGCATCAAGCACCTCTTCCCTGAAGCCCAGCGTGAGCTTTCTGAGTTTATTCCGGCAGAAGAGCGTGCGGATTTATTGCACGCCTACCACCGTCGCCTTAACCATCCTGACCCCGCCGTTCATTTGCCTGCCGCGCGCGTGTGGGCCCGGTTTGAGGCGGCGTGTTCCACGTTGCGACCCGACCCCAAGCTGGTAGCGGCATTTGGTGCCGATCACACCGCACTGTCACTCGCCCGCATCGAAGCGCACTATTTTGTAAACGAAATTTTTCTGCCCAAAAACAGCTTGCTCGAACAGCTTTCACGTATTCGCCATTTACCCGCGACCATAGTACAGGGCCGTTACGATGCCGTTTGCCCTATCGTTAATGCCGATGAATTGGCCCGTGCCTGGACAGAAGCGATCTATGTGATCGTCGACGATGCAGGCCATTCCGCGTTCGAGCCCGGCATTTGCCGCGAGCTTGTGCGCGCCACAGACAATTTTGCAAATCACACCTCAACATGAGCCTATCGCCTTTTGTCTTTGATGCCAGTGCGGACAATTTCAACCGTCTGGTGCTGGAAAATTCGCACAAAGGTCCCGTGCTAGTACATTTTTGGACGCCTAAAGCCGGGCCGTGTTTTATGCTGATGCCGCGCTTGATCAAACTCGCGACCGAATACAACGGCAAGTTTTTGCTGGTGATGCTGAATACCGACGAACTGGGCGCATTAGCGCAACGCTTTAGCGTCACTTCGGTGCCCACCGTTAAATTCTTTCTGCGCGGCGAGGTCGTCCACACCATCCACGGTGCCGATCCAGACAGCAGCTTTCGCGAAATTCTTGATCGTTTTATTGCCGGTGACGCGGACCGCGCGCACGCGCAAGGCCTCGCAGCCTGGCGCGCGGGGCATCTGGAACAAGCCCGCATGCTGCTCGCCAACGCGGCAATGGCCGAACCGGACAAGCTCGCGATCCCGCGCGATCTAGCCAAAATTTTGTGGGCCGCAGGCGAAACCGAACAGGCGCTGAAATTACTCGACAGCCTGCCGCCCGAAGCCCGTCTGGCGCCAGACATTGCGCCGCTGTATGCGCATCTGAGTCTGGCGGCGACGGCACTAAATGCGCCACCCGCAGATGAACTACGAAGTCGAATTGAGGCGACGCCGGACGATTACGCAGCCCATTACCAACTTGCTGCCGTATTACTCGCCGCCGATGATTTTGAAGGGGCCATGAGCGAACTGCTGCATCTCGCGAAACAGGGTCGGTCCTACCGTCACGACATCGGCCGCATCAGCCTGCTAGCCTTGTTCGATTTACTGGGGTCGGCGCATCCCCTCACCCAAAAGTTTCGCCCGGCCTTGGCCGGGGTACTGCATTGAATCTTTCACATTGCACGGCGCGGAAGCTCAGTCGCGCCGCCGCGTTACGGCGAAACCCACTAGCCCCAGACCGACCAGCAACATGACCCAGTTATCGGCTTCAGGAACCGGCGCCGCGCCGTAGAGAAACTGGATGCCGGCAATGTCGTCGGCGTTCAGTTCGCGGTTGACCAACGGATAACAGCTTCCGCCTACCTGCATCACCGGGCAGGTGCCGTCGAATACCGGATGCACTAGGCCGAGTGTGTGGCCGAGTTCGTGCAACAGCAGCGTTTCGAAATCGTTCGGTGCGAAGGTGGTGTCAAAGCTGCCGCCTTCGCGGCCCAGGGCGAACTGGTAGTACGAGCTGAAATCGAACAGGATGTCGCCCGCGCCGGTACCGCCGTTGGGCGGTGGCGCGTAGCCCACCGCCCCGCCGCCTGAAGCAAAATCGAATGCGCCGATGCGGATTTGCCCGGTTGCGCCGGGCACTGCCGCCGGGTCGTTGATCGGCACGCTGCTATCGTTGGAGAGCTTGACG
>JAYWDZ010000319.1:0-23840 GCA_043779595.1 Nitrosomonadales bacterium
CGCGTAGGGCGCGAGGACTTCGTCTATGACTTGCAGGAGAGGCTTATTCTGAAACACGCGATTGCGCCGGGCCTGGGTGGCCAGCCAAATGCCAGGCACGAGCTTGAGTCGATAGCGTGCCAGACCGCCGTCAGCGTCGAGTTGCTGGATGGACTGGATATAACCGCTGCGCCACGAAGTGGAGCCATCGGCTTGGCGAATGCCGAGCGCGGCTTGTTTGAAACGCCAGCTGCGGATAGGGAGTCTGGCCTGCATCGACAATACGTCCACCACCCACTGTGCGCCTGCGCCTTGGCCGCAGAGGGTTTCTGTGCCGCAAAAACTTTCGACCAACAAGTCGGGCAGGCCATCACTGGCGAAGGCAAAAAGGCGGGTGGCGTCGGTGAACTGAGCAGCAGCAAACAGGTCTGCGAGCGCGGCAAAATCAGCAGTGATGCCTAAGGGGGCGGGGCGTGCTGTCATAGCTTTTGAAAAGGCTCAAGAGTCGTATGAGGGTAATTGAAACGCTGCGCAATGGAGCAGACAGCGCTATCTAAAACTTAACATACAGTCGAAGGCTGGATATTAACGGCTTTAATTTATTCTGCTGATAGCGAAAATCCTTTCGGATATCCGAACAGACTATTTGGATAGTCAGAATTGAATCCGATAATTGCGCCGTATTTTTACGGGCATCGCATTCTCCGGATGGCTCGTATTAAGTCGGCGGATATTAAGGTGGCGTTGCACCGCGATGAGGAGGAGGTTAAGCATCATATTTTGCCCCGTAATTCAACGTGACCAAAATCCATTAGCTTCCAACGCCCGCCCCATGTTAGCCCCACGGATTCTGCCACTTCTCCAAACTGTTGATACCCTTTCATGGCCCAAGGGTCTTTTTCCGAAATGACGACTTTGCCACCTCGCATGAATCCTGAATCTGCCGCACGTCCATGCTGATGGTAGCTTTGAAAAGCGCGGGCACGGGTAACGTGGGGGCCAAGCGAAGCGAGAATATTTTGACGTTCAGGGGTGCGATAACCTTCGATTAACACCATGGTGTAGCCATGTTTTTCTTCCATGATTTTGTAAGCCCTGAGCAAGAGTTGCCGGAAATTGGATTCAAGCAAAACCCAGTCGCGACTCGCGCTTTTGATCATCGGACGCTCCGCTTGAATTTCGTCTGTAGTGAATACCTCAGGGGGCAGCGGGGCAGGGGGGACGAGCTGTTCGCCCTGAAGCAAAGCTGTGATGACAGGATCATTTTGCGTGGTGAAATCTGAAAAGCCATCCAGCTGAATATGATTGCGAAAAATGATCGCCACCACAATGGGTAGCAATAGTACAAGCCCCGCTGTGATCAGGTATTTGCGATGCAGACGCCATGAAAAATGAATCCGAAAACCGGCGTGGGAGGAGGAAGCGCGGTGTGATTTTGCAGGCAACAGCGTCTGGAAAAAGCACACTACTTTGGTAGCTATAGCGCGCAGAACATGGAGACATTGCTGACGGCTTTCCGGCACAAACACCAGCCACGAAATAGCAATGATCAGGATGAAATAAAGTATGACGACGAAAATCAGCATGGGTGAAACGGGCAATAAATATTAAGTAGGTAAGATGCCGCAACAATAGCAGGGTGATACACCTCGCAAAATTACTTGCAAGTCAATTCTAGAATCGGATGATTAAGCATGACACGACAGAGTAATGGTTCCGCATCGGATGGCCCTCCCTCGTTGTTTGGTGAAGTGGCCGCAGTGGGTTCATCCGATAAAACGATCAGCATTTTATCTGCGGTTACCGGCAAAGAGGTGAGCAAATCTTCAGTACGCAGGAAACCCTCGCCGATGGGCGCGTTCGTACTTTTTTTTGGACTGCTGATTACCGGAATGTTGGGATTGCGCTATTGGCAATCCGGCGGAGATACCCGGATTGCCACATCGACTCACGCCCCGCTCACAAACGTTAAAACACCCGTGCTTGCGGTGACCGGGCCTGCCACGACCCCACATGTCCCGCAAACTGTCGCTAAAACGGCTACACCAGCCGATATAGCGGTGATCGAGGTGGTGAAGAGTGGACCAGTAGCCTCGCCAGCCGAACTCAAAAAGCCAGACCCTTTTAAGGCTTTATTGGCCGCGGATCATCCCGTCAAAGCCCAAGCCCATCCGCACGTAGCTTTAACACCTACGCCGTCCACCAAAGACAAACTCGCGGTCAAAAAAGTCACGGTGAAATCCAATCGCGAAGTCGCGAAGGCAAGCCCGGCAGAGACCACGCTGTCTAACTCAGCGGTCTCCAAACAAAAGAGCGTATCTGTCGCACACGCGAGCGGGGATCCAGATGAAAAATTATTGGAGGGGATGCTGCGCCTGATGAAAAGAGATAACGCTAAAGATAAAACCAATATGAGCTCGGCCAAATAATCAGTCTGCAATGTGGGGCTAAGACCTATTTAGTAAGGAGAGGGTGTGACAAGACCAATTATTGTTTTGGGTGACGCGACCAATCATGGTGGCAAAGTAATACAAGGCGCGCCCACGGCGACCATTAATGGTATCCCCATCGCACGCGTGGGCGACGCGGTGACCTGCCCAAAAAGAGGACATGGCACCACCGTGATTGCTACCGGTGATGCCAACATGCTGGTGGACGGAAAGCCCGTCGCCCGGCACGGCGATACAACAGCTTGTGGCGCGGTTCTGATCTCTAGCCAAACGCTTACTACGGCTAGCGATTGAGGGCGGGCTTGCCTGCTGAGCTGAGTGCCGATGTTTAAGCGTACGCTGGTTTTTCTCGGCAAGTTGTTGCTATTCGTAGGCGTTGTTTGGCTGGTGATAGTGGCCTATTGGAAGTACACCGACCATGTCGTGTCTTCTGAGGATTTACTGATTTATTTTTTGATTTTGCCCGTGGCGCTGCTGCTGGGCTATTTGTTGTTGCGAATGGTTTGGGCCGCCTCCAAAAAAGCTTTTCGATTTTTCAAGTCACCGGTAAATAGCCAAGCCTCTACCGCTGCCATCGTTACTGCTGGGGGTAAGGCAATCAACGCCGAAGTAAGTCCCCCGGTTTATATAATTGCAGCCGCAGTGAGCACACATTTTGGCGATGAAGGCACGCAATATTTAGAGGCTGTCATGCAGCAAAAAACACGCGCAGGGATTGATCAGGAGATCACGCAGGAGATGGGCTACGGGGTGCGCGCTGCGCGGGTTAATTCGCTGGAGCTGGTTGAGGCGCACGTCAACACGCGTGTAACGCTGTTACGCACGCGTGCATTACTGGAGAAAATTTATCAACAGCTGGATAGCGTGACGCATGGCGCGGCACCGAGTGCTGAGGTTATGGGCGGCGCTCATCCTCAACACATGGGGGTGCAGTTGCATCCCGAATGGCGCGGGCAATCCGGGCAGAATACGGCGCCCATCGGCGATACGGCCAAGGCCTCACGCGGGGCCATGCCTACACGCTTAAGTATTCACATAGTGCTGCCGACTTTTTTGACGGCGGCTGAAATCAGTCTGATTCAAGCGGATGTGTCCGAGTGGCTAAAAACCGCAGGCTGGCCTGATCAAGCTATTGCACTGCAGACAATTCAGCCGGAAAACGAGATTGAATATTTGCGCCGTTTGCAGGCATGGCAACAACCCGTGAGCGACGCAGCGGCCAGCGAATGGTTGCTGGTGTTAAGTGCGGTCTCGTGGCTCGATGGGGATTTATTAAACCATCGGCTGGACCACGATGCACAGTTCGCGGATCGCCTGTCCAAAGGGGGGGCAGTGATCGGCGAATTGGCTTGTGGCATGGTGCTCGCCAAAACCCCTCCTGACCCGAGCATGCAGTTGGAGCCCATAGCGAAGCTGTCACGTTTAACACTCGCGCAGCGCAATAAGCCGGTGGATGCCAAAGGCACGATTGCGGCCGAATTGTTGACTGAAATGTTAGCCGACCAAACCGCCGCGTTGAGTGAGTCCGGCCCACCATTTTTAGGTTTAACGACCAGCGCCGATTTGAACAATGGCCGCGCCATTGAGTTGGGCCGATGGGTAACCGATAGCCTTCCGCAGCTCGATTTTATTGAAGACGTGATGTGCGTCGGCGAGCAGGTAGGTGACTGCGACTCAGCCGGAAGTCTGCTCGCTTTAGTGCTGGCAGCTGCGATGGCTGATGAGCGTCGCGGTCCGGTTTTATATTGTGCCAACCAGCATGCCACATGGCGCGCGCTGATGTCGGTGATGCCCGCAATAGCAAAAAATTTAAGCAGTGACTAAAAGTGATTAGGTTGATAAAAAAATGAGACAAATTTCATACTGGCTACGCGACCGGCGTTTTTGGTCATTTATCGGCGTGGTGCTGCTGGTAGCGTTTACCTTCCTGTCAACGCGGGTGTTCAAGGTAGGCCTGATCTGGACCGGCGTCGTCGCCGTGGTCGCGTTGATGATCTGGGCAGGGGTATGGCTGTGGCGGCGGCGTCAGGCGCGCAAATCGTCCGACAAAATTGCGAACATGATGGACCAGCAGGCAGACCAGGCCGTCAGCCATGCGCAGGATGACCGACGCGAAGAAATCGAACAGTTGCGTGAGCGTATGCACGAGGCTGTCAAAACCATTAAAACTTCCAAGCTCGGCGACCTGACCGGGCGCGCGGCGTTATATGAATTGCCTTGGTACATGGTGATAGGCAACCCGGCAGCGGGCAAGAGTTCGGCGATTGTGAACTCGGGTTTGCGCTTTCCGTTTTCCGACAAGGTCGGCAATATCATTCAGGGCATTGGCGGCACGCGCAATTGCGACTGGTTCTTTACCACCGAAGGTATTTTGCTTGATACCGCCGGGCGTTACTCGGTGTACGAAGAGGACCGCAAAGAATGGCTGGGTTTTCTAAGTTTGTTAAAGAAAACGCGCCCCAAAGCACCCATCAACGGCATTGTGATTGCGGCCAGTATTGCCGAACTGACGCAAAACAAGCCGGAATACGTGATCAATCTGGCTAAAAATCTGCGCCAGCGCGTGCAGGAGTTGACCGACAATCTGGAAATTTACGCCCCGGTCTACATCCTGTTTACCAAGGTGGATTTGATCGCGGGCTTCGTCGATTTTTTTGCCGACGCCGACAAGTTTGAAAGCGAGCGCGTCTGGGGCTCAACGCTGGCTTATAACCCCGACAGCAAAATCGACCCGGTCGCCAGTTTTGACGAGCGTTTTGAAGAATTATACGAAGGCCTGCGCGAAATGAGCGTGGCCCATATGTCGGCCAACCGCGGCCATGCGATGTCGCCGGGTTTGCTGACTTTTCCGTATGAGTTTGCAGCCATCCAGCCCGCATTGCGTGCGTTTATTGCCACGCTTTTTGAAGAAAACCCCTATCAGTACAAGCCTGTGTTTCGCGGATTTTATTTCACCAGCGCGGTGCAAGAAGGCACAGCCGTCAGCCAGATCCCGGAAAAAATTGCGAAACGTTTTGCGCTCACGTTGAACCCTGTCGCCGTGCCTGCCAAGGTGCGCGTCAGCCACGGGTTTTTTCTGAAAGACTTATTCTCGAAAGTTATTTTTTCCGATAATGCCTTGGTGCGTCAGCACAGTACGCGACGTAAACGCCAACTGCGTTTAGTCGCTTTTTTTGGTGCGGCGATGTTGCTGGCAACTCTGCTGGGTGGGTGGACCTGGTCGTATTTCAATAACCAGAAATTGCTCGCCAACGTCGACGCCGATTTGCAACGCATCGTAAAACTACAGGAAGGAAAAATCGACTTAGCCTCACGTTTTGAGTCGATGCTGATTTTGCAGGATCGGCTTGAACAGCTACGGCATTTTCGTGAGGCAACGCCCTTTAGTCTGGGGCTGGGTTTGTATCAGGGCGATAAGCTCGAAGCCAAACTTCGCAACGAATATTTTTCTGGCATCCGCGAAATTTTATTGAAGCCGGTCGCTTCGGATCTGGAAAGTTTTCTGGCCGATGTGAATGCCAACGCAACTCGCCTTAAGCCCGCTGCGTCGGCTGAATCCCCGGCAGTAGGCGCGCCCGCTGCGATGGGTTCGACCGCATCCGTGCCAACGGCTAGCGTGATCCCAACTGCGGCACCGGCTGCTGTCGCAGCCACCCAGGCGGAAGCAGGCAAGTACAAAGAATCCTCGCCCGCCAATATGGACGATGCATACAACGCGCTTAAGACCTACATCATGTTGTCCAGCCACGAGCATTTGGATAGTGGTCATCTGAATGATCAAATCACCCGGTTCTGGCGCAACTGGGTCGAAAATAATCGCGGCACGATGTCGCGCGAATTGGCGATACGTCAGGCGGAAAGCGTGCTGACATTTTTTCTCGCGCAGATTGGCGAGCCGGACTTTCCGATTATTGAGCAACGTCTGGCGCTGGTCGATCAAACGCGCGACACGCTACGCAATGTGGTGAAGGGTGTGCCGGCGCGCGAGCGTGTGTATGCCGAAATCAAGCTGCGTGCATCCACGCGTTTTCCTGCCGTCACGGTGGCCCGCATTGTTGGCGAAGAGAATAAAGGCGTGCTGGCTGGCAGCTATGTGGTTTCTGGCGCGTTTACCAGCGGTGCCTGGAAAGACTACGTCCAACAGGCGATTAAAGACGCCGCCAATAAAGAGCAGCGGACCAATGACTGGGTACTCAAAACTTCTGTTCGCGACGACTTGACGCTGGAAGGCAGCCCCGAGCAGGTCGAGAAACTGCTGACCGAAATGTACAAGGCCGAGTACGTTAAAGAATGGTCGAAATTCGTCAAGGGCGTGACCGTTCTTGAATTCAAGGATTTCAATCAGGCTCTGGAAGAGCTCAATCGTTTGGGCAACCCGCGTAGCTCGCCCATCAACAAGTTGATGGATACGATTTATCGCGAAACGGTCTGGGATAACCCCTCCTTGTTAAACGAAAGCATGAAAAATGCTCAGCAAGGCGTCTGGGAATGGATCAAACGTTTGTTCTCTCGCGCATCACCTGCGCGTGTGAATCTTGATGTCAATCTGAGCAGTGACACGAACGCGCAAATCAAAATGGGCCCCATCGGCAAAGAGTTCGCCGCGGTGGCCCATATGATGGTGTCGCGTTCGGACAACCCTGATGCGAGTCTATTCAGAGGCTACCTAAAGCTGCTGGCAAAGGTGGCGGCACGTTTCAATGAACTAAAAAACGCAGGCGACATCGGCCCCGGCGCCAAGGCCTTAGTGCAGCAAACCTTTTCTTCAGGCTCGGAGCTGTCCGAAGCGTTACGTTACGTGGACGAGCAAATGCTCACCGGCATTTCCGATTCCAACAAAGAGACCTTGCGTCCGATGCTGGTGCGCCCGTTGATGCAGTCCTTCGCGGTGCTGCTGAAGCCCACTGAACTCGAGTTGAACAAGATTTGGCTCGCCCAGGTTTACGAGGCATTCCAACAAACGTTGGTGGATAAATATCCCTTTGCCCCCACCTCGCGCGTTGAAGCCGCCAGCGCTGAAATCGCGAAGATTTTTGGGAGCGAAGGCAGCATCGCCAAATTCTCGGACAAAGAATTAAGCGCGCTGATCGTGCGCCGAGGTGAAATGATTTATCCGCGTACCTGGGCAGAAATGAGCGTGGCGTTGTCGCCGCAATTCATCGCGGCCTTCCCTCACTACATCGCGCCACTCGGGGCAGACAGTCAGGCTTCCGGTGTCAGCAAAGAGGCGCAGACCATTTTTCAAATTCTGCCCGAACCCGTACCTGGCTTGTCGGAGTACTCGATTGAGATTGACGGGCAGGTGCTGCGTTACCGCAATGGCGGGCAAAAATGGGTGAACTTCTTTTGGCCCAATAGCGCAGGCGAGCCGGGCGTAAAAATCTCCGCGGTGACTTACGATGGCCGCACGGTGGACATTTTTAACGAACCTGGGCGCTACGGCCTGGAGAAAATGATCAGCAGTGCCAAAAAAGAAAAGAAAGCGGACGGCGCTTTTGCAATGACTTGGGCCAATGGCGCGAATCAGGTCAAGGCTAATTTCCGGATTATCAGTAGCCCTAACGCAACGGGGGATGGTGCTTCTCGCGCGCAGGGTTTGCGTGGGCTGCGGTTGCCCTCAGCCATCGCCGGGGAGTGACAGCATGATCAACTTCAATACTCCGACGACCAATCTGTTATTTTTTGGCAAAATTCCCAGCCGAGGGGATTTTGTGCGCACCAGTAAATCGACCTCGATTATCAAGGTGTTCGATCAGTGGGTGTCCGGTGCGATGGAAGAGCTGGTCAACGACCCGCGCTGGAAAACCATTTACGACGAGCATGGCTACATTGATTTTGCGTTCTTCAGCAGTCACGGCAGTCAAGCCAGCCATCTGGTCGCAGGCACGCTGGGCTTTAGCCACGACAGCTCCTCGCGCAGATTTCCATTTATCTGCGCCGCCAGTACCGAGATGCAGGGCGCGGAAGGGCAATTGTTTACCACGCTGCCGCTTTATTTGCCCCAGCTATGGTCACAAACGCGAGACTGGGTGATACGCGGCATGACGCAGCGCGATGACAGCGGCAATCAGTTTTCTGACGGGTTGGTTAACCTGAATCCGTTGCAAAATGACGCGTGGGCAGATTACGCGATGTTCCTTAAAACCACCTCGGTCGATAGCCTGCAAAATATGCTGGCTGCTGCACACCCCGGCTTCAATATCAAACAGGCAGTGCTGGCAGTGGGCCTGCTATTGCAGCCAGTATTGTCCAACCGGGGGACCGCGCTGAATAAAGGCTTGTTTTTGCCGCTACCTAAGGACGTGTATTTTCAGCCCTTCGTGTCCGCATTCTGGCTTGAGCTAATCAGCGGATTTGCCAATTGCATGACCGCCGAATTTTGTCTGCTCAACAAACCCAGTTACCCGGCTAACTTGTGCGTGGGTTTTAATGGGGCGTCCAGCAAGGCGTTACATACATTGATGAGCCATGAAAAAAACGATTACCGAATCGACGTGACCGAAGCCGGTTGGACAGCGCAATTTGTCGAATCCAACTACGGCTTGCGCAAGCTCATTAGCTATATGGATCACCCCGACTTATCCCTTGGCAAATTAAAAGAGACGTTCAATGAAGTATTCCTGGGCAATTAAACTCTTCGTCGCCTTCATCACGGCCACCCAAACAACGGCTTGGGCAGAGCCCGTGCAGCCCACCCAAGCCGAAAAACCTGTCGTGGTTACAGGCGTGGTGCCGGATGAAGCGAGCAAAGTAAAACTGATCACGCGGCTCAAAGGCTTGTATGGTAATCGTGTCGTCGATCAGTTGGCAGTGGGGAATGTAATTGCGCCGCCGAACTGGACGACTCATGTGGAGAAAATCCTCGACGACAATCTCAAAAATATAAGCCAGGGGCAGATCAATGTCAGCGGCACCACCGTCAATCTGCGTGGGCAGATCGGCAACGAGGCGCTGCGCCAAAAACTCGTCACCAACATCGCCGCGAATCTCACCTCCAGCTACAACATCAAAGACGCATTAACGATTATGACGTCTGCGCAGACCGACCTAAACGCCACGTTGGCGGGTCGCATAATTGAGTTTGATTCCGGCAGCTCTAACATCCGGGATTCGAGCAAAAAAATTCTGGATGAAATCGCGCAACGCATCGTCAGCCTGGGCGCCAAAACGGTCGAAGTGATTGGCCATACCGATAATCAAGGCAACCCAAGCAACAACTTGATTCTGTCGCGAGCCCGCGCCGAAGCGGTCAAGGTTTACTTGATCCAAAAAGGTATAGCTGCAGAAAAAATCGTCACGAACGGCTTGGGCGACGCGCAGCCGGTTGCTGACAATGAAACCCCAGAAGGCAGAACTCGTAATCGGCGGATAGAGTTCAGGATTGTGAGTTTGTAGCCTATGGGCTGTGGCTAGGACTAGACAGTCCACCGATTGATATGTACAGTAATACGTACATATCAAAGGAATCGCCATGGATGCAATGACCTACACCACTGTTCGGGCAAATCTCGCGAGCGCGATGGACCGCGTTTGCAACGACCATGAAGCCTTGATCATCACGCGCAATGGGGAACAGTCCGTAGTGATGCTCTCGCTGGAGGACTACCAGGCGCTCGAAGAAACCGCTTATTTGTTGCGCACGCCTGCCAACGCCAAGCGTATTCTTGCCGCTGCCGCACAACTGAACGCCGGAAAAGGGACCGAGCGTAAGCTTGCCAAGTGAAGCTGATTTTTGCCGACGAGGCGTGGGAAGATTATCTGTATTGGCAAAAGCAGGACAAGCGCATGGTAGAGCGCATCAACAAACTAATACGCGAGACCCAGCGTGAACCGTTCGTCGGCGTGGGCAAACCCGAGCTGTTGAAACATGCGCTTTCAGGATTTTGGTCGCGTCGAATTACTGACGAGCATCGCATGGTGTATCGCGTTGAAAATGATGCGTTGATGATCGCGCAGTTGCGCTATCATTACTGAGACCGCTCGCTTAGCCTTCCCATTCATAGAACGTCCACATCCGCAGAACACGAACGGTCTTCTCTTTAGAAAAGACTTCGTACACGATGCGGTACCGAATATTGATGCGACGCGAATAAGCGCCGACTAGATCGCCGACCGGTTTCTCAAAAGGTGGCGGATTCTGGAATGGATCTTTGGCCAGCACAGCAAGCAGTTCCTGTGCCTTGGGTTTGAGACCGCTTGCAGCAAGCTTTTGGCGTCTTTCAATGCATGCTTGGCATATACAACGACCCAACTCACCACTTAAGTTCTTTTGCACTTTTTGTGAGAGGCTCAGCCATACCCGCCTTGATCGATTCGCGCATGCCGGGCACCGCAAGCAAGTGCAAGGTTTCCTGAATGGCACTCCAGTCTTCTGCAGAAATCAATACAGCACTACTGCGCTTCCCGGAAATAATGACGGGCTCATGAGACTCTGTTGTCTCATCAATAAGCCGGTTCAGATTGGCGCCTGCTTCGCTGACGGTCAGGGTGTGCATCTAGCTTTCCGTAAACCTTAAGGTATGCCGCGATACTTGGCAGCAGCCGCCAACTGCAAGGCAATAATTTTCTGTGCAGGTTTTTGCTCAGGCCACCCGATGATATTTGCGTGACTCGGGTTATTTGGAACGGGTGCAGATTTCACGTCCAGCGATTGTCGCAAAACATCAGATGCGCGAATATCAGCGCGCCCGTAAAGAGTCGCCTCTCGAACGCCGGCAACGCCTCGGCCTATTGCCCAAATCTCATGTTCAGAAAGTAATTGGTGGCGTGTAACCGAAAGGTCCATATAAGGGTGAGGCATAAACGCTTCGGGCCTGACCGTTGCATCGGACCGAAACCATTTGCTAAAAAGGACAAACCGAGCCAGTTGCTCGTCGGCGGTAACTGCGGTTTGAACGTTCATGCGGCCGAGATGCGGCGGATAATATTCAGGATCGTACCAGGTGCTTCTCCGTAAAATGGCTCAGTTCCATAATGTGTGCTGCTGCCCAACAAAGCCGCGTAATGGAGGTCACCCTCCGGGCTGATACTGACAGACAGCATTCTGCGCGGGGATTGAAACCACTCGAAAGTAATATGTCCGTCGGGCTCTGCACCGAGAGTTGGGGCAGGCGTACCTAATGGCAATGCTTCCAAAAACTGATAAGCCAACTCATATGTCTCGATTACAATTGGCATGGCTTCATAGCCATCCCAGTTTGTCAGGCTACATTCCTGGTAAATTTGGTGGAGTTCTTTGACAGACACACTCAGCTGCTGTCCAAACGTATAGCTGCTTAACCATTTTTGGCGTCGCTCCTGAGCTTGCTTAGCGATAAATTCGGCCGTCGCACTCGTACCGCGCGAAGACAGCGCCCCAAATGGAGAAACCGTCATTGTTGTCATTTTTCGATCCTTATACTCATTTGAATAATGTCCAAGCCTTGTCAGTAATACTGCCAAAGAATGCCTTGTTTTTTAGCCACCGCATTTCCAATAAATGCTGCCTTAATTCCGTCCCATCATCTAACTCATATCCTTGGGTGGTCAGCACGTCGATATCCAGAATCAAAGCCGCTCCTGAACGTTCATCAACCGCAGGGGGTTGTATCGTCTTCACAATATTAATGACATATGGTTGGTTAGGCACCGTAAGTGTATTTTGATGCATAAAACCGGCAAACGGCAAATCCAGTCCTTGCGGGGGCTGGGGTGCTGATTTCATATAGTCTTCAAACTGGAACTCACCAATGGGCAGCTGAATTCGATTGATAAAACGCAAACCCAACCTATCGATTGCTACCGGCGTGGCAAGTTCAAGATAAACCTCCCAAAGCTTCATTGCTTCGCCGTGCAACTGCGGCCAGTCCTGGTAAGGCTCTAGCCGACTGAAAACAAATCCATCACGATTGAATTGTGCGATGTGTTTCTTATCGTCCGATTGAAAGCGCAATCCTTTCCAGTCAAAACGAATAATCTGGCTTGAAGCCTGTCCGTCTTCCAGTTTGATTTCATGCTGAAGCTCTTGATGGGAGTCCAGAAACTGATAGCCAGTGAGCGCAGCTTCTACCTGCGGTCTTAGTGACTCCTCGTTAAACGTGGCAGTCGAACGCGCCCGAATATCAATCACTGCCTCCACAATTGGAGCTTGCGGAAGATGTTGAAACTCCTCTTCCAAATTGATTTCAAGGTTTGCCATCGCACTCATTATGACTCAGGGCTTCGCTGCAAGAAAGGTTGAGCTTTGCTTATGGCATTCAAACCTTCCGATAAACCTCGGCCCCCTGCTTCACAAATTCCACCGCTTTGATTTCCATGCCGCGGGTCAACGCGTCCGCATCGGACAAACCCTGCTTCGCCGCGAACTCGCGCACGTCCTGAGTGATTTTCATCGAGCAGAAATGCGGGCCACACATCGAGCAGAAATGCGCGACTTTGGCGGACTCTTTGGGTAGAGTTTCGTCGTGGAAAGACTTGGCTTTGTCCGGGTCGAGGCCGAGGTTGAACTGGTCGTCCCAGCGGAATTCGAAGCGCGCCTTGCTCAAGGCATTGTCGCGAATCTGTGCGCCGGGGTGACCCTTGGCCAAGTCCGCAGCATGGGCGGCGATCTTGTAGGTGATGATACCGGTTTTCACATCGTCCTTGTCGGGCAGGCCGAGGTGCTCTTTGGGCGTCACGTAGCACAGCATCGCGGTGCCGTACCAGCCGATCATCGCGGCGCCGATGCCCGAGGTGATGTGGTCGTAGCCGGGCGCGATGTCGGTGGTGAGCGGGCCTAGGGTGTAGAACGGCGCCTCGTGGCACTGTTCGAGTTGCAGGTCCATGTTCTCCTTGATCAGCTGCATCGGCACGTGGCCGGGGCCTTCGATCATCACCTGCACGTCGTGCTTCCAAGCGACTTGCGTCAATTCACCGAGCGTTTTCAGTTCGCCGAGTTGCGCTTCGTCGTTGGCGTCGTAAATGCTGCCGGGGCGCAGGCCGTCGCCCAATGAAAACGCGACGTCGTAAGCCTTCATGATGTCGCAGATATCTTCGAAGTGCGTGTAGAGGAACGACTCCTTGTGATGCGCGAGGCACCACTTCGCCATGATCGAGCCACCGCGCGAGACGATGCCGGTCATGCGGTTGGCAGTCAGCGGCACGTAGCGCAACAGCACGCCGGCGTGGATGGTGAAGTAATCGACGCCCTGCTCGGCCTGCTCGATCAGCGTGTCGCGGAACATTTCCCAGGTCAGGTCTTCGGCTTTGCCATCGACTTTTTCCAGCGCCTGATAAATCGGCACGGTGCCAATGGGCACCGGCGAATTGCGGATGATCCATTCGCGCGTCTCGTGGATGTTTTTGCCGGTCGACAAATCCATCACCGTGTCGCCGCCCCAGCGGATCGCCCAGGTCATCTTTTCGACTTCTTCCTGAATGCTGGAACCGAGCGCCGAGTTGCCGATGTTGGCGTTGATCTTGACCAAAAAATTGCGGCCGATAATCATCGGCTCGGATTCAGGATGGTTGATGTTGTTGGGGATGATCGCGCGACCACGTGCCACTTCGTCGCGCACGAATTCGGGCGTGATTTCTTCAACCAGCGAGGCGCCAAAGCTCTGCCCGGGATGCTGGCGGTTCATCAGCGCGGCGAGCTTCACGCCCATTGGGCCGGTGGCCTTCAGCGACTCCAGATAGGCCGCGCGGTTGTTGTTCTCGCGGATCGCGATGAACTCCATCTCCGGCGTGATGATGCCTTGGCGTGCGTAATGCATCTGCGTGACGTTCGCCCCGGCCAGCGCCCGGCGCGGCGTGCGCGCCAGTTCAGGAAAGCGCATCGCGTCAAGCACCGGATTCGCGGCCTGTTGTCGGCCATATTCCGAGCTCAAGTCCGCAAGCATTTCGGTGTCACCGCGCGCAGCAATCCACGGGGCGCGCAACGCAGGCAGGCCGGTGCGGATATCGATTTTTGCCGCCGGGTCGGTATACGGCCCCGAGCAGTCATACACATAAATCGGCGGATTGGGTTCCGAGCGCGCCCCAGCGCCGCCCGCGCCTGTCTCGCCGCTAAACATCAGCGGCGTGTCCGACTGCGACACTTCGCGCATCGGCACGCGGATATCGGGCTGGCTGCCCTGCACATAAATCTTCTGCGAATTGGGCAGCGGCTTTACCGCCAGTTCATCGACGTGCGCGGTGGCGGCCGAAAACTCGGTGGCTCGCTTGGCGAGAGTGGCGGGGATGGGTGCGTTCATGATGACTCCTTCTGTAAAAATACGCGGGAAGGAAGTCCGTGCTGCTGGCTATCCGCTTCCCTACGTCGGCATGACCCGAATCAGGTTCCAAGGGTGTGTCTCACTCCGTTCAGCTGGAGACCCCTAGCGATAAATGTTGAATGAGTAGGATACACCATGGCGCCGCTCTCAGGTATCGCGTCAACCTGAAGCTTGAGGGTGCAAGATCACGAAAGCTCGGGCAGGCTCAGCCGCGCTTGTAAGCCCCCGCCGGGCCGGTTACTCAGCTGGATGCGCCAGGCGTGGACGCGGCAAATTTCGCGCACGATGGATAGCCCTAGCCCGCTACCGCTGCTGTTACGTGCGCTGTCGATGCGGTAAAACGGATCGAAGACATGCTCCAGCTCCGCAGCTGGAATGCCGGGACCATGATCCAGCACATCGATATGAATAGCCTTTTCTTCGCGAACACAGCGAAGTTGCGGCACGCTCTCGGGCGCATAACGCCGGGCATTTTCCAGCAGGTTGGCGAGAATGCGCTCAAGTGCGGGCGCATCGGTTTGCACGGTGAGCGCCTCACAGCCTAGATATTCCGCGTGGTGTTCCGCGGCCAGACGCGCGAGCCAGGGCGCGAGTGCCAGCGGCGCGGGCGGTCGCTGACTGGTGCCGCGACTGTAATCGATAAAGTCGCTGATCATCTGCTCCATTTGTTCCAGATAACGCTCCATGTCGTCCAAACGATCAGACTGCGGATGCGCGCGCGCTAGCTCGACCGCCATGCGCATGCGCGTGACCGGGCTGCGCAAATCGTGCGACACGCCTGCCAGCATCGTGGTGCGCGTGTGCGCCTGTGCGCGAACCTGTTTGGCCATCAGATTGAATTCGCGGCTTAGCCCGTCAAGTTCGCCCACGCCGATTTGCGCGGGCAGCGCGGGTGTCTGGCCTCGTCCGACAGCCTGCGCAGCCAACTCCAGATGGATCAGCGGCGCGGTCAAGCGTTCGGAAATTCGGTGGGCCACCAACAATGCAAGCGCGACGCCTGAGCCCAGAATCACGATCATCGCGAGCAACGGGTTGGTGCCAATGCGTTGGGGCTGAAATAAAAATCGAAGATGCACGCCATTCTGCTGAATATCGGCGGCGTAGCGCTGGCGCGTTTCGTCCCACACCACGGTGGCGGGGTGGCGGGTTAGCGCGGTGAGTTTTTGTTGCAGTAAATAAATAAAGGGCAAATAACTTCTGCGAGGGGTAAGGGGTTCGGAGGCTGCAACCAATTGCAGATTATGTTCGGATTGCAATGCGGCGCGTAAAGCAGGCCGCCGACTGGCAGGCAGCTCGATCCAGGTTTGTGCAGATAGCGTGATCAACGCGGCGAAGTCGTTGGACGCGTTACGCAGCAGCGGCCAGCCTACCCACCAGACCGACAGCGCAATCACCGCAATCTGGAAGGCAGCGATCCACGTAACGAAGGTAGAGGCGACACAACTTTTGAGAGAAGGGGAGTTCAAATGTCGTGTCCGGTGAACACGTAACCCGTGCCCCAAATAGTACGGATGTAGCGGGGGGCGCTGGGCGAGTCGCCCAGTTTGCGACGCAAACGCGCGACGCGGGCATCGATTGAACGATCGAACGGCAACCGATCCGGCCCGGTGGCGGCGGTGACCAGATCGTCGCGCGAAAACACGCGGCCCGGATAGCTCGCGAGCACTTTCAGCAGCGCGAACTCAGCTGTCGTCAACATTACCGGAGACTCGTTTTTATGCAGTGTGCGGCGGGCGATATCGAGCACGTATTCGCCAAAGCGCAGCGTGTCGTGGGCAGGCGGCGTACGTGTGCGGCGCAGCAGGGCTTTCACCCTGGCCAGCAACTCGCGGGGATTGAAAGGTTTGGCCAGGTAATCGTCAGCCCCGAATTCAAGCCCAAGAATGCGGTCCACTTCTTCGCCGCGCGCAGACAGCATCAGGATAGGCAATGTGCCCGCGAGTCGGCGGGCAATCGACAGGCCGTCTTCTCCGGGCAGCATTACGTCAAGAATCAATAAATCGGGGGTATTGCGCGCCAATGCGGCGTCGAGCGCATCACCGCGGTCGAGCACCGAAACGCGGTAGCCCTGTTCCTGAAAATAGGTAGACAACATGGCTGAGAGCTCGCAGTCATCGTCAACAATCAAGAGGCGCGCATTTTCCATCGGGCAAGCCTACCACCGGCCGTGAAATCGCGCATTCTCTAGTTGGGCTTGCCTACCACCGGCGCGCGGAATGACGAATGCCTGTCACAGATTGTCACAGATTGTTGCAAGTTGTCATGGCTGCGACATCGCGCGATCACAGTGGAGCGGGATACTCCTTCCACCGGATAAACCGGATGAACGCTGCCAAAAATTACGGCAGTACCGTTTAACAGAGTCGTGGTAAACCCGGCCGCCGTCATCGCATTTAACGGCGGTCTAATCTGGTGAATGCAGACTCTAAACAAATAAGGAAAAAACCATGTCCCGTGCCTGTATTGTTCCCGTCATCTTTGTGCTCACCAGCCTTTCCGCTGCAATGGCGCAGGCTGCCACCGTCACATTCCTGCATCACAATGACCTTCACGCCCATCTGACCCCCCATGCCGATCTCGTTTCGGATACCGCGGGCCAACCGGGCGCTAGCATGCATCTGGCAGAGCGCGGCGGGCTCGCCCGACTGGCCACGCTTATCAAACAGCAGCGGGCCGCTTATCCGGCGAGTGTGCTGATGAATATTGGCGACACTTATCACGGCGGCGTGGAGGCCCTATATACCAACGGCAATGCGGTGGTCGACCCGGTGAATGCACTGGGCGTGGACATCGGCGTGCCGGGCAACTGGGATTTTGGCTACAGCCCGGCGGTGACGCGGCTGCGTTACGGCTCACCCACCGCGGCCGAAAAGCGCCTGCTGGAAGCGTCGGCAGGGACGATTAAACGTCCCACCTTTCCTAACCTGGGCGGGAATGTCACCTTGACGACCGGGAGCAATTCGGGACAACCGCTGATGCCTGCCACTAAAACCCTCATCATCGACGGTGTAAAAGTCGGCTTCATTGGCATCACGTCCGACATCGTGCCCGAAATGGATAGCGTGCTGGCCGCAGGCATGAGTTTTTTGGCGGGTGAAGCGGCCTATCTCAATTACGTGAATACCAATGCTGCACAACTGCGTGCAAGCGGTGCCCAACTCGTGGTGGTGATGAGCGAACTTGGCATTCACAAGGACGCGCGACTTGCCGACGTGATTAACGTCGGCAGCGTGGACGTGTTTTTCTCAGCCCATACTCACGAGGCGATATTTGAACCGCTGCTGGGAAAAAGTGGCGCGCGTGTGGTTGAGGCAGGGAACGACGGCTGGCTCGGGCGCATGCTGGTAACGGTCGAGCCAGGCAAGTTACCTACCTTTAATTGGACCATGCTGCCGGTTACCCCCACATTGGCTGAGGACGCGACGCTGCAGGCATTAGTCACCACCGCGCGTGCACCATTCCTCGCCGATGCGAATCATGATGGCAAGCTGGATACGCCTATCGCATTGCCCAATCCCGCGATCACGTTAAAGCTCACTCAGCCGATCAACACGGTTGTAGGCTATATGGCGGCGCCGCTGGATCGCCGCAATGCACTCGAGTCATCGTTTAACGACGCCTGGAGCGAAGCATTGCGCGGATACGCAGGCACCGATCTTGGCCTCACACCGGGGTTTCGTTTCGACGCGGTGCTGGCACCCGGTATGCAATACGAAGATGGCCATGTGGCGCAGGGTAACGTTACGATTGAAGACGTCTACCGCTACTTCCCCGTGCCTTATAGCATGGCAACCGGCACCGTCAGCGGCGCACGTTTGAAAGAAGTGGTCGAGAGCAATCTGACTGGCGTGTTTTCGCGCGATGCATTTTCGCAGCATGGCGGTTGGGCGGATGGCTGGGCCGGCGTGAATCTGCAAGTTAATCTTGCTGCTAACGATGGGGCGCGCGTACAAGCGATGACCCGCACGGCGGGGGGCGCGATAAACCCGACCGATAGCCTCAGTGTCGCGGGTTGCCAGCGTCCGACGGACGGCTCAAATGTGCTATGCAGCTATACCGGGTTTATCAATGTTGTCCCGCTAGTGAACCCCGCCACTAGCGCCGGGTGGCTGGTGCAGGAATTGTTAACCGAACTGTTGACCCAAGGCCGGGTCAACGCGCCGGGCGCTGCCCGCATCACCGACAGTGCCGCCACGCCGTTGTGGCCGCAGCAGCAAGCCGTGCAGCCGCTGTTTTCAAATCTGACCAGCAAAGTGACGACCACCGCAAGCGGGCTCACCTACAACCGCAATACCGGGCTGTACACGGGCACGGTGAAGGTGATCAATACGGGTACCCAGGCGCTTACCACGCCGCTCAAGCTGGTGCTGGCCAACCTCGATCCAAGCATCGTGCTGACCAATGCGCAAGGGGTGTTTTACAGCCAGCCTTTCATAACCCTGTCTGCACTGGCTGCGGGAGGCACTGCGACCGTAACCGTCACGTTTAGCAATCCTCAACGCAAGCCCGTTTCGTATCAGACGCAAGTCTGGAACGGTGGCGTTTAAATTTACCCGGAGATCACCGTGCTTAAGTCCACTTTGTTTCAACACACCCTGCTAGCCATCACGCTGGGCATCACGCTTGCGCTGCCTGCCCACGCTGAAACCTGGCAGATCGACATCGACACCTCGTCGCTCGCCGGAATAAGCGGCTCGCTGGATTTGCAACTCAACCCGGGGGCCAGCGATGCCCAGCCCGTGCAGATGCAAATCGGCCACTTCAGCACCGATGCTTCAATGGGCGGCGGAGTGGCCGATGGCGCAGTTAGCGGCAGCTTGTCCGGCGTGCTGGTGCTGGATAACACCGACGCGCTGAATGCCTGGCTGCAAAGCCTGGTATTTGGCAGCCACATCGCCTTCACGCTGGATATCAATGCCCCGCTGACCGCAGGCAGCGGCACCAGCTTTGCTGCGCTGTTGTGGGATGCAGCCTTTAATCCGTTACTGGCGGCAGCGGGTGAGGATGCCGCGTTGCGCATCAACCTCGCGCCCGCCTCTGCACCTGTTTGGATAAACTCGCCAGCGGTTCATATCAGCGCAGTTCCCGAGCCTGCCATCGCTTACAGCCTGCTGGCCGGGCTGGGGCTGGTTGGGTTCGTCGTCAAGCGACGCACGCGCCAGGGCTAGTATCGTGTCACGGCTGAAATGCCCGTTCGTCGTTTGAGCTTGACCCGTACATCCGGTGCTGAAATACCCTTCAACTGGGCCTGGGTTTGATCGAGGGGCGCTTGCGGAAGCCGGTCTACCTAGTACGTTATGTCGAGCGCCAAGTGCACGATCTCAACTTTGTTAGGGAAGTCCGCCTGATATCAGTTCTACGCCTTGAGCGCCAAATGCGCGATAAATCCCGAGCGCGATTCGCCCGCTGCTTTAGCCGCAGCATCGATTCGGCGCAGCACCCGGGCGGGCAAGGTCACGTTTACGCGCTCGGCCTTGTCGGATAGCTCAGCTAGATCGATTGTCACCACGGCCCACACCCACCCGGAAAATTCTGGATCGGCTTGATGCTCGGTAATGCTGCGCGGCTCGGGCACGGCCCCGCCGTCGTCAATCACCGTTTCCAGCCACAACTCCATCACTTCTTTGGCGTTATCTACCGCTTCATCCAGCGTATCGCCTGCGGAGAAGCATCCTGGCAAATCAGGAACGACCACGCCGAACGCGTGCGTGGCGTCATCGGGTTCAATGGCAATCGGATATCTCATTGCTTGCTCCTTTTATTCAATCCAGCCTGTTTCGGTAGCTTAGCGAGTAGATTACGGACTGGTGTGACAGTGGTCGTGTTTGATGTGTCCATAATCAATCAGCCAATGCGGGATTGTGATTGCGAGAGAGCGTGAGCCCCGTTCAACTTAGTGTCTAGCCGATACAGTTGAGTTGATAGAATTTCTGAGTGTCTGGTTTTCCTGGTTCGTAGATGTACGCTTGACGCATTGAATCTGACAGAGCTATCAAGACCGTAGATTCTTTTCCATCCATTAATACTGAGGGCGGTGATGCCTCTTTACCCGTCTCATCGCGCCGGATGGTGCCCCTTATGGACTTCCCTTCGACGCTGCCTTCGATTTTTATCTGAAAACGTTTTATGAGTGGGGTTGAATTGTATGTGCTGGTTCCAAGTAAGCCGTTAGCAAGGCTCAACCCTGAATGTTTCCCTTCATACTCCCCCATAGCTACAAATTTTCCCTTCGCTATGGTTATCTTTAGCTCACAGTCAGGGCCTTGCCAAAGCCCCGTATGGTCCAAATAATCGGGTTGAATAAATGCACGCCCAAAGCGCATGAAGAATTCGCTAAGCGGTAATCCTTTGCTAGTGATTTCCTCTTGTTTATTTGCCTCCTCCTCGGGTATTTCTTTAATTCTTGTAAGAACTTGATTGATTCTTTTGTTGCAATTATCAAGTGCCAGGGCTTTGTTGCAGATATCTTCCGCCTCCTGGAGAAATCCAAGCTCAAGGAATTTGAAAGCTAGATTACTCATGGCCAGTGTCTCACCCGATTTTTCAGCCTTTCGATATTCCACAACTGACTTGGACACAAGACCAAAATGATCAAACTGGACTCCAAGGTTATTCCATACATCGCTATCCCGGCTGGGATGACGAACTCTCAAGTAGTGAAACAAAGATACATCCTCAAGTTCAGCTTTGGAATAGCCATAGGCAAGGTTGAATCTAGCGTCCGCATCATCCGGCACGAGATGTAAAATACATTCATAGAGACCAAAAACAGCATCGTTGTTTCCCTGTTTTTCTGCGATCTGTCTCAATGTGTCGATCAGGAGTTGCTCACCGTCATTCTTGATGCTGCATGCCAGCATTTTTATTTTCTGAATTAAGGAGCGCGCTTTCACATTCTCGCCAGAATCAATTAAGGCAAGGACAGCCTCACCGTAGTTCTCCAGCTTTTCTTTATCTGAATCCGTCAACTCTGCTGCAAGTTCAAAATATTCGGCTGCCCTCATGTGTTGATCGTAATCACGATAGGCCAAAGCAAGGTATCGGTGAACATCGGAATTCTGTTTGTGAATCTTGGCAAAATTTTCTAGGTTGGAAAGTTTCCCTCCCTCTCCAAACTTAAGGCGGAGACGCTCTTTAACCGCTTCCCAACTTTCGAGCTCATCGGGTTGCTGTGCATGCGCGGAGGCAAGGAAAGCCATATCTATTTTTTTGGCGGTGCCAGCGTTGTGGTTTGCAATAGCGTGCAAAAAAGCAAACGCGAACTTTTGCCTGGTCCAGTTACTTTTTGGCTCCAACAAGTCAACCCGCTCCTCTTGATCTTCCGGCTCGGTGGGTCCTCGTTCAGTGTCGGGTTTTATAGTCTCCGCAGTAGAAACCGATGCCTTGGGCATTAGCGAACTTATCGTTTGAAGGATCTGCTTAAATGTTTTTTCAGGTGCATTTCTATCAAAGTAAATATATTCGTGATTTCCCTGCAAGTTACCCGGCCTACGCACACCATTTTCGAGGAGTATCATCAGCTCCATGCCTTGTCCGACGGCAAGACCAATCTCTTGCGTTATCCAGTCTGATGTTTTCCATTGAAAGCTATCTTCGGGCGCAGCCAGGTGCTTCCAAGGAAGAATAGAAGGTTTCAACTCTTTTGCAGTAATAACTTTTTCATTTCTGTTGCAGATAGCAATGAATAGATTCTTATCACGAACTTTCATCAAAACTTTATCTGAAATATTTTTAGCCTCTGCATCCCTCGCATGATCCCAGGAAAATCCAAGCCCCATTTTCTGCACTTCATCGAAGTACTCGAGGTATGTACGAACTACTGGATCATCAACTTCCGCGAAGCTATGCCCAACAAATGCTCTTATTTCGGTCATGGATAAACTCCTGAGAGATCACTGTTTTGCGAAAGGTAGTTTGTTCGTAGCTTAGCCATGGTCTTGGTATAGATGAGATGGTCGAATCTTCGCACAAGCACTGTGTGCAAACCACATTGAACGCCATTGGGCGCTACTTTAGAGTAGGGTCATGGTCACTGCTGATATCTTCAAACAGCGAGGCAACATGAAAAAAATCTGGATATCTACGCTGTTGGCGTTTGCCTTAAGCGCCTGTCAAAAACCGCCGCCCGCATCCTGGCAAGGTTATGCCGAGGGCGATTATGTGCGGGTGGCGTCGCCGCTGGCGGGCACTTTGTCGAGCATTGCGGTGGAGCAGGGCGTGCAGGTTGTGGCCGGTGCGCCGCTGTTTGTGCTCGAGCACGCGAGCGAACAGTCGGGGCGGCAGGAGGCGCAGCAACGCGTGCTTGCGGCGCAGGCGAAGCTGGCTAATCTTAAGAGCGGCAAACGGCCGGATGAAATCGCGGCGATCGCGGCCCAGGGCGCGCAGGCACGGGCGACTTTGCAGCTCGCCGAAACCAGTCTGACGCGCCAGCAAAAGTTGGTTGGCGCCGGATTCATCAGCCGCGCAGCGTTGGACGAGGCGCGCGCAAATCGTGATCGTGCTGCCGCCCAAGTGGCCGAGTCCGGTGCGCAAATCAACACCGCGCGCCTGTCTGCACGCAGTGGGGAACAAAGCGCCGCTGCTGCTGACGTGCATGCTGCCGAGGCTGCGTTGGCGCAAGCCGACTGGAAGCTGGCGCAAAAGGCGGTGCCTGCACCGGTGGCCGGACGTGTGGAAGAGCGCTATTACCGTCCCGGCGAATGGGTCGCGGCCGGGAATCCGGTGCTGTCGCTACTGCCGCCGCAAAACATCAAGCTGGTGTTTTTTGTGCCGGAGACGGTGCGCGCAACGCTGCGCCCGCAGCAGGCGCTGCGCGTGCAATGCGACGGCTGTGCGCGCGAGATTCAGGCCAGCATTGCCTTCATCGCCACGCAGGCGGAATACACGCCGCCGGTGATTTACAGCCGCGACAGCCGCGCCAAGCTGGTGTATCGGGTTGAGGCCCGGTTGACGCCAACCGATGCAGTCGCCCTACAACCAGGTCAGCCGGTGGATGTATGGCCGAAGTAAGTGCGCTGGCGATCGATGTCAGTGGCTTGACTAAATCCTTCGGTGGTCGGCGCGTGGTCGATGCGATCACACTGCAAGTCAAGCGTGGCGAAATCTATGGTTTTTTGGGGCCGAATGGCAGCGGCAAGACCACGACGATACGCATGCTGTGCGGCTTGCTCACACCGGA
>JAYWDZ010000320.1:0-23695 GCA_043779595.1 Nitrosomonadales bacterium
GGCGAGTATCAGCAAGGCAGTGGCGACATTTCCCGATACCGACATCATTTACCAGCGCAATATTATTGCGTTACAAGGTTTGGGGGTCGGGGGTTGGAACGCACTGTGGCGCATCGGATAGATTCAGGGCGTATAACTTTCATCCTGACGATGTCGTAAGCTTGGCTTAACTTTTTAAACCGGAGTCTGCATGATTTTTAAACAATTGTTTGAACCTATTTCCAGTACCTACACGTATCTGATTGGCTGTGAGCAAACCGGGCAGGCCTTATTGGTCGACCCTGTGTTGCCCACCTGGGAGCGCGATATGGCCGAGCTGAATGCGCTCGGGATGAAACTTGCATTTACCGTTGAAACGCACATTCACGCAGACCACATTACTTCAGCAAAAAAGCTGCAAGAAATTACCGGTAGCCAAATCGCCGGACCTGCGCTGGATCAGCTGCCCTGTACCAATGTGGGCGTGGTTGAAGGCACGCCGCTCAAAATGGGTTCGGTGGAGTTGACACCCTTGCATACTCCGGGACATACCGATAATCACTTTGCGTATTTTCATCAGGGCCGCATTTACAGTGGGGATGCGTTGTTGATCGACGCCTGTGGTCGTACTGATTTTCAGAACGGTGATGCCACAGCGCTTTATCATTCTGTGCGCGGAAAATTGTTTGCGTATACCGATGACACGCTGGTGTATCCCGCGCACGATTATGAGAAGCGTCGTATCACGACCATAGGACAAGAAAAAATGCGTAATCCGCGCCTGGGCGGAGATCGCTCGCTGGAGGAATTTGTAAGGCTGATGAGTGAGTTGAAACTGGCTTACCCAAAATTTATCGATTACGCCGTGCCGGGCAATCGTAGTTGTGGTGTGTGCCCTCCGGGAGTGCCCGACCATTTGCAAGAATACTGCGCGCAGATTGCGGAAAGTCGTCAGGGCTGAGATCTGGTTTCACAGAAAAACTTCTGGTTTTGCCCTTGGCGCTGTAGGCGTACCCCGTGAGCTAGCAAATGCGGAACTCAAGCCTCCAATTAGATGCCAAAATGCATTATCGAACTTTAGAGGAGCTACTATGACTACACTTATTGCAGGTCGATTCAGTCAACAAACTCATGCAGAAACTGCATCCGCCGAATTATTGCGTTCCGGTTTCTCTGCGAGAAATATGACCCTGTTTTACGTGAACCCACAAGGCCAGCATGATATTTATCCAATAGGGGGCGATGTAGATGAATCTGCAGGGACACACGAGGCTGGCAGCGGTGCCATTCAAGGCGCGGCGGGTGGGGGAGGGATGGGCGCACTGGTAGGTGCGGCCACTTTACCGGTGCTGGGACCCTTAGGCCCAATATTAGGCGCCGCAGTGGGCGCTTACACGGGCTCATTGGTCGGTGCCTTGAACAAACTGAAAAAGTCGGAGGATCACTCTGATGGCTCAGAGGGCGAGCAAAATATAAATCCGCCTAACGAGCCTATCGCGCGCAAAGCCGGAGTGTTATTGGCTGTTGCTGTTGAAACCCCTGAGCAACGTGAAAATGCGATTCAAATTTTGCGTACGTCCGCCCTCGAGATAGAAGAAGCGGAAGGCACGATGAGCAATGGTGAATGGACTGACTTCAATCCATCGAAACCGATAAAGATAGCCCAGTAATAGTTGTTCTTACACGTAGAAATAATTCAGGGTGCAATCCGCACCCTGAATTATTTCTACAACCAGATAGCAGATTAAGTCATGAGACCTTGCCCGAATAATCAGCGATGCCAGGGTTTTTATTGCCCACTCCGACGATAGTCGGTGTGTTCAGTTTGACATTCTTGATCACCTTTTTGTCGCGTAAGTAAGACGCCACTACATCCCATACCGGCTCACCGTGCACACCCTCAGCGACGGGTGCCCAACCCGCAACTTTGTATGTTTTTTTCGCGTCAATTTGTTTCCCTTTGAGCGTCATATTCGCAATGCGCTTGCCAATTTTTTGGGTGGGATTGATCGTATATTGAATGCCGCCCACACGCACCATATCGCCTCCCTGCTGATAGTACGGGTCTTCATTAAAGAGGTTGTCAGCCACGTCTTCCATGATGGTTTTGATGGTTTCACCGGTCATGTTGGTGAGCGTAGTCTGCGGGTAAGTAATCGCAGTTTGGTCCATCAGGCGTTCCATCGTAATCGCGTCACCCGGCAATAGCGTTGTGCCCCAACGAAAGCCGGGTGAGAACGCGGCATCTGCGCCTTTGACAGCCATCAGTGCATCAACAATAAGCTGATCCCACGTGCCATTGAAGTTGCCGCGGCGATAGAGAAAGTCGTCGGTCACTGCGAGCTTTTCGTTTAATTTTTTCTCGAACGGTGCGCGCACATTGTTGATGTGCTGAGTCATTTTGGCGTCAGCGGGCAGCAGGTTGGAAAATACCGGCAGCAAGCGGTATTTGTAACTCTGAATCTTGCCTCCGCGCACGTCAAAATCCATCACACCCAGAAACTTACTGTTTGAGCCGGCGTTGGTGACCAACGTGATGCCTTTTGCATTTTTGACTTCCACCGGCTGCGGCACGCCATCATGCGTATGTCCACCAAAAATGGCGTCGATACCCGTGACGCGGGTGGCCATCTTCAGATCAACGTCCATACCGTTATGCGAGAGCAGAATAACCACCTTCGCGCCTTTTGTGCGCGCTTCGTCCACCCACTTTTGCATGCTGTCTTCGCGGATGCCAAAGTTCCAGTCCGGCACCATATGTCGCGGATTGGCAATGGGGGTATAGGGGAAAGCCTGACCCAGTATGGCCACGGGAACACCATTCATTTCCTTCATCACATAAGGTTTAAAAACCTGGTCGCCAAAGTCGCTGGTGACAATGTTTTGCGCGACAAAATCAATACCGGCCTTTTGTAGATCACCGTTGATAATTTCCGTCATTCGCTTGGCGCCAAACTGGGCTTCCCAGTGCGAGGTCATTACGTTGACGCCGAGCAAGATATCGGCATCGACCATATCCTGCGCGTTAGTCCACAACGAAGTGGCCGACCCCTGCCATGTGTCACCTCCATCGAGCAATAATGCGCCAGGACGTTGTGCACGTATTTTGTCCACCAATGTTTTCAAGTGTGCAAAACCGCCTACCTTTCCATATACCTTGGCGGCTTCAGTGAAATCCAGATAGGTAAATGCGTGTGCCTCGGGGCTGCCTGGCTGTATCCCGTATTGCTTAAGTAGATACGGGCCTACTAAATGCGGTGCTTTACCAAAAGCGCTGCCTAAGCCGATGTTGACATTAGGTTCGCGAAACCAAATCGGTAATAACTGTGCATGACAATCAGTGAAGTGCATGAAAGAGACGTTGCCATGTCGCGGCACATCATAAAAATTAGCTGGCGCCTTGCCCATGAGTGCGGCTTTGCTATCCAAGGCCATGCCTGAGGCGCTGGCAATGGCAAGCATTTGAAGAAATTCACGACGATTCATGTGCATTATGGTTTTCCTTGTATTTGAGACGCATATAGCTAGTAGAAATCTTGGCTGCTAAAGGGCTAAAAAATGCGGCTGTTCTTTAACGGACAGTTAATTGATCAAATTTTTGGTTCTTATAAATAACAAACCCGGGATATCCCGGGCTTGTTATTGTAAGTTGAGCATCGGCTTCCCGTAATTTAGACGCTTATTTGCGGAAGACTGAAGCCTTCATCGGTAACCCATTTGACAATGAAGAATGGAAATATTCCAGGTTGTTCATAATTTCGCCCCCTTGAGGAGGAGGAACCGCGCGTACCTGTTTAAAGCATCCGTCATAGCGCTGTTGCAGGGTAACCAAGGTCTCGCCACCGCGAAATACCGGCCAATGAACCGCTTGACCTACCGCGGGCGAAATTAATTCCGAGCGCAACCGCGTTCCCGCATTTTGCACATGGCAATTGGCACAAGCAAAATTCAATTGCCCCTTGCGCATGAAGAATGTTTTTTTACCATCTTCATACGCCGCCATGGCTTTAGGGCCTTCGACTTTAATATTCATTAACATGCCATCAGATAGCGTCCGCATATAAGAAGTAAGCGTTCCCATCGTCTTCATGTCATTGACTTTAAAAGCCTCTTCACCATTCGCTACGCGACAGGCGTTGATAGCATCCTGAAGTGTGACTACCTTACCTTTAGCTTCATCAAACTGCGGATAGTTGCCGGCAATCTGTTTACCTTCATTAGGGAAGCAGTCGCTGTATTTCTTGGCGTTTTTGAAAGGGGTTTCCCACATTTTTCGACCTTGATCAACTACAGACTCGAAGGGGGGAAACTCCATGATGGAAGTATATTGCGCGCGGCTATCGTCATCAAAAGCCAGCGCACCATAAACGTAATCGTCAACTTTAATGTTGGGATACTTTTGTGTGTAGTTCTTGATGAAAGCCTGTCGATCTTGTTCAGGTGTAGCTAATGCGTCGACTGTGCCCAGCAACACAACTAGTCCTAACAATCCTGTTAGCAGTTTATTCATTTATGCGTCCTCCGAACCTGGTGAAAAACGTGACAGGGCAACACTGCTTTTCGTTGTACGGATAAACAGGTTGCCACTGTAATGTGATATGAGATTAATCTTTTAGTTAATTACGGCATCGGCAGAGTTTTTGTCGCCCGCATTATCAACCCAGCTAACTGAAATTTTGTCACCAGCCTTAGCGCCTTTTACCTTGAACCCCAAGTAAGGGTTTTTGGAAATTCCCGTACCAAAATTGGCGGTCATTACAGGCGCGCCATTTAAGGTGGCTACTACTTCTTGTATAAAAAGAGCGGGGACGAGTTTGCCAGTCTTAGCGTCTTTACGTTGGCCCGTTTCCATTGGATGATTCATTAGTACTTTGATGTCCGCAACATCGCCGACCATAGTGGCGCGGATTTTCATGGGTTCAGCCATTTTGTTCTCCTGATTTAAATATTGGATAGTCGATAAAGAGGCTTAACCGCCGCAGCCACCAATAGTGACTTTTACTTCTTTTGCTGCTGTATAGGTTTTACCACCCGCTGTTACGACAGCTCGAACCAGCGAGGTTGTGCCCATTTTGATACGCGTGGAAACATACCCGGGAGTACCATTAGACATGGTGTAGCTACCTACCAAAGGCGTGCCGTTTTTTTCCGCAAAAATTGAAATATTGGTGGTGTTAGGCAAGCTGCTAGTGACTTCAACGGGAACTACGGCACCATTCTCCGCAATGTCCGGCGCTTTGATAGTGATACTTTTACTGTCAACGGCGGCCCCGGCTCCCAGACCCTTCATTGCCTCGTCCATACTTTTGGCTTCAAAAGCAGATTTATTCCAAGCCGCTAGTACTTCAGTGGGCTTGAGTAAGCCAGCAGCTACCGCCATGGCCACAGCGCTTGCGCTACTGGCCCCTTTTAATACGTTTCTACGAAGTGTATTCATGAGCACATCTCCTAATGGTCAAAGACCGTAAACAAAATCTACTACTTTGTCGATTTCCTGCTCGGTCAACACCTTGTGTTTCCCAAACGGAATCATGGAACTTGATGGGTTGGCTACCGTGGCGTCCCAGATTTGGGCGCGCAATTTAGCTTTATCCGGGTATCGCGCACTCATCGCTATGAGAGGGGGGCCATACAAGCCTGTAGATTGCGCGTCGGGTACCGTAGGCATGCCATGACAGGCCAGGCAGTTACCCTTTTTATTATTGAATGCGATCTGCTTGCCGGTTTCCTCCTTGGGGGGATCCTTAGGGGGGTCGGCGGCTAGAACACTGCTCGACAGTGCAATCGCACTGATCGCACAGGCTGCGATTACCTGATGCAACTTCCGCATAATCATCCTCCGTTATAAATTGAATATTGATGTTTCTTCTTCGATTAGCGATCACCTCAAGACTTGTCTATAAGAGACATAAATCTGTCATTTAGTTCACGCCATCCATTACTGGATGTTGCGTAGCATAGTTGAAACTGCTTTTTTAATGCAATACCCGGAGAGTATCGAGGATGCCAAAACAACACTCCCCTATAGACAACCCTGATGGGCTATGTATTTGAGGGTCATTATTATTAGGGTTTTCGCTGAGATTTCTCGAGGTCTTGCCACTCGCGTCGGCGAGCTTCCGCCGTTGAAAGCTCATAAAATCCGCCATCGTCGGCCTTGATGGCCAAATTAATTTGTTCGATAGCGGCAGTCAGATTTCCAGCCAAAGCGTAGCCTTCCGCAATTGCATGGTGACCTTGGGTGCGTTGATTTAATCGCATGTGCGCCTGCGCAGCTAAACGCCAAAAGCGAATATCGCGCGGCCACAGGTTCAGTTGAGTGGACAGGAAAGAGGAACTTTCCTGTATTCGATTAGATTTAAGCAGGGTATCGGCATAGCCATATAGCAGCGGTCGATAGCCTGGGTAAGCCGCAACGCTCGTGCGATATCTTTCTATCGCAAGTTTGTCTTGTCCCCCTTCTTGCGCGACCCGGCCAGCGAGGGTTGCGATCATGGGATTACGAACTTTTATGACGCTGAGTTTTTGGATTTCGCTTTCTGCATTGGCGTACGCACGCGCACGTAGATATGCCAGGGCCAAACCATAGTGAACTGTGGCCGCCTGGGTATATCGTTTGTCTTGCAGTTGCCCTTGAAACACTTTGACGGCTTCTTGTGGCGTGCCTGCGCGCGCCCGCAGGCGGGTACGTACTAATTGGAAATCCAGGCTATCTGGAATTTGCAGATAGGGAGTAGATTCCGCACGGGCTTCCATGTCGGCAATTCGTTCTGAGGTCAGCGGATGAGTGCGCAAATAAGTGGGCGCACTGTTGTCATACAGGCGGTTGGTGCGTTGCAACTTGGTGAAAAAACTCGGCATACCGCGCGGATCGAATCCTGCTTTAGTCAGCGTTTCATACCCTATACGGTCTGCTTCCCGTTCATAGTCGCGCGTGAAATTAAGTTGGTTTTGTATTGCCAAGGCTTGGGTAGAGGCAATAGCGGCACTGCCTACATTCGAATTGGAGCGCGAAGCCAAAATGGCTAAAGCGAGCGCTGCCAGCGTCGGCCAGTAACTCTGTGATTGCGCGGCAATCATGCGCGCGATGTGATCTTGCGTGACGTGGGCAATTTCATGCCCTAGTACGCCGGCTAATTCGGATTCATTTTGAGCCGCGAGCAACAAGCCAGTGTGAACGCCTATGTTCCCGCCCGGTAGTGCAAAGGCATTGATAGTAGCGTTCTGTATAACAAAGAAATTGAAATCCCGCTGATTGCGCGAGCTTACCGACACCAAACGATAGCCGAGTTGCTCGAGATAAGCTTCAATTTCGGGGTCGTCCAGATAGAGCGGATCAGCATAAATATCGCGCATGATAGTGCGAGACAAGAGCTGCTCTTCCTGATCGGAAAAGTATTGACGCGAGACCTCGCCCAGATCAGGGAGATCAGCGGCTGCCAGGGAGTTGCAAGCCAGGCTGAGTACGAGCAGGGAGCGTATTAACACAGTGCTAAGATGGCCTAATGAGGCACAGGTTCCGGAAAAAATATGAATAACTTCACCCATTTTGATCAACACGGCCGTGCAGTAATGGTGGACGTTGCCGATAAACCAGACACCCGGCGGATTGCTGTGGCTGTAGGTCGGATTCACATGTTACCCGATACGCTGGCGCGGATTTTGGCAGGGCAAGCAGATAAAGGTGATGTGCTGGGCGTAGCGCGGATTGCCGCTATACAAGCAACGAAACGTACGTCGGATTTAATCCCGTTATGTCATCCAATCGCGCTGACACGGGTGGCAGTGGAATTCATGAGTGTTGCAGATCATGCTTATATTGAGTGCCGGGTAACGGCAGAAAACGTGGGTAAAACGGGAGTGGAAATGGAAGCCTTGACTGGAGTAAGCGTGGGCTTATTAACGATCTACGATATGTGTAAAGCCATTGACCGCGCCATGCGCATCGACAGTTTGCGCTTGTTGGAGAAACGGGGGGGGCGATCAGGGAATTGGCATGCTGATGAAGTAGAAGCCTGATGTCCATTCAAGCTAAAAACGGATAAGACACAGACCATTAAAGCTAGGCCGTTAAACATATATCGACCCCATTATTATTGTTTTATTAAACCAGTTTATAGGCGTACAAAGTTTCTAATTTGCCTAGAGGGGCTGACGCCGTGCAAGATATGGTTATATTCGTAAATATTAATATAGATACCTGAAGTACCGCTGAGCGCTTGCTTGGCGCAAACTTTCCCACTTTTATCTTTTCTCGTCACGCAAGATAAGCTACAAACAAGCGATCCGGTTCTGGATTGAGGATGCCAGTGGGTTTTTGAAAGACAAAATGAACGCCAGAATAAATATCGAAAACCACGATCAGCAAGAAATCAAATTCACCACTTGCTATATGTGCGCCTGTCGCTGCGGCATTAAAGTGACTTTGGAAGACAATAAGGTTCGCTTCATTCAGGGCAACCGTAACCATCCCACCAATCAGGGTGTGCTGTGTGCCAAGGGCTCGGCGGGGATTATGAAGCAGTATTCAACTGCGAAATTAACCCAGCCCCTAATGCGCAAACCGGGGACAGAACGTGGCGAGGGCATTTACGAGCCAGTGTCGTGGGAGCAGGCGCTGGATGTACTCACCGATCGTCTGGCTGATATCCGCGCAACCGATCCCTCCAAACTCGCGTTCTTTACCGGACGTGACCAGATGCAGGCACTGACCGGATTATGGGCCCAGCAGTTTGGGACACCCAATTGGGCCGCGCATGGCGGTTTTTGTTCGGTAAATATGGCAGCAGCCGGGCTTTATTCTATTGGATATTCGTTCTGGGAGTTTGGCGCGCCAGACTGGGATTACGCCAAATATTTCATACTGTGGGGCGTAGCAGAAGATCACTCGTCCAACCCAATCAAAATTGGATTGGAAAAACTCAAACGTCACGGCGGCAAATTTGTCACGGTTAACCCAGTGCGTACCGGCTACTCCGCCATCGCAGATGAATGGCTGCCTATCAAGCCTGGCATGGATGGCTTGCTGGCGATGTCTATGGCGCACGTGCTACTGCAGCACGAAAAATTTGATTACGAGTTTTTGGTCCGCTACACCAATGCGTCCTGGCTGGTGATCCAGGCGCCCGGGCAAGTAGGCGATGGCCTGTTCTTACGCGACGAAAATGACTTCCCACTGATTTGGGATATCAGTAAAGAAATATTCAAAAATGGTTTGGATGGCGATATCTCTCCGGCCTTGTTTGGTGAATACGTCGCCCCCGACGGTCGCCGAGTGAAGACCGTGATGTCGATGATGGTCGAGCGATACCTCGATCCACGTTATGCGCCGGAAAACGTCGCTCTAGAATGCGGGGTATCAGCTGAAACGATAACTCGAATTGCGCTGGAAATGGCACATATCGCATTCAAAGAAACCGTCGAGCTGCCCATCGCGTGGACCGATGTCTGGGGTCGTAAGCACGACAAGGTAGTAGGGCGCCCGGTGGCCATGTATGCGATGCGCGGCATAGCTGCCCATTCGAACGGCTTTCATGCCTGTCGTGCCATTCATATGATCCAGATGCTGTTAGGCGCGCTGGATTCGCCGGGTAACTTCCGCGCTCGCGCGCCTTACCCGAAGCCGATTCCGCCGCATCAGTTGCCAGAAAACAATATCGACATTATTAACGCGCCGAATACACCATTGTCGCGTCCGCCGTTAGGCTTTCCAACGCGTCCGGAAGACTTGGTTATCGACGAATTTGGCAATCCGTTGCGTATCGATAAGGCTTACTCGTGGGAAGTACCGATTGCATCCCACGGCTTGATGCATATGGTGATTACCAATGCCACCAACCACGATCCATACGGTATCGATACGCTGATTTTGTTCATGTCGAATATGGCATGGAATTCCACCATGAATACCGCCAACGTGCAGGACATGTTGCGCGCGAAAGATACCGAAAATTTCGGCGAACACAAAATTCCGTTTCTGGTAGTGGTAGACGCCTTCCATTCCGAAATGACCAATTTTGCCGATTTGATTTTGCCGGATACCACGTATTTAGAAAGGCATGATTGCATCTCACTGCTGGATCGCCCTATATCCGAGCCTGATTCAGCAGCTGACGCGATTCGTTACCCGTTGCTGCGCCCCGAGCGTGACGTGCGCCCTTGGCAGGAAGTGATGGTCGAACTGGCTTCACGTCTTAAATTCCCTGCGTTTACCAAGCCTGATGGCACGCGCAAGTTCAAGGACTATCCTGACTTTATTGTCAACTACGAGCGTTCTCCGGGTGTGGGTTTTCTCGCCGGCTGGCGCGGTAAGAACGGTGAAAAATCGTTGAAAGGCGAGCCTAATCCCCGTCAGTGGGAAAAGTACATCGAGAACGAAAGCTTTTTCGCGCATCACTGGCCAGATAACCAAAAATACATGCGGTATGCGAACAAGGAATATTTGGAAGTGGCAGCGGACGTCGGGTTTATCGGTAAGCCCGAGCCCATCATCATGCAGTTTTATTCCGAGCCGCTACAAAAATTTCGTCTGGCCGGACAGGGCTTATACGATGGCCCACAGCCTAAAAGCCCCGTGGACCGCGAGCGGCTGGCAAAATATTTTGACCCCTTGCCGATGTGGTATGAGCCTCTCGAGCAACAGCGCGTCGATAAGGAGAAATATCCCTTTTTTGCGCTGACTCAGCGGCCTATGTTTATGTACCACTCCTGGGACTCTCAAAACGTGTGGCTCCGCCAGATCATGGCGCAAAACTATATGTATATGAACGCGCGTAAAGCTCGTGATATGGGGCTAAAAGACTTTGACTGGATCTGGGTGGAATCGCATAACGGCAAATTGCGTTGCCAGCTCAAAACCATGGAAGGCTGCCAGGAAGATACGGTGTGGACGTGGAACGCTATCGGTAAACAAAAAGGTGCTTGGGGTTTGAAGGAAAATGCATCCGAAGCCACTAAAGGTTTTCTGCTGAATCATTTGATCTCCGAATTACTCCCCGAGAAAATGGGTGAGCGTCGCATTACCAATTCCGATCCGGTAACGGGGCAAGCTGCGTGGTTTGATCTACGCGTACGCATTTGGAAAGCTGAGCCAGGGGAAACAGGTTCTTGGCCGCAATTCGACGCACTAAAAAAATTGCCGGGCGATAACTACGAACGTCCCGATGTGCTGCGCTTTGACGCGCGTAATCACTCTGTAAAACGAGAAAAAATATGAGATTGGGATTAGTTATTGATCTGGATGTATGCGTGGGTTGCCACGCGTGCGCGATTGCCTGCAAAGAGTGGAACGCCTCCGGCACGATCGGTCCTTTATCGGATTATGAGCCCTATGGTGCTGAGCCATCCGGAGTTTGGTTCAATCGTATTCGCCATTACGAAATGGACGAATACCCCAACAATAAAACGATTAACTTCCCGATGTCATGCATGCACTGCGAAGATGCTGCGTGCGTGAGCGTGTGCCCCACGGGGGCCTCCTACAAGCGCCCTGAAGACGGCATCGTGCTGATCGACCAGGACAAGTGCATGGGTTGTAACTATTGTTCCTGGGCATGTCCTTACGGCGCGCGCGAGCTGGATCGTTCCAGTGGCACGATGAAAAAATGCACTTTGTGTGTGGATCGAATTTATGACCAGAAACTTCCGATAGAAGAACGCCAGCCAGCCTGCGTGCTTTCCTGTCCCGCGCATGCGCGTATGTTTGGTGATTTTGATGATCCGGATTCTGCAGTCTCTCGCACTGTGCGTGAGCGCGATGGTTATCCACTGATGCCCGAACTGAACTACCAACCCACAAACCAGTATTTGCCTACTCGCCAAAAGCCGGTGATTCATGTTGATGCAGCCCCCAAAAGGGGTTTGAAAGAAAGCATCAAGCAGTTCGCCAACCGGCTGGTTCGGCGCTAAAGGAGATTTGAAATGCATCCCGCTTTATCCGTCATTTTTTTTACCGTAGCCTCTGGCGCGGGCTTTGGTCTTTTTTCGCTGCTTTATATTGCCGATGTATTCAGCTTGGGAGGCGGCTTTAATCGGCAGCAACTGGTTATTGGCGGACTCATGGCAATGGCGCTAATTGTTATGGGACTTTTATCCTCCACTTTTCATTTAGCTAACCCTAAAAATGCGTGGCGCGCATTCAATCGATTCCGTACCTCGTGGCTGTCGCGAGAGGGCGTGTTTGCAGTTATCTTCATGCCGCTTGCGCTGGCTTATCTGTTGTGTATCTGGTTTGACGCGCCCGCAATATTGCGCATAGGCGTGGGGTTCCTGGTAGCTGTCCTCGCGTGGATTACCGTATTTTCCACCGGTATGATCTACGCTTGTCTTAAAACGATTCGTCAATGGCATACGCCATTGGTGCCAGCCAATTATCTCGCGCTGGGTTATGCCAGTGGGAGTCTATTACTCTTATTGGGAGCAGTGGTCGCGAATCTGGATACGGTTCCCTACCTCGCCATGTCGGCCCTAATCATCTCGGTCGCGGCCGTGCTAAAGGCTATCTACTATTTCTGGATTGGCAGCCCCAGCGTGTCGCCCACTATCAATACGGCTACGGGGCTTACCCGTGCGGGCGTGAAAATACTAGATACAGGCCATACTCATGGCACTTTTCTAACACAAGAATTTGGCTTTCAGCTCGCACGCAAGCGGGCAGGTGTGCTCCGCACAGCGGTCTTTGTCGTAGGTTTTGGCGTGCCGGGTTTGATGCTGATTTCGATATTTCAGCACCCCGATGCGCTCTGGGCAGCAATAGTGGCTTTATTTTCAGTCATGCTCGGTGCGGCAATTGAACGATGGTTGTTTTTTGCGGAGGCTCGGCACGTAGTCAATCTTTATCATGGCGCACAGCGTTGTTAAGCTTGAATTATGTTAATTCCGTGTATATTATTAAATTCTAATTAATACTTGAGCCTCATAACTCATTAAATAAACCGTATGCTGGGTTTTAAAGAAGTTGATCCAAGTTTTGTGGTTGAGGCAGCTGCCAATGGCGCGCACCTCATAGACGTGCGGACTGAAGCAGAAGTTGCACAAGGTGTAATCGAGGGGGCGACGCATATACCCCTACACTTATTACCATTGCGAGCAGCAGATGTGCCGCAGGATAAGCCGGTTGTAATTTACTGTCGTACTGGAGCACGCTCCGCGCAAGCTTGCGCATTCATGGCTGCGCAAGGGTTTGAGAATATGCATAATCTGGCAGGCGGAATCCTGTCTTGGGCGCGTTCCGGTAATTCGCTCAGTAGTCCTCGATAACTTGTAACCTAAACACTATCACTTTGTTGCAAACAAGTTCCAACTGGTTTACTGTACGTAGGCTTTTTTAGACTGTTTTGATTGATTGTAAGGAGAAGACGAATGAACTTTGATAAAGAACTTGATGCGCGTGGACTTAATTGCCCATTACCTATTTTGCGTGCAAAAAAATCCCTCAGTGAAGTAACCAGCGGCCAAGTATTAAAAATCTTATCGACCGATCCAGGCTCGGTTAAAGATTTTGCCGCGTTTGCTAAGCAAACCGGTAACGAATTATTGTCGACTGCCGAAGCGGCAGGCGAGTACACTTTTTTTATGAAGAAAAAATAACAAGCTGTACCACCCAAGAGGGAGGCAGCGTGATGCCTCTTCAACCCACCGGAATCAGGAGACAGTAGACATGGATACGAAAAAACTTGCCATCATCGCCACTAAAGGCACTCTGGATTGGGCTTACCCCCCCTTTATTTTGGCATCTACTGCCGCGGCCTTGGGTTACGAAGTACAGATATTTTTTACTTTCTATGGCCTGCAACTCCTGAAGAAGGATGTGTCGGGCTTGAAAGTAAGCCCGCTAGGAAATCCCGGCATGCCAATGAAAATGCCCTTCGGACCGAAGTGGTTCAAAGGCATTAACTGGAATATCCCTAACGCCATCCAGTCCCTGGTTCCGGGTTATGAAAATGTAGCGTCATCTTTAATGAAAATGACGATTAAAAATAATGGCGTGGCCACCATTCACGACTTGCGTGGCCTGTGCATGGAAGCCGATGTGAAATTTATTGCATGCCAAATGACTGTGGAGCTTTTTGGATTTGAGCACAGCGATTTCTTGGACGGCATTGAATACGGTGGCGCGGCGACATTCTTTGAATTCGCCGGTGAAACGGATATTTGCTTATTCATTTAAGTTATCTTTAGCCAATTAAAAAGCCGACCTTGAGTCGGCTTTTTAATTGCAACATTGTTTCAAATTAACTACATCTTTAAAGAATCAAAACTATTAAGCCGTTATTTGCTTGTCTGGAACCTATGACAACCATTAATCTTCGCTTCACCAACAATGATTAAAAAGTAATCGCAAAACTTAACCTACTAGGAGAGATTGATGAAATTAACACGCGTATTTGCACTTATGGCCCTTGCTGGCTTTGCCACTGGGGCCCAAGCAACCAACGGCTATTTTTCTCATGGTTATGGCTTGAAAGCCAAAGGAATGGCCGGCGCTGCGACAGCATCATCCGATGACGCTTTTGGAGGTGCTAATAACCCCGCCAGTATGGCGTTCGCGGGCAATCGCCTGGATTTAGGGGCGGATTTGTTTAGCCCGACGCGTGAATCCCGCCGTACCGGGGGTGGTTTGAACGGGACATCGGAAAGTAATTCTGATTACTTCCTAATTCCTGAATTCGGCTACAACAAAATGCTCAATCCTAATGTAGCGTTAGGCGTTACGGTTTATGGTAACGGTGGCATGAATACCAATTATTCGCCATTACCCAGTGGCCCCAACCTTTTGGGCGGCACCGGTAAGCTTGGCGTGGATCTCATGCAACTAATTGTTGCTCCGACTGCAGCTTTCAAGGTTGCGCCCAATCACTCAATCGGTATCTCGCCTTTACTGGGTTATCAACGCTTTAAAGCTGAAGGCTTACAGGCTTTTTCAGCCGTTTCTTCTGACCCTGCAAATTTAACCAATCGTGGCTATGACCATGCCTATGGTTATGGTGTCCGTATTGGTTACTTGGGTAAGCTTACGCCCTCTCTTTCTATCGGCGCAGCTTATGCAAGCAAAATGAATTTCCAGGAGTTTGACAAATATAAGGGGCTTTTTGCAGAACGCGGCGATTTCGATATTCCTGAAAATTACAATTTGGGTGTGGCTTGGCAAGTGAATCCTTCTGTGAAGCTGGCACTAGATTATCAACGCATCAATTACAGTGATGTTGCCGCAGTGGGTAATGCTTCGGCTAATTCGCTGGGTGGTGCTCCAGCTCTGGGTACAAATACGGGATCAGGTTTTGGATGGGATAACGTAGATGTGTGGAAACTGGGTATGGAATATAAATATACTCCTCAGCTGACATTGCGCGCAGGCTATAGTCGCTCAGACAATCCTATTAGTGGTTCAGCTACTGGTGAGGTAATGTTTAATATCCTGGCACCTGCCGTTATTAAAGATCATGTCACGCTAGGCTTCACCTATACGCTGCCATCCGGCGATGAAATGACGATGGCTTATATGCATGCATTCAAGAATGATGTCTCTGGTGCTGATCCATTTTTCGGCGGTACGGACAATATCAAGATGTATCAAAACTCACTTGGCTTCCAATATAGTTGGAAGATGTAATTTCAGCTGATACGTAGAAAAAAAAGCCGGGGTGAAGACCCCGGCTTTTTTTGTCAGCTTAGTTTCAGATGTTGCACTTGTAACTTTTCTAACGTGATTTCAAAGTCGCTTAACCTGGCTTTCTCCTGCTCCACAACCACTTGTGGTGCGCGGGCTACGAAATTTGCATTCCCCAGCTTGCCCTGAGCTTTAATGATTTCGCCACTAATGCGGGCAATTTCTTTAGCAAGGCGACCAAGTTCTTCATCCTTGTTGATTTCGATTTTGAGCATCAGCCGAATTTCGTTGACGATGGCGATCGGGGCATCGGCATTGGGAAGTCTTTCGACAATTGATACTTCGCTGAGTTTTGCTAGCGCACTGATGTAAGGGGTGAATGCCTGGAGTTGAGTCGTATCGCCTTCAATGACTAAAGGCACACGCACCGCAGGAGACAGATTCAATTCGCTACGCAACGTGCGGCAGCCGCTGACAAGCTCTTTTAACAGCTTTATCTGCACGAGACTCTCTGGAGACGACTGAAAGTCGTCTAACGCGGGATAGATTGCCTGCATGATGCTGTCGCCTTCCTGACCCGCCAAGGGCGCAACCTTTTGCCAGAGTTCTTCAGTGATGAACGGGATAATGGGGTGAGCCAAACGTAAGGTGGCCTCGAGTACACGAGCGAGGGTTTGGCGGGTTGCGCGTTGTTGCTCCAGCGTGCCATTGTTCAACTGGACCTTAGCCAGTTCCAAATACCAGTCACAGTATTCGTCCCACACAAATTCGTAAATCGCGCGCGCGGCCTGGTCAAAGCGATATGTACCGAACGCAGCGTGGACCTCGCCGATGGCTTGGTGTAAACGACTGACGATCCAGCGGTCAGCATCTGTGAATTCAAGTGGCAGGCTCGCATCCTGGCCGCAGTCGTGGCCTTCCAAATTCATCAGCGCAAAGCGGGTGGCATTCCACAGTTTGTTGCAGAAGTTGCGATAGCCTTCGCAACGTTGCAAGTCGAATTTAATATCTCGACCGTGCGTGGCGAGTGAAGCGAAAGTAAAGCGCAGCGCATCGGTACCAAAAGCGGGAATCCCGGTAGCGAATTCTTTTCGCGTGCGCTTTTCAATACTCGCTGCCTGCTTGGGATTCATTAAACCCTTAGTACGCTTGGCGACCAGATCGTCTAGCGCAATGCCGTCGATCAGATCGATCGGATCCAGTACATTACCTTTCGACTTGCTCATCTTGTGGCCTTCTGAGTCCCGCACCAGGCCAGTCACATAAACTTCGCGGAACGGTACTTTGTTAGTGAGATGTAACGACATCATCACCATGCGCGCAACCCAGAAAAAGATAATATCAAAGCCCGTGACCAGCACCGAGGTGGGCAGATAGCGTTCAAGCTCGGGGGTGTGTTCCGGCCAACCGAGCGTAGAAAAAGGCCATAAAGCTGACGAAAACCAAGTATCAAGCACATCATTATCTTGCGTAAGTTCACGTCCAGATGCTTGCTTTTTGGCCTCCGCTTCGGTGTGCGCAACGTAATAATTGCCGTCGGCGTCGTACCAGGCCGGGATGCGGTGGCCCCACCACAGCTGTCGCGACACGCACCAGTCCTGGATGTTTTCCAGCCATTGGCGATAAGTGCTGGTCCAGTTCTCGGGCACAAATTTTAGCTCGCCGCTGTCGACTGCTTCCAGACCGCGTTTAGCCAGATGCTCCATGCTCATAAACCACTGGTCGGTGAGCATAGGTTCGATCACCGCATGTGTACGGTCGCCGCGCGGAATCATCAATTTGTGCGGCTTGGCCGAGACTAGCAAGCCCATAGCTTGCAACTCATCCAGCACTTTTTGGCGCGCAGCATAACGATCCAGACCCTGATACTCGGTCGGAGCAAGGTCGTTCATCTTGGCATCCAGCGTGAACACACTGATCGCCACCAGATGATGCCGCTGCCCCACTTGCCAGTCATTAAAGTCATGCGCGGGCGTAATTTTAACCACGCCGGTGCCGAATTCCGGGTTGGCGTAATCGTCCGCAATAATTGGAATGGACCGCTCAGAAATAGGCAGCCGCACTTGCTTGCCGATCAAGTGGGTGTAGCGTTCGTCGTGAGGGTTGACCGCGACGGCGGTATCGCCCAATAAAGTCTCTGGTCGCGTGGTGGCTACCGTCAAAAACCCGGAACCATCTTCCAGTGGATAGTTGATTTCCCAGATGAAGCCCTCTTCTTCGGTGCTAACGACTTCCAGATCGGACACGGCGGTTTGCAATACCGGGTCCCAGTTCACCAGTCGCTTGCCGCGATAGATTAGACCTTCGCGATACAGCCGCACAAAGACCTCGGTGACCGCTTTGGACAGCCCCTCGTCCATCGTGAAGCGTTCACGGCTCCAATCGGGCGACGTGCCCAGACGCCGCATTTGCTGCGTGATCGTCGAGCCCGATTGTTCCTTCCACGCCCAGACTTTTTCCAGAAATTTTTCGCGTCCGAGGTCGTGGCGCGAAATATTTTGTGCGTCGAGCTGGCGCTCCACTACGATCTGCGTAGCAATGCCGGCATGATCGGTGCCCGGTTGCCACAGCGTGTTGTCGCCAAGCATGCGGTGGTAGCGGGTGAGCGCATCCATTAGCGTGTGCTGGAACGCATGCCCCATGTGCAGCGTGCCCGTGACATTGGGCGGAGGCAACATGATGCAGTAGCCAGGCTGCTCGGGCTGATCACTGGCCTTGAAATATCCAGCAGCTTCCCAGCGGGCATACCAACGGTGTTCTATCTCACCGGGTTCAAAAGATTTAGCGAGTTCCATGGAGGCTGAGCAAAGTCGCGATTATCCCAAAGAAACCCGAAGACGTCCCAGAAAACAGTACACGCCCAAGTCCAGAAAGCCGGGTTGGCTAGCGTTTCAGGAATCCGGTTTATGTGATTTTAGTTTTTCGGCTACTGCATCGCGCACAATTTCACGCACGTTTACATCCAATTGCGACAGCAGCGTGGCGACGGTCTCATCCAGATTTTTGCGTAATTCGGTGGCGACCTGCTTCTCCATCACTTCGGATAATTTGGGCGCGAGCTCGCTGAGCAACTGTTCCGCCAAGGTATCGGTAACCTGTTGCTCCGAGGCCGCAGGGGCTGCGATGCTGGGGGCAGGGGGTGCTGGGCTCGCAGCAGGTACAGCAACCGGTGGCGTCCCGCGTCGAACCACATCGGTAAGGACGGGTAACCAGCCTTCAGGAGCGGCGTCAGGTTTTATCTCACCCGGCCCACGATGTTTTTTCATCAACGCATCCATCTTATCCAGCAGTGGATTGGCGGATGACGAATCGGTGCTCATTACGCGGCGCTCCTGAGGTCGACAGTGGTAAGCGCATAACCGCGTTCGCGGTAGAAGCGATAGCGGAGCCGCCCTTGTTCGACGTCTTCAGCATCCGTACTGACAATTTCCAGCAAACGTTGAAATCGCGAAAACGCTGGCGGGCGCTCGTGATGCAGGTTGATCATCACATCGGCTTGGGTCACAGCATCGACAAGCTCGCCAATCAGCATCGGCGTTTCTGCAGCAAGACTGTGCGTGTCGCGGCAGTGCGGCAAAAAGCTTTGTGGAGGAGTCGTCCATAGCAGCGTGTCGATAGCGTCGGCCACCTTCGTATCTGGCGCATAAATCATCACGCGCAAGCCGCGGGCGGCTGCTTTGGCTGCCAGTTGTCGCGCCACTGCCAGCCTGTTTTCAGCAAAGGTGTAGAAGCTGATTTCGGTCACTTGTCCGCGCGATTGATTAATAAATTGACCAGCAGCGGCACCGGGCGCCCGGTCGAGCCTTTGTCGCGCCCGCCTTTGTATGCAGTACCAGCGATATCGAGGTGTGCCCAGGGATAGTTTTTGGCGAAGCGCCATAAAAAGCACGCGGCGGTGATTGAGCCGCCCGGACGGCCACCAATATTTGCCATATCGGCCAGACTGCTTTTGAGCTGCTCTTGATAATCCTCCCACAATGGCATGCGCCATACGCGGTCCCAAGCGGTGTCTGCTGCACGCTGGATTTCAAATGCCAGCGGCTCATCACTGCTAAATAGCGCGCTCGGATGAGCGCCCAGCGCGATCACACATGCGCCAGTCAAAGTTGCCAGATCAATCACTGCATCAGGTTTAAAGCGTTCCGCATAAGTTAACGCGTCGCACAAAATCAAGCGGCCTTCAGCGTCGGTATTCAGGATCTCAATCGTTTGACCCGACATGCTGGTGACGATGTCACCGGGCTTATTGGCGCCAGCGTCAGGCATGTTTTCGCAGGCAGGAATCAAGCCCACTACATTTAGCTTTAAACCCAGCTCGCCCAATGCACGGAAAGTGCCCAACACCGCACCGCCGCCACTCATGTCGTAATTCATTTCGTCCATCTCGCCGGGCGGTTTTAACGAAATGCCGCCCGCGTCAAACGTAACTGCCTTGCCGACTAACACAATAGGCTTCTCGTTTTTTTTGCCCGCGTGGTGTTGCAGCACAATAAAGCGCGACGGCTTATCGCTGCCTTTGCCTACCGATAAAAACGAGCCCATGCCCAGTTTTTCACAGGCTTTCTCGTCGAGCACTTCACATTTGAACCCGTAGGTTTTGGCCAGCGCTTTGGCTTGGGCCGCCAAGTATTCGGGCGTGCAGATATTCGAAGGCGTATTGCCCAGATCTTTAGCCAGATGCATGCCACTCGCAATGGCGAGGCCTTGCGCCAACCCGGTCTTTGCCGCCTTGGTATTGTCCGGGTCGGTAATCGCAAAGCCGATTTTTTTCAGCGGGCGCTTCACGTCCGCAGGCTTGCTTTTCATACTATCAAAGCAATACAGCACCTCGTGTGCAACCGTTACGGCTTGGGCTACATTCCAACGCGTGTCACGGCCGATGACTGATTGTTCGACCAGGTAAATCACCGCGTCTTGAGCGCCACTGGCACGAAGCGCTTTTATACTGGCGCCGATCGCATCGCGAAAGGCCTTTTCGTTGAACTCGCTTTGTTTACCCAAGCCTACCAACAGTACCCGTTCGGAAAGCGTGCCAGGTAAGCTGTGCAGCATTAAAGTGCTGTTGGCTTTGCCAAGCATGTCTCCGCTACGCAGAATCCCGCTGAGATAACCCGCGCTGGCCTGATCGAGGGTCGTAATGGCCTGCAAAGCTTCGCCATCCTCGAATACTCCCACTACCACGCATGCGCCACGCTGCTTGTCGGGTGGGGTGTTTTTTATGCTAAATTCCAAATCGGTTTTTTTGTTTGCCATGAACGTGCCTAAAATAGTTCAATTACGAATACGCCCTGCGTTGATTATTGGCGTATGTCGGGATGATTGTCAAAACGACTTTTATAGGCCTCCTCCTTCAAGACGGGTTCCTCCATGCTTTATCGTCGCACCCTGATTCGTGATCTAGGTTTATCCACTGCCGCTGTTCTAGTGGTGTTGATGGGGATTGCATTGGTGACGCTGTTTATTCGCTTGCTGGGCGACGTAGCGCGCGGCAACTTGGCCAACGAAGCCATCTTTACGTATTTGGGATTTTCGTTGCTGTATTTTATGCCGGTGCTGATGTCGATCTCGCTATTTGCCGGGGTCTTGCTGTCGCTATCGCGCGCCTGGCGCGATAGCGAGATGATTATCTGGTTCAACTCAGGATTGTCATTAGTGCAATGGATACGCCCGGTGCTCAGTTTTGCGCTGCCTATCACCCTGGTGATCTTTTTTTTAACGATAGTGCTGATTCCGTGGTCGTTAAGAGAAAAAAATACCTACAAAGATGAGCTGAAAAGTCGCAGTGAAACTGCCGCGATGGCACCCGGATTGTTTGCAGAAAATGACGCGGGAAAACGGGTGTATTTTGTCGAAGCGCTTAACCCGCTGACCGGAACCGTCAAGAATGTGTTCATGCAGTCACTGGAGAATGGAAAGATGGGGCTGGTGGTCTCCAAACTAGGCAAGCATATGCAGCTGCCCGATGGTTCGCGCTATCTGGTGTTGAGCTCGGGGCGGCGCTATGAGGGCATACCGGGGAACCTGGATTATCGCGTGACCAACTTTGAACACTACTGGATGCGACTTGATCCTATGCTCGTGGAGGGCAGCGAATTGACCATCAAGCAAGCCAGCTTTCCCACTTTATTGAAGAAGCCCTCCGCGCAAATGCAAAGCGAAATACTGTGGCGCCTGGGTGCGCCGTTAAGCGCGCTGATTCTGGCTGTAATGGCGATACCGCTCAGCTTCGTCAATAGCCGCGCACGTCGTTCCTACAGTTTTATCGTCGCGTTGTTACTGTATTTCACCTACAACAATTTACTGTCGTTAAGCCAAGCGTGGGTGGGGCTGGGGAAACTCAATTTTGTAGCGGGCTTGCTAAGCATTCATGTACTGATGATTAGCGCGACAGTATTACTTTTTTATTCCAGAATTCGCATTCGTAACTTAACACCCTGGCGCAAGAAATGAGCACGCTGGCGCGCTATCTGGCCTCGCAAGTGCTCATAGCCATGGGATTTGTCATGCTGGCCCTCCTGGTGCTCTTTGCGTTTTTTGATGTGATCCAAGAGCTGGATCAGTTAGGGCGTGATAACTATGGCTTATCGCAGATGGCTTTATACATTCTGTTGAATATACCGGGGCACCTATATGAAATATTGCCGGTGGCGGCACTGATAGGCACCTTGTTCACGCTTTCGCGTTTGGTAGGCAATTCAGAATATGCCGTCATGCGTGTATCGGGGCTATCAAATTGGCGCGTGGCAGCGTATTTCACGTTAACCGGCAGCGTGCTGGCGCTACTGGTGCTAGCGATGGGAGAGTATGTTTCGCCTTGGTCCGAGCAGGCGGCGCAACGCTTGAAACTTTCCGCGACGCATTCGTTGGTGGCGCAGCAGTTTCGCTCAGGGTTATGGGTTAAAGATGGGCACACTTTCATCAACGCCCGAGAAGTCATGCCCGACAATACGCTCGCCGACCTCAATATTTATGAGTTTGACGAGAGCGGGCGTTTGAATCTGATTCGACGCGCTGAAAAAGCGACTTGGAAAACTGGGCAAACCTGGGATTTACTAAAAGTCGTCGAGACCCGTTTTGATGACGGCGGCGTGCACGCGGGCTTTTACACCAGCCAATCGTGGCGCTCGATATTGTCGCCGGATATGTTGGGCGTACTGTTGATTGCTCCCGAGAAAATGTCTGCGCGTACGCTCTACAGTTATATTGTTCATCTGAAAAAAAATGGCCAAAAAGCCGCCCGGTACGAAATTGCACTGTGGTCAAAGTTCATCAATCCCTTCGCCATCCCGGTGATGATGTTACTGGCCATGCCGTTTGCCTTGCACCGCCCACGGGCGGGAAGCGCCAGCACAAAAGTATTTATCGGCATATTGGCAGGCTTGGGATTTCATTTGCTCACCCGAATGTTTGGACATCTGGGTTTGCTCAATGACTGGCCCGCATATGCCGTATCGATTTTGCCGCTATTGGTATTCCTTACCCTTGCATTGATTGCGATTAGATGGGTGGATCGCAGGTAAAAAAGGGGCTGAACCTTAGCCCCCCCAATATCCGGTTTTATCCGCCGATCACTTATCCCGACCTCCCCGTCGCCGCACGGCGTGAAGATATCCTCGCCGCGTTAGCCGCACACCGCGTACTGATTTTGTGCGGTGAAACCGGCTCGGGTAAAACCACGCAGATTCCCAAAATGTGTCTGGAAAGAGGGCTGCGTGCGGGCAAGCTAATCGGGTGCACCCAGCCGCGGCGCATTGCTGCACGAACCGTCGCTGCCCGTATCGCGCAGGAGCTGGGCGCTGAATTAGGCGGGGTGGTGGGCTACAAAGTGCGTTTTACCGACAAGGTGCGTCACGACACCGCGATCAAGATCATGACCGACGGCATCCTGCTCGCCGAGAGCCAGGGCGATCCGCTGTTGTCGCGCTATGACACGCTCATCATCGACGAAGCGCACGAGCGCAGCCTGAACATTGATTTTCTGCTGGGATATCTGAAGGGCCTGGTTGAGCGCCGGGCTGACCTGCAAGTGGTGATTACTTCGGCCACTATCGACGCCGATCGGTTTTCAAAGCACTTCAACGATGCGCCGGTGATTGAAGTCTCAGGGCG
>JAYWDZ010000321.1:0-3612 GCA_043779595.1 Nitrosomonadales bacterium
GCTTGGGAAACAGTTTTTTAATGTGACCAATTGCTTGTTCAAAGGTATTCGCATGATATTCGTAGCGCGCAATTGCTCCGGGGCCAAGAAGGCCTTGAAAGCGCGCATTTGTAGCACCTGATGTATCAGGATTGAAAACAGCTATTCGCCGGAGCGGAGTTTTACCTAGGCTGCCCAATGCGTAAAGGTGGCGAAAGAACGAATCCGTTTCTGGGAGTGAGTATCCAATTACAAAGATTTGCTCAGCCTCAGATAGATGCATTGCTGCCGCTGCCCATACGTCAGATAGTGCATTGTGATAATCAGCTTTATTCCATGATGGCGGAACTATCACTGGCTCAGAGTCGACATCTGTACTTGCATGGCGTTTGAAATACTCGACCAGTTGAGAGCCTATAGGAAGGCGAGTTCCTGTATTTTCACCGTAGCCGTTGTAACTGTAATGCTGAAAGTAGCTTGTGAGGTGTAGTGGTCGAATCTTTTGAGATTCCTTCTCCGTTGCCCAATTGAGCGACCCGTGCAGCTTCAAGAGTGGTACGAGAACATGATGTCCAGGTGGTTTGTCGATAATGTAATCGGGCCCAAATCCAGCTCGGTACATGGCCATATCAGCAGCAATGTCATAGTTGAATGAAATGACTGCGGCTGTTTGATTTGGGAACGCGTCTCTATATAGATGAGTCAATAAATTTCCGAAGGCTTCGTACGGTTTCGGTACTCCGATGTGTCGTCCCTCAGTTGGGAATACCATGGTAACTTCGAGTGTTTTTACAATTAGTTCTTTTAGGGCAGAAATTGCCTCAGGAATTTGTTCGGGAGAAAGGCTTGGAACTTTTTTAATAATTCGCCCGAGTTCAAGAACCGTGAAGATAGACTCAATGTTGTTTAGATCGAGTTGCGCCTTTGAATGAACAGCCTGCAATGCACCGATAGCCGAAAATACTTTTTCAAACTCGGCACGCTTCTCCTGAACTGCGTTGGAACGTAGAAGATCGCTAGCAATGTCCAGAAAGTCAGACATCAAGGGTGCTCCGCACTGCCTTGACGCACCTGCGCCGAGAATAAATACGACGTTACTCACAAGAGATGCACCATTTTAAGACGCCGAACGTTAAAGCTCAGCCGACGGCGAAAGCGGGCGAAGCCCGCTGTAGCCGGTCGGCTGGAGCGCAGTGTTAGGAGGTAGGCCCATATGGATGCACCTGCATGATTTTGCGAAGCCTTTGCTTGTATGGCTGACTCGATTGGCAGTTTGCATACAAGTCTGGAACAAACGCCTTGATTGCCTGAAAGAATGCCTCGCACAGATCGCCGTAGTGAATCGGCAGGTGCTTACCACTGTCATGCGTTTTGGTGAACGAAACGAACTGCTGTACGTGAGGGGCAGCTTTCTCTCCACTGTAGTACTGAAGTTCACGAGCTTTTCCAGACTTTGAAAGGTCGGACTCGGAGGTGAACGTGTGCAGAATTGAACAGCGCGCACCCCACAGGTCAACATCGTTGAACTCAATGCCTGGTTGGATCAGCATGTATTTTTTTACCCAAGCCTTGAACGAGTCACCGGTAGCGGATGTTTGAGATGGTGCGGCATCCAGTAGCCCACAGGTATCAATTGTTGAGTAGATGATGACGAGCGTGTGCCCACACAGACCTTCGCGGAACAATGTGCCCACGGCCTTTGTAGTGGCGAGGAAATACCCTTCAATCATCTGTTCAGTTGTGAGCGAATCCACCACCCCCTGCCTCCTAACGTAAAGTTAAGGGGCTCGCCCGCTTCTGGGCGAGTCCCTCTTCAACGCCGGGTTAGGTGCTGACCTGGCTACGGCGTGCTGTAAACAAAATGGCGAAAAACTGCCGCACGTAAAAACTGGCGATGCATTGCACAAAAGCGAGCGCAACAATGAAGCGCACGAAACGCAAAAAACCACAGCCAGTGAAAAAACCTGAACGTGCTGCACAAGCAACTCAACCACCAAACGGGATGCGACTAAAACTGAACACGCAATAAAACCCACTGCACAATCAACACCTCGCAAGACAGAAAAATTTAGCATGATTCGCATAGCGCCTAACGTTCAAATTGAGGGGCGCGCCGTTTTTGGCGCGTCCCGCTCGAATGCAGGGTTGGGCCTGCTGACGCAAACCAAAACTCTAGTAGGGAACTAAAGTTGGGCTGCAAACCTTCCATCACCATGACTGCTGCTGCCGCTGAGTGATCCTGATGCGGCCCTCATCAGCGTGACCGACAAATACGAACTCCCGTATACCGATACCGGCCGCCCTTTGGTCGAAGGTAAGTTCAAGCTCGGTGTCACTTTTCCAGTTGAGCAGTGGCGCATGTTCGAGTGTCAATGACTTGTCGTGCGTGTTTGAGGAAGGGAGTGAATGACAACCCGCGGCGTACACATGGAATTTCCTTTTGAAGGAATTCGTAAGTTCCACCGATGCCGGGACCACAGAAACGAAGTTAAAACAATACGGCGAAAGGCCGCCCCCACCACTCTCGGTAAAGATGATTGCTTTGTATATATTGCTCGGCGAGAAAAGTGGCTTGCCGATATACACGTCCTCAGGAATTTGGTCGTCCCAATGCTGCCATCGGTACCATTGATAGCCCCGCAACAAAAGCACAGTGGCCACGACGATTGCCGATATACGTAGGATTACTCTTCCGGCTTTAGTCACACGAGGCCCAACGTGGAGCTAAGGGGCTGCGCGCTTTTGCGCAGTCCCGCTTGAGCGTAGGGTTAGGCATAGCCTTTCCCCGCTTGGTCTTTGATGTGGCACTCATGGTGAACGAGCCGAACATTGCTCTCTATATAACCATGATAAGCCTCAAAACGATCAAGCTCTGAACCTTTTTGCGGCATGGGCTGACTACACAATGCACAGTTACCATTTTGTTTTCCCCACATTAGCGCCTTAAGTTTGTTTCTTGCGGCTGGTGTGCTGCGCTCAATATACACCAGCTCTTTAGCGAGCTTTCTACGAAGCGCCCACATAAGGCGAGCATCGCCGCCGGAAAGAGCGTCAAGTTCAGCTTTCACTCGCTCAAACAGTGGGGCGAACAATTGTGTGCGCTGCTCTTTCGTTAACTGAGGATTGGCCATGTGCCGCTATGCCTAACGTAAAGTTGAGGGGCGCGCCGCTTTTGGCGCGTCCCTCTCGAACGCCGGGTTAGGCTTGTTGTTAGTGGGAGCTTTACTAGCCATTAGGTAATGCCTCAAATTCTTTTTTCTTATTTTTAAACCATTTTTTCATTACTTCTGGTTTTTTCATAAGTTCTTGCATTTCGTTCATTGCTTTAAGATGCGCACCATCTTTTTTCTGATACATTTCCATAGCATGTTGTTTGCTCATTCCTGAAATTTCTTCAAAGGTGTTTGCATTAAATTCTTTATCGCACGCTCCACCGAGTTGTTTGCAAGTCATGGTTTTCACATTTTTCTCCTTAGTTGAAATTGAATACGCCTAACGTAATATAGACGGCGTCAACTTTAGCGCGGAACGCCGTCTAAATTGGACAGGTAGAGATAAGTTTTTAATTTTAATAATCATTCTGCGCACTCCGTGTTTTAGTCAGGCCTAAAATTTAGCGGATGGAAGCTAAAG
>JAYWDZ010000322.1:0-23448 GCA_043779595.1 Nitrosomonadales bacterium
GTCGTATTACGACTACTACCAGCCCGAAGCCTACGTGCCCTCGCGCGACATGTTCATCGAAAAAGATTCGAGCATCAATGAACACATCGAGCAGATGCGGCTATCGGCGACCAAATCTTTATTGGAGCGGCGCGACACGATTATCGTCTGCACCGTGTCGGCAATTTACGGTATTGGTGACCCGTCCGATTATCACAGCATGATCCTGCTGCTGCGCGAGAACGATAAGCTCACGCAGCGCGAGGTGATTACGCGGCTGACGCATATGCAGTACGACCGCAACGACATCGAATTCAAGCGCGGTGTGTTTCGTGTGCGGGGCGATGTGATCGATATTTTCCCTGCAGAGCACGCCGAGACCGCGATCCGGGTCGAACTGTTCGACGACGTGGTCGAGGCCCTGCATTTGTTCGACCCGTTGACCGGGCAGATATTGTCGAAGGTGGGGCGCTTTACCGTGTTCCCGTCCAGTCATTACGTCACGCCGCGCGAGACGATCTTGCGTGCGATCGAACTGATCAAGGTAGAGTTGCGCGAGCGACTGGACTGGTATTACGCGAACAACAAACTGGTCGAAGCGCAGCGGCTGGAACAACGCACGCGGTTTGATCTGGAAATGATGGTGGAATTGGGGTTCTGCAAAGGCATCGAAAACTACTCGCGCTATCTATCCGGACGCAAGGCAGGCGACCCACCGCCCACGCTGATCGATTATCTGGCCAAGGACGCGCTGATGATCATCGACGAATCACACGTTACCGTGACCCAGGTCGGCGGCATGTATAAAGGCGACCGCTCGCGCAAGGAAAATCTGGTCGACTATGGTTTTCGGCTGCCGTCCGCGCTGGACAATCGTCCGCTCAAGTTCGAAGAGTTCGAGGCGTTGATGCCGCAGACGGTGTTTGTCTCGGCGACCCCGGCGAATTACGAAAAAGAGCACGCCGGGCAGGTGGTCGAGCAATTGGTGCGCCCCACCGGTCTGGTCGATCCGATGATCGAGGTGCGCCCGGCGACGACGCAGGTAGACGACCTGATGTCGGAGGCGCGCAAGCGCATCACCATCGGCGAGCGCGTGCTGGTCACCACGCTGACCAAGCGTATGGCCGAAGATCTGACCGATTACCTGGCCGAGCACGGCATCAAGGTGCGCTATCTGCATTCCGACATCGACACGGTCGAGCGCGTCGAGATTCTGCGCGACCTACGCCTGGGCGTGTTCGACGTGCTGGTCGGTATTAACCTGTTGCGCGAAGGACTGGATATTCCAGAAGTATCGTTGGTAGCAATACTCGACGCGGACAAGGAAGGCTTTCTGCGTTCAGAACGTTCACTAATCCAAACCATCGGCCGTGCCGCGCGTCACTTAAACGGCCGAGCAATTTTGTACGCCGATAAAATCACCGAGTCGATGCGCCGCGCGATGGACGAAACTGAACGACGCCGCAACACGCAGCTGGCTTTTAACGTGACTAACAACATCACCCCGCGCGGTGTGCAAAAGCGCATCAAGGACATCATCGACGGCGTCTACAATACCGACACCGCGCGCCAGGAATTGAAAGCGGCGCAGACGGTAGCGGCCTATAAAATCATGGACGAGAAATCGCTCACCAAACAAATCAAGCGCCTCGAAAAAGACATGTTGGATGCAGCGCGTAATTTGGAGTTTGAAAAAGCGGCAGGGTTGCGCGACCAATTAAGAGACCTGAAACTCATATTATTTGGCGTGGAAGAACATGACTAAAATTTTGTTTGTCTGCATGGGAAATATCTGCAGGTCCCCCATGGCCGAAGGTATGTTTCGCCATGCGATCAAAGCAGCCGGACTGGAGCAGCAGGTGCAGATCGATTCTGCCGGTACGCACAGTTATCACGTGGGCTCGCCTCCTGATTCTCGGGCGCAGCAAGCGAGTCAAAAACGCGGCGTGGACATTAGCAATTTGCGTAGCCGATTGGTGGTCGACCAGGATTTTGCCGAATACGATTACATCCTGGTGATGGACGGCGCTAATCACGCCAATCTAATTGGCCGTGCGCCCGAGAAGTACAAAAATAAAATTCGCCGCCTGCTATCCTTCAGCCGAAAATATCCTAACCTGGATGTGCCCGATCCTTATTACGGCGGCGCTCAGGGGTTCGAAGAAAATCTCGATATGATTCAGGATGCCGTACAACACTTGATACGTGAGATCAGGTGAAAACAGGCTGAGGATAGCTAATAGGGGGTTAGGTAAAGCCTTTGATATAAGCCAAATAGCTCATATCAAGTTGTTATTCTTCCGATGATTTTTAACAAAAACTCTATATGCTCTTGCGTGTGGATTGATTGTAATTGAGCAATTTTTTGGAAGACGTTTTGGCAGTATCAAGCGGTTGTTCAGTGGAAAATTTGTTAAATGCGGCGTTTTTAAAAAACGCGAGGTAGCGTCCTACTTAGTTATTGGTTAATAACCTGCGCTCACATAAGTATGTTTCGGTGAACATCATCTTATCTATTGCACCCAGAATTTAGGACTAGATTAAACGCGCTAGAGGGTCGTGTAATTTTGAATTGAGAAGTTATACGACGTAATCCGGTAAAATTATAAATAGATATACGTTGAAGATTAGGGTGAATTGATTCACTCTTTTCATCTTCAAGGCGAGGCTACCTGTTTTGCATTACCTCTAGTGATCCGGGGAGTCACGCCTCACCGAATGCGTTCACGCGCATCTCTGGCCCGCCTCTTAGGCGGGTCTTTTTTTATATATGGCTTGAATGAATAATTTATAATTAAGCAATTTTAGTGCCTAGGGCCTACTTTTAAATTTAAGGTATTTGAAGTCCTATGCCTTATATGACAAATAGAGTTTTATAGGGCAAGTTTTCGGCGAGAGGAAAGCGCTTGTAAAATATCCTGACAGCCGTCACCCTCTAAAAGCTTCATAGGTTTGAGAATTTTAGGGGGGAACCATCATTTGATTAACTGGTTGTATCGGTTGCGCCATCCATCAGCCAGTGCTGCTCAGGGCTTTACACACTATAAGCCCCTAGGTATCCAAAAAAAAGAAAACCCCAACTTCGGAAAAGCCGGGGTTTTTTGAGCAACTTTTAACCGCTGAATGCGGCCCGCTTATTAAGGTTAAGGTGGGTTGCCTGTCTCCACTTGGATTAATGGTTCATTCACTGTCGTAGCTTGAGGACGTTGCCGACGACGAGTGGGATGCGTCGCCGTACCGGGGAGTGGAGAGGTTTCGTTGACCGTGATGGCCGGTGCCGTCTCTATTTGTTGTAATACCGGCTCGCTGACAGCGTTTACTGTAGCGGGACGGCGTCGACGGCGCGGGCGTTCTCCGCGTGCAGTGTCATTGCTATCTATGGGAATGCCACCTTGAGTCTCGATTTGCTGCAATTGTTTCTCTCTGGTTTGGCGTGTGGCTAAAACTGCTTCAGGGGTATTTCCCGATTGAGTTATTCCCGGCTCCAGCGTGAGCGAACGTTGGGGACTCACTAAAGCGGATTCTGGCGCAGGAGCGATTTGAGCGGGCGCCGCTGCCTGGCTGACGGAAATGGACTCCATGTCAGTATTGAAACCCTGCGTATCCGTGTGTTGAGCGATAGGGGAGTCGGTCGTAACGGGCATAGACGCAGGGTCTTGTACCGGCCGGTCTTCGCGATTTCGGCCACGGCCGCCGCGGCCACGGCGGGTGCGGGGTTCACGGGTTTCACTGGCTACCACGCCGTCAACAGCAGCTTCCACGCTTGGACGCACTTCGCTTGGCAGGGGTTTATCTATTCTGGGAGGCCGGGGTGGACGGGGTGCGCGTGGAGGCTTAGCCGCCTCGGGGTTGCGGTCTGCACGAGCTTCTTTTAGCTCTCGAGGTTCGCGTTCCTGGGGAGCTTTAGCATCGCGCGGCTCGTTGCGAGTCTCAGGGCGACGATTCGACGGTGCCTTACGCTCACGCGGACGCTCCGGGCGTGTCGCAGACCGCTCGCGGGGTTTTGTCTCCAAGGTCGGCTCGGGAACGCTATCAGGTTCATCGGCCAAAGTCTTTTTAAACCAGCCGAAGATTCGATCAAACATACCAGTTTGTGGCGCCACCAACGCCACTGGGCGTGCCATCGGTACGCGTTGTGCGGGGGCAATGGATTTAACTGCGGCTTCCATACGCGCAGCTGGCGCTGATGCGCTGGTAGCGGCTGCTTCTTCGTCGCTAACCGGGAGTGTGGCCATTTTATAACTGGGCTCCGCAGCGTCGGAACGGTTCAACTCGTCATGACGCAAACGCGCGATGCTGTAATTGGGCGTCTCCAGATGAATGTTGGGAATCAACATTACGGTGACTTTAAGCCGCGTTTCCAATGTATGAATGTCCGCGCGCTTTTCGTTTAACAAAAAGGTCGCAACATCGACCGGCAATTGCACGTGCAACGCACCGGTATTCTCCTTCATTGCTTCTTCCTGCAGGATGCGCAGAATATGGAGCGCGGACGATTCTGTGCCGCGAATGTGGCCGGTGCCATGGCAACGTGGGCATGGGTTGTAGCTGGTTTCACCCAGGGAAGGCTGCAAGCGCTGACGCGACATTTCGAGCAAACCAAAGCGCGAAATTTTGCCGGTTTGCACGCGCGCGCGGTCGTGATGCAGTGCGTCGCGCAGGCGGTTTTCGACTTCGCGCTGGTGCTTGGGGTTTTCCATGTCGATAAAATCGATCACGATCAAACCGCCGAGGTCGCGCAAACGCATCTGGCGCGCCACTTCATCGGCGGCTTCGAGGTTGGTGTTGTAAGCGGTTTGCTCCACATCGCTGCCTTTGGTGGCGCGCGCGGAGTTAACGTCAACTGATACCAACGCCTCGGTGTGGTCAATCACAATCGCGCCACCGGAGGGCAAGTTAACCTGACGTGAATACGCAGATTCGATTTGATGCTCAATCTGGAAACGCGAGAAGAGCGGCACGTCATCGCGATACAGTTTGACCTTGCTTACGTTGTCCGGCATGACGTTTTCCATGAACTGGTAGGCCTGTTCAAAAACGTCTTCGGTATCGATAAGAATCTCGCCAATGTCTGGAGAGAAGTGGTCGCGGATCGCACGCGTGATTAGATTCGATTCGAGATAAATCAGGTCGGTGCCCTTGATCCCGGCGGCGGCGGTTTCAATCGCAGTCCAGATGCGCAGCAGGTAATCAAGATCCCACTGGAACTCTTCGGCGACGTGGCCTATGCCCGCCGTGCGGGCGATCAGGCTCATGCCTTCGGGGATTTCGAGTGACGCAAGCGCATCACGCAGTTCGTTGCGGTCTTCGCCCTCGATACGGCGCGATACGCCGCCGCCACGTGGATTGGTCGGCATCAGCACGACGTAACGACCGGCGAGCGAAATATAAGTGGTCAGCGCTGCGCCCTTGTTGCCGCGCTCGTCTTTTTCGACTTGCACCAGCAACTCCTGGCCTTCTTTCAACGCATCTTGAGGGCGGCCGTTGCCGGGCAAACAGGCGCGGGAAATTTCCTTAAAGGGTAAAAAGCCGTGGCGTTCGCAGCCGTAGTCGATAAAGGCGGCCTCGAGACTGGGCTCGACGCGGGTCACAATACCTTTATAGATGTTGCCTTTGCGTTGTTCTTTACTGGCGGATTCGATGTCAAGGTCGACCAGCTTTTGGCCGTCGACGATGGCAACCCGGAGTTCTTCCGCCTGGGTTGCGTTAAATAGCATGCGCTTCATAGTGTCTCCCGCGCGCGGGCATACGGGAACGGAAACCGGTGCCTGTTAAGTCAGGCGGTTCATGCGATCACAAGGGGTAGGTGAAAAGACATGGGAAAGTTTCCTGTTCCTGAGGAAAGGCCCGTAGCCACAGAGTGGGGCGGACTGTTTCTTAGGCCCGTCGCGACATAACAAAGCGCAACGAGACTGTTTTATACGTATGCTTTAAGGCGCGTCATTGATAACATCGCTGCTTCGTCGCAAGCGGTGCGGGAGAATCAACGCCTTAAATGGACGGAGTCAATCGAGCTGCGCATGCAACAACCGGTGAGCGTGGTAACCGGCTTGGAATTCGTGATTGGCCTACAAATGGCGGTTCCAATTCGCAACTAGTATATTGAAAATGAATGACTTAGGCAAAAACTTGGTGCACCGCCTCAAGGTCGATGACGATCAGCAAGACCAGCGCCTGGACAATTTTTTGATGAGTCGCCTTAAGGGCGTGCCCAAGAGCCGTATTTACAAGCTGGTGCGCGGCGGCGAAGTGCGCATCAATGGCGGGCGGGTCGCGGTTAACTATCGTTTGCAAGTGGGCGACGAAGTACGGATTCCGCCCGTTCGTGTGGCGGCGCCCGCAGAAACCCCGGTGTTACGTTTGCCACCGGGCGTGAATAAATTGGTGCCACGCATCCTTTATCGCGATGATGCCTTGATTGTATTGAATAAGCCCGCCGGTATGGCGGTGCACGGCGGTAGCGGTATATCGCGCGGCGTGATCGAGCAAATGCGCCTGGAATTGCCCGAATGCCGCACGATGGAATTGGTGCACAGACTAGACCGCGAGACTTCCGGCGTATTGCTGATTGCGCTCAAACGCCGTGCGCTGGTAGGAATGCACGAAGCGATGCGCGCCGGTAAAATCCAGAAACGCTACCTGACCATGGTGGCAGGGCTGTGGCCTAATCCCGTACAGCACGTCAAATTGCCGTTGCATAAACGGGTGACCGACGAAGGCGAAAAACGTGTGACGGTACGCGACGACGGGCAAACCGCGCATACGATTTTTCGTCGCTTACAGACCTGGCCCGGATTCAGTCTGCTGGAGGCAGAATTAAAAACGGGTCGCACCCATCAGATCCGTGTGCATACCGCGCACCTGGGCTTCCCCATTGTCGGTGACGATAAATATGGCGATTTTGCGTTGAACAAAAGTTTGATGGGACGCGGGTTGAAGCGGATGTTTTTGCATGCCGCCCAGTTGGTCTTTCTTCACCCGATAACCGCAGAGCCCATGCAGGTTGACGCACCTTTGCCCACCGATTTACAAGTTTTTGTGGACCATTTGAATACATCAGCATGAATGTACCTACGACTAAACTCCCTCGCCAGTTTGATCTTCTCATTTTTGACTGGGACGGCACATTAATGGATTCCGCCGGAGTGATTGTCGATTCCATCCAGCGCGCCTGTGCCGATCTGGACATTCCTGTCCCTGGAATTCGCGCCTCGCGTCAGATTATCGGTTTGGGGCTGATACAAGCCCTGAAAACGCTATTGCCCGATTTGGTGGAAGAAGACTATCCGCGTCTTGTCGAGCGCTATCGCTACCACTATCTGGGACGCGATCACGCCATCCCATTGTTTGACGGCGTTGACACAGGCATACGTAATTTGCACGCTCAGGGTTTTCAACTGGCGGTGGCCACCGGCAAAAACCGCGCGGGTCTGGATCGCGCGTTTGCCAGCAGTGGACTGGGTGATGTGTTCTTGACCACACGCACCGCCGATCAGACGCATTCCAAACCCCATCCGGCCATGGTGCTGGAAATTATCGAGGAACTGGGTGCGGATCCGGCGCGCACGCTAGTCATCGGCGATACCGGTCATGATTTGTTGATGGCGGCAAACGCTGGTGTGGCGAGCCTCGGCGTGACCTACGGCGCGCACGAAGTCGAAGATTTGGTCCCGCATTCGCCGCTGGCGCTGATGGATAGTTTTATCGAGGTCCATGCATGGCTTTGCTCGAACGCCTGATCTGCGCTGCCGATGACGTGCAGGAAAAGGGCATCGGTGTACGATTCGAAATCGAGCGCACCGGTCTCTCGCAACAAGCTTTTGTGGTGAGGTTCGACGGCAAGCCGCGCGCATTTCAAAACCAATGCGGACACCTGCCGGTCGAGCTGGATTGGCAGGCAGGTGAGTTCTTTGACGACAGCCGGTTATACTTAATCTGTTCAACCCACGGCGCTTTGTATGACCCAATTGACGGGCGTTGTGTCAGCGGGCGTTGTGCCGGACGTGGCTTAGTCCCCTTGGCTGTAAATGAATATAACGGCAACATTTATCTAACGGAAAACTCAACAAAATGAATGAACACTCCCCAAACTGGGAACGCGATGTTCTCGAAAAACTGGCGCTCTCCTCGGTGCAGGAACAACGCCGGTCACGCCGCTGGGGCATTTTCTTTAAAGCGCTGGGGTTTATCTACTTGTTTACAATTTTGTTCATGGTATCGGGTTGGTTTACCGGGGACGTCAACAAAATGGGTAAACACACGGCACTCATTGATCTACAGGGCGTGATCGCATCAGACAAGGCAAGTGCCGATCAGATGATTTCCGGCTTGAAAGATGCGTTTGAAGATAAAAATACCCAGGGCGTGATCATGCGGATCAATAGCCCCGGCGGCAGCCCGGTTCAGGCTGGGCAAATCAACGATGAAATTCACCGCCAGCGGGGCTTACATCCAAATATTCCGTTCTATGTGGTAGTCGATGATATTTGCGCGTCTGGCGGCTATTACATCGCAGTGGCTGCGGACAAAATATTTGTCGATAAAGCCAGTTTGGTGGGATCAATCGGCGTGCTGATGGATGGCTTCGGCTTCACGCAAACCATGGAAAAACTAGGCGTTGAACGTCGCCTGATCACGGCCGGCGCCAACAAAGGTTTTCTCGATCCGTTTTCGCCGACCAATCCTCAGCAAGAGGCTTATGCCAAACAAATGGTGGCGGAGATACATGCACAATTTATCCAGGTAGTGCGCCAAGGGCGGGGAAAACGTTTAAAAGAAACTCCCGACACATTCAGTGGATTGGTTTGGAGCGGACAAAAAAGTATCGAACTGGGCTTGGCCGATGGCTTGGGCACCGTTGAGTCTGTCGCGCGTGACGTGATTAAGGCTAAAGATATTGTCGACTTTACCCCGCACGAAGGGATAGCGGATCGTCTCGCAGGCAAATTTGGCGTAGTGATGGCCAATATTCTGAACCCCACAGCACAGTCAGGAATGAAGTTGCGTTGATGACCCGCTGAACCCAGCTAATCCGAAAGAATTGAGGTAAAAAATGTATTACATCGTAGAGACAGCAAAAACTTTTGATCAAGCGTCGACCGACTTGGAAGCGGCCGTTAAACGTCATAATTTCGGCGTTCTGCACGTGCACGATCTAGGCAGCACTTTGCGGAGCAAAGGCGTGGAATTTAACGACGAGTGCAAAGTGTTTGAGGTATGCAACCCCGGCCAGGCTGCCAAAGTGATGGCGTTGGATATGCGCTTGAATATGGCTTTGCCTTGCCGCATTTCGGTTTACACCGAAAAAGGCCAAACCCGAATTGGCTTGATTAAGCCAGAAGGGATGCTGTCGGCGTTGTCACAGGACGCAGCTTTGATTCAAATTGCAAAAGAGGTGGAAGAACAGACGCTTCGAATGGTGAATGAAGCGAAATAGTTGTGGTTGGGCGAGCGGCTACAAGTTGGAGACGTTGCCTAAACATTAAACAACTAAGCCTCCCGCCCATTCCACGTCCCTGTTCTGCTGGTGCAGCTAGTCATAACAATCCCAAGGAATATCTGGTTATTTGTCATTAGTTCTGAATGCCAACAACCAGGATAAAAGTGTGAGACACAGCTCCCATTTTCAAAGTAGCATTCTGGATTCAGCCTTCCGCTTGTTTGTTGCGACGTACCACAACTCCCATCAGCCCCAAGCCAGCCAGCATCATTCCGGAAGTGAAAGGTTCGGGCACTGGCGTTAACACTGCGGTGTAAGTTAAATTGCTATAGCCCGATGGTACTTGGATAGCCCCCAATATTTGGCCATTGTTATTAATGTCGTATACGTAGTTATTGAGTGTTTGCGGGAAAGAAGAATCTGACGAGTTTACGTAGTTGGCAAGTGGCAGAAGACTATAGACGCCATTGAAATACATGAAACTATGAGTCACATACGAAGAATCATAGTAGTACCCGACAACCTGGCCAAGATCATTGTTGCCCGTAATGAAGGTGCCATATCCGCCTGCGCTGGGAAAATCCAATTGTGTAAATACTCCATTGTTATAAACGAATCCAGAATAGAGTTGGAGGTGGGTTACATTGCTATAACTGTTGATCGTGCCAACAATCTGCCCATTGTTGTTAATGGAATAAGGGGTGGTTTGGCTTGCGCTCGGGTCATCAATGGTTGTGAATACACCGTTGGAATAAGTGAAAGCGTGGGTTGAAACGCTATATACGCCATTGACATAGTTGTTGCTGTAGTTGCCGACTATTTGGCCACCATTATTTATTCCGGTCAGTGTTGTACCAAAAGGTGATGTGGTTTGTGAATTTACTCCAGGATTATCTATGGTCGTATACACGCCATTGGAATATTGGAATCCATGAGTTACGCCAGCGTAGTAGCTGGACTGATAGGTGCCAACCACACTTCCGCTACTGTTGTTGGTACCGACTGCGCCGGTGAAATAACTTGCTGTTGGGTATGGGAGTGCAGTAGCAACACCATTCGCATATGAAAATAACCCAGATGTGCCGGAAGTAATGTTATAGGATCCTATTATTTGGCCGCTATCGGAGATTGATGTGGCGGAGATGGTGCCTTGGCCGTATGGAACGATCGAATACAAACTTGGCAGGTAGTACAAATCGGTTGTATACGTTGACGCTTGAGAAGACGTACTCGCAAACAAGGCTAAACATAAATAGAAAGCGCGTGTGATCATGTTGTTATCCCCTTTTAGTCGTTAGAGAATTCGATTCTAGCAGCTTAGAATAGGTTGAAAGCGCCGTGAGTGTTCCCTGACCCTGGATAAGTCGACGCTAACTCAAAGGCGCGTTCGATATCAAGCTAGTCGCAGTCAGACTTTAACAAGCCCGCTATAGATTAAAAAAATAGTGGGGCGCTTGGGGGCCTGCCAGCCGCGGATGCGCCATTCGGAAATGCGGGTGGTGTGTAATTCCGCGGTGGGTTCCATGAGCCCCGATGCAATACACAGGAGCGTGGTGTCGCGGCAGGCGCTTATCAAGGCTTGGAATAACGCGGCATTGCGATACGGGGTTTCTATAAAAAATTCGGTTTCATCGTTGCGCTGAGAGCGGGCGTCAAGTTTCTTGATCGCTTCGATACGTTCGCCGCTATTCGTTGGCAGATAACCGTGGAACGCAAAACGCTGGCCATTGAGGCCGGAACCCATCAACGCCAGTAATAATGCGGAAGGGCCTACCAGCGGTATGACGTTAATACCATGCTGATGCGCCAGTCGCACCAAATTCGCGCCAGGGTCCGCCACACCCGGACAACCCGCTTCAGACATCAAGCCCACATCTTCGCCTCGCAACAGGGGCGCGAGTAGGGCTTGCAATTCATCGTTGCGGGTGTGCTCAGAAAGCGTTAACAATTGCACGCCCTGGATCGGGCGTGGGTACTGCAATTGTTTGAGTACCGCTCGCGCAGTCTTCGCGTTCTCTACAACAAAAGTGTTTAAGCGATGCAGGATCGTCAGTGTGCCTGCGGGAATCGCAAATTCGGCAGGGGCGTCAGCGATAGGGGTGGGGATCAGATAGAGCGTGCTCACAATAAAGGATCCACGCCTTCGTTGGCCAGCATTTCAGTTAATGCGATCAGCGGTAGTCCAATCAAGGCATTGGGATCGGAGGTTTCATAGCGGGCAATCAACGCAATCCCCAAGCCTTCGGCGCGCGCCGAACCTGCGCAATCGTAGGGCTGCTCTTTGTTTAAATAGCTTTCGATCTGCGCATCACTCAGGGCGCGAACGTGAATAGTCGTAGGAACATCGCGCAACTGAACTTGGCCGCTGCGGCTGTTGAGCAGGCAGAGCGCGGTGTGAAACACCATCGCATTACCCTGCATTTTTTTGAGTTGGATGAACGCATTGGCAAAATTGCCGGGCTTGCCCAATTGTTCCTTGTGCAGCATCAGTACCTGGTCGGAACCGATAATGAGACTATCGGGATATTGACTGGCAACCGCACGGGCTTTGGATTCCGCCAACCGCAGCGCAGTGTGACTGGGCGCTTCGCGCGGCAAGGGGGTTTCATCCACATCGGGTGCGATGACTTCAAAAGGGAGACCGAGACGTGAGAGTAGTTCGCGCCGATAGCGCGAAGTAGAAGCGAGCACAAGTTGCACGGAGATTATTCCGGCTGAATTTCGACCAGCGCCATATCGGGGGTGACCGCATCGCCTTTGCTGGCAAAGATGTTAATCACTGTGCCGGACGTTGCGGCTTGCACTTCGTTTTCCATTTTCATCGCTTCTATCACCAGCACGGCATCGCCCGCCTTGACGTGTTGCCCGACCGTGACCAGCACCTCGACCACGTTGCCCGGCATCGCCGCGGTGACATGGCCCGTGTGGCGCGGTCGCGGTTTTTGGCCGGGCGCGACCGGCGTGGCCGCTTTACGCGGCGCGCTGTTATCGGCTGCGACTTCGACTTCGTTTAACGACTCGACCCAGACCTCTTCTGACACGCCGTCTATCGCAACGAAGTAGGGGCGTTGGGCGGCATCACCGCGCCCGCTGCCGGTGAGTTTGATATGGTAGGTTTCGCCGTGCAGCGTGATCTTGAATTCATCAGCGGCATATTGGGGACTGCTGTCGCGGATTTTGGCGGCATTTTGCGGCAGAAGCGATTCGGGTTTGAGTGTGCCCGCGGCGCGCTCCTGCAAAAACGTTTTGCCCAGTTCCGGAAACATCGCGTAAATCAACACATCTTCGTCGGACTTGGCTAGCCCTTCCACTTCGCTACGCAGTTTGTCGAATTCATCCGGTATGAAATCCGCGGGGCGCGACGTAATCAATTCCATATTCCCGATAGCGAGTGTGCGCACCTCCTGATTAACCGGCCCAGGCGCTTGCCCGTAGCGCCCTTGCAAATACAGCTTGACCTCGTTGGTAATGGATTTGTAACGGCTGCCCGTGAGCACATTCAGCGCAGCTTGGGTACCGACAATTTGCGAGGTGGGGGTGACGAGGGGCGGGTAGCCCAGATCTTCACGCACATGCGGAATCTCATTTAATACCGCGTCCATCTTGTCCAGCGCACCCTGCTCTTTAAGCTGATTGGCGAGGTTGGAAATCATTCCCCCGGGGACCTGGTTAATCAGCACGCGGGTGTCGGGGCCTGCATAAGCAGATTCGAATTGCCAATATTTTTTGCGCACCTCTTTAAAGTATTCCGAAATTTCTTCTAGCAGCGGCAACGATAAGCCGGTGTCGTATTCGGTCCCGGCAAATGCTGCGACCATACTTTGCGTTGTAGGGTGGCTAGCACCTTCAGCAAACGCGCCAATGCAAGTATCGATAATACTGGCACCCGCTTCGACGGCTTTCATATGCGTCATGTGCGACAGACCCGACGTGGTGTGGCTGTGCGTGTGGACCGGCAGATTGGTCGCTTCGCGTATTGCGCGCACCAGTTCAAATGCAGTGTAGGGCGTGAGTAAGCCGGCCATATCCTTGATCGCGATGGTGTCCGAACCCATTTCGGCGAGCTCGGTCGCCATCTGCACGAAATAAGGCACGTTATGCACCGGGCTGGTGGTGTAGCAAAGCGTGCCTTCTGCATGCTTGCCTGCGGCCTTGACCGCCGTCATTGACACGCGCAGATTGCGCACATCATTCATCGCGTCGAACACGCGAAAAATATCAACACCGTTGTCAGCGGATTTTTGCACGAACGCGCGCACCACGTCGTCGGAATAATGCCGATAGCCCAGCAGATTTTGTCCGCGCAGCAGCATCTGAATACGCGTGTTGGGCAGTGCTTTGCGCAGCTTTTGTAAACGCTGCCAGGGGTCTTCGCGCAAAAAACGCACGCAAGCGTCAAAGGTTGCGCCGCCCCAGGCCTCAAGTGACCAGAAGCCCACCTGGTCGAGCTTGCCGCAAATGGGCAGCATGTCGGCGGTTTGCATGCGCGTCGCGATAAGCGACTGGTGGCCGTCGCGCAGCACTAAATCAGAAATGTATACCTTGCCCATACTTTAAAGTCCTTGATGTGCGGCAATCGCAATGGCGATGGCTGCGGCCAACACTTCTGGCGGTTTCTTTTCAATATATTGCGTAAGCTCCGGATGATTCTCGACGAATGAGGTGTTGAATCGGCCGCTGCGGAACTCTGGATTTTTGAGGATTTCCTGATAATACGGAATAGTCGTTTTCACGCCATACACCAGCATGTCAGACAATGCACGGTTGCCCCGCGCGATCACTGATTCCCAGGTCAGATTCCACACCGTGAGCTTGGCGCACATCGAATCGAAATAGGGCGGGATCACATAGTCGGTGTAAATCGCCGCATCGACCCGTACCCCGGGACCACCCGGTGAATAATAGCGGGTGATGCGTCCCAGACTGGGCAAAAATCCGTTCTTCGGGTCTTCCGCATTGATGCGAAATTCGATCGCATACCCGCGATGGTGGATGTCGGATTGCTTGTATTGCAGCGGCAGGCCGTCGGCTATGCGAATTTGTTCCTGAACGATATCGACGCCGGTAATGGTCTCCGTGATCGGGTGCTCGACTTGCAGTCGGGTGTTCATTTCCATGAAGTAAAACTGATTGTCCTGGTCGAGCAAAAATTCCACCGTACCGGCATTGATATAGCCCACCGCTTTGGCGGCGCTCACCGCCAATTTGCCGATGTATTGGCGTTGCGCTTCGGTGAGTTGGGGCGAAGGCGCTATTTCGATTAGCTTCTGGTTACGGCGCTGAATCGAGCAATCGCGCTCGAACAAGTGAATAATATTGCCCTGGGTATCGCCCAAAATCTGGACCTCAATGTGCTTGGGCGCGACCACGCATTTTTCGACAAAAATTTCCGGTTTGCCGAACGCCTTTGTCGCTTCCGACACTACCCGATCATAGTTGCGCAACAGCTCTTCTTCATTGTCGCAGCGCCGTATCCCTCGCCCGCCACCGCCATTGGTGGCTTTGAGCATCACCGGGTAACCGATTTTGCCAGACAGCACACGCGCTTCTTCGACATTTTCCAGGCTGTGATCGGCGCCCGGTACCACGGGTATACCTGCCTTGATCATGGCGTTGCGCGCCAAAATCTTGTCACCCATCTGACGAATGACTTCAGGGGTGGGGCCAATGAAGCGAATGCCACGGCGAGCACAAATGGTTGCCAGATCGGCGTTCTCGGATAAAAACCCGTAGCCCGGATGTAATGCATCACAACCCGAAGCTGCCGCCAGGTTGACTAAAGTATGCGCATTTAAGTAGCCCTGAAGCGGATCAGTGCCAATATGGTAGGCTTCGTCGGCTTTTTTAACGTGCAACGCATGACGGTCCGCGTCGGTGTAGATCGCGACTGATTTAATTCCGAGCTCGGCGCAGGCGCGTACGATGCGAACCGCAATTTCGCCGCGATTGGCGACCAGTATCTTCTTGATCATGGGGGTTTAAACCTTCACTTGCGGGTACTTTTGACAAAAGCAGCACGAAATCATATCATCGCGGGCTTAAATTTAGCCGGGTAAAACTATTTTGAGCCCGGTGAATATGTTTGATCCTAACGAAATTGATCCGCTGCGTTTTTGTAAATTGGCGCAAGCTTGGGAGATAGATTCCAACCTGTCTGCGTTTCCGCGCCTAGCCGCTGACTTTAACGGGGGGCAGCTTTCTTGCCGCGTCACGGGCAGTTTAGATCGGCATAAAGGTTATGTGCTGCGTTTAGAAATAAGCGGCGAAGTGGAGTTAAGCTGCCAGCGATGTTTGGGTGAAATGGCGCAGAAGCTAGCAATTACGTGCGATGTAACACTTGCACGCGACGAGGCGGAGCTGGAACGTCGGAATGCGAATAGCGAATCAGGCGCCGATGTCATCCTGGCAAGCGCGAAGTTAAGCCTGATCGAATTGATTGAAGATGAAGTATTGCTGGGGTTGCCGTTGGCCCCCATGCATGCGCCGGGAGTGTGTGTTATCCCTGCGGTAAATATTAAAGGAGTTTGAAATGGCTGTTCAGCAAAACAAAAAATCCCCGTCTAAACGCGGCATGCATCGCTCACACGATTTTCTGGTGGGTCCGTCGTTAGCAATAGAGCCGACAACCGGTGAAACACATTTACGCCACCATATCAGCCCGAACGGGTTTTATCGCGGACGTAAGGTAGTCAAGGCTAAAGGCGATTAATTCAACCGGTGCGCGTGGTAACAGCGCACGTCACCAGCCTCCGGCTGCATGAGAAATATCACAGTTGCGATTGATGTCATGGGGGGCGATCACGGTCCTCATGTCACTATTCCTGCGGCGATCAAGTGCTTGGCACGTCATCCCGATCTACATGTCATTTTGGTGGGGTCGCAGGATATTGTAGCGGCGGAGCTGAAGGCACGTCGTCACCGTAGTAGCCCACGTTTGATCGTGCGTCACGCTAGTGAAGTCGTGGCGATGGATGAAGCACCGGCCTCCGCGTTGCGCAACAAAAAAGATTCTTCGATGCGTATAGCGATCAATCTAGTCAAGACGGGCGAGGCTGATGCATGCGTGTCGGCGGGCAATACTGGCGCATTGATGGCGACCGCGCGCTTCGTATTGAAGACGCTACCGGGCATTGATCGCCCGGCGCTTGCTGCAGTGATGCCCACTGTTAAAGGCCATGCGCTGGTGCTGGACATGGGCGCCAATGTCAATTGTACGGCTGAGCAGCTGTTGCAATTCGGCATCATGGGGGCCATGTTGGTGTCCGCAGTGGATCACAACCCCAACCCCAGTATCGGGCTTTTGAATATTGGCGAAGAAGATATTAAAGGCAATGACATGGTGAAGCAGGCAGCGGAACTGCTGCGCGATAGCCATCTCAATTTTTATGGCAATGTCGAGGGCGATGATATTTTCAAGGGCACGACCGACGTGGTGGTGTGCGATGGCTTCGTCGGCAATGTTGCGCTAAAAGTATCCGAAGGCGTCGCCAGGATGATTGCTACTACACTGCGCGACGAGTTTAAACGTAATTTCCGCACCCGATTAGCGGGCCTGATTGCGCTGTCGGTGATCAGTGCGTTTAAACGTCGGCTGGATCCACGTCGCTTTAACGGCGCCACCTTATTGGGTTTGAAAGGCGTGGTCGTCAAGAGTCACGGCTCGGCCGATCGTTTTTCGTACGAGCACGCGATTGAAACCGCGGCACAAGAAGTGCGCAATAACGTACTCAAGCGCATTTCCGATCAAATGCAATTGCTGCATCGAGCCGCCGCGTGATTTCGTCACGCATTTTGGGCACGGGTAGTTATCTTCCGGCCCGCGTCCTTACCAATTTCGACCTGGAAAAGTGCATCGAGACGACTGCACAATGGATTGTTGAGCGCACCGGTATTCATGAGCGGCATATTGCAGCCGAAGGCGAATTCACCAGTGACCTCGCCACACAGGCGGCGCGGCGCGCGCTTGAAGCTGCCAGTTTGCAGTCAAATGACATTGATTTACTGTTGGTTGCAACCACCACACCCGATCTGGTCTTTCCCAGCACCGCGTGCAGCGTGCAAACAAAATTAGGCATGACCAATGGCAAGCCTGCGTTTGATTTGCAGGCCGTATGCAGCGGATTTATTTACGCGTTGACTGTGGCGGATCAATTCATTAAAACTGGGGCCGCCAAAAATGTGATGGTCATTGGCGCTGAAACCTTGTCGCGCATTACCGATTGGGATGATCGCGGCAATTGCATTTTATGGGGTGATGGCGCTGGGGCCGTGGTGCTCGGTGCATCGAATGAGCTAGGCATTATTTCCACGCACATACACGCCGATGGGCGGCACAAGGACTTGTTGCAAACTACCACCGGCCCTTCGTCCGGTGCGGGTACGCCCGCCCTGATACGCATGGAAGGCAACGCGGTATTCAAAATTGCCGTCAACACACTGGACAGCATTGTTGACGAAACACTCGCTGCCAATGGCTTGCAAAAATCTGATATTGACTGGCTTGTGCCGCACCAAGCCAATATCCGCATCATTCAGGCCACTGCAAAAAAACTCTCAATGAGCATGGATAAGGTAGTGACCACGATTGCGGAACATGGCAATACCTCAGCGGCATCGGTGCCGCTGGCCTTTGATACGGCCATTCGAGATGGCCGCATACAACGCGGGCAAACTATTTTAATGGAGGCCTTTGGGGGTGGTTTTACCTGGGGCTCGGCCTTAATTCGTTATTAACGATATGAACTTCGCTTTTGTGTTCCCAGGACAAGGGTCCCAATCGGTAGGCATGATGCAGGTGTGGGAAAACCGGCCGGAAGTGCGCGGCACTTTTGCCGAAGCTGGCGATGTGCTCGGTCTCGACTTGTGGAAATTGGTTAGCGAAGGACCCATCGAAACACTGAATCAAACGATTAACACTCAACCGGCCATGTTGGCTGCGGATGTGGCGGTATGGCGCTTGTGGTGTGCCTCGGGCGGCAAGAAGCCCGCAAGTATGGCGGGGCACAGTCTGGGTGAGTACGCAGCTTTGGTCGCCGCAGGCGCATTGGATTTTGCAGATGCATTGAAGCTGGTACGTTTTCGCGCACAGGCGATGCAGGATGCAGTACCCGAAGGCGTGGGCGCGATGGCGGCGATCCTGGGCTTGGATCACGCGGCGGTGCTTGAGATTTGTCTTGACGCTGCGACAGGCGAAATCGTCGAAGCCGTCAATCTGAATTCGCCCGCACAAATCGTAATCGCCGGAAATAAAGCTGCCGTTGAGCGCGCCATGACGCTGGCCAAAACAAGGGGCGCCAAACGGGCCTTGCCGCTACCCGTGAGTGTGCCCTCCCACTCGTCTTTGATGCGGGCCGCTGCTAATGATTTGTGGGAGCATTTGCAGTCGATTCCTATCCGCTCGCCCTCGATCCCGATATTGCACAATACCGATGTGACGAGCCACGACAGCGCCGACTCCATTAGGCGTGCTTTGGCGTTGCAATTGCACACGCCAGTGCGCTGGACTGAAACCATACAAGCTTTGAAAACTTTAGGTGCTGAATTCGTGATCGAATGTGGCCCAGGCAAAGTGTTGTCCGGGCTTACCCCACGTATCGACCCAAGTCTTCCCGGCTCGGCGTTGGGAGATCAAGCTTCGTTGGATGCTGCGCTGGCGCTGACGAACCAGTCATTAGCAAATCGTGTAGGGTCCAATAATGCATGACAAAATGCTGGAAGGAAAAATCGCGCTGGTTACTGGCGCCAGTCGCGGTATTGGTCAGGCCATCGCGTTGCAATTAGGTCGCGCGGGGGCGACAGTGATTGGCACCGCCACCAGTGATCACGGTGCACAGGCTATTAGCGACTATTTGCAATTAGCTGAGGTCAGCGGCGCTGGCATGAAGTTAAACGTGACCGATGCTAGCGAGGTCGAGGCTGTCATTGCAGCGATCAGTAAGGCGCATGGCGACATCGGTATTCTGGTGAATAACGCTGGCATTACCCGCGATAATTTGTTGATGCGTATGAAAGACGATGAATGGGACGAGATTATCGCGACCAATCTGTCTTCAGTGTTTCGTCTTTCGCGCGCAGTATTGCGCAGGATGATGAAAACGCGCACCGGCCGCATTATCAGCATTGCATCGGTGGTCGGGGCGATGGGCAACGCTGGGCAGACCAATTACAGTGCGGCCAAGGCGGGCATCATGGGCTTTACCAAGTCGCTCGCCCGCGAGGTCGGCAGTCGCAACATCACGGTCAATTGCGTTGCGCCGGGATTTATCGATACCGACATGACTCGCGCGCTGCCGGACGCGCAGCGACAAGCGTTGCTCGCGCATATTCCGCTAGGGCGGCTAGGCAATGTGGAAGATATCGCTCACGCCGTCACATTTCTGGCGGCCCCTACAGCAGATTACATTTCAGGGACGACCTTGCATGTCAATGGTGGCATGTATATGGCCTGATTCCTGACTAAATCAGTCCTGACCTTCACAAACTACCGGGTTAAGGATGACAGGATAGCGGTAAATTTTTGGTAAAATCACCCCGCTTTAATTAAAGCGATTCAACGAGAGAGGATATGTAATGGAAATGGAACAGCGTGTTAAAAAAGTCGTCGCCGAACAACTGGGTGTCAGCGAAGCTGAGATCAAAAACGAGTCTTCGTTTGTGGGCGATCTAGGCGCTGACTCACTCGACACCGTAGAGCTGGTCATGGCACTCGAAGAAGAGTTCGAATGTGAAATTCCCGATGAGGAAGCAGAAAAAATCACCACCGTTCAACACGCAATCGACTACGTCAATAATCACAAAAGCTAAGTATTTTATTCATTTTTGAAGGGCAACAACCTTGTCCAAACGGCGCGTCGTAATTACAGGTTTGGGGATTATTTCTCCAGTAGGCAATTCTATTGAAGCGGCTTGGAGAAGTATCACCGAAGGTCAGTCCGGCATATCACGTATTACGTATTTCGATGCCACGCCCTTTGCGTCGCAAGTAGCGGGTGAAGTCAAAAACTTTGATGTGAGCGCGTATCTCAATCCCAAAGAAGCCCGGCGCATGGATATTTTTATTCAATTCGGTATGGCGGCCGGCATGCAAGCGGTGCGTGATGCCGGGCTGGATACCTTGCAAGCCGATGGAGAACGCATCGGTGTCAATATTGGTTCGGGCATCGCAGGGCTGCACCTGATCGAAGCGACGCATAACGATTATTTGGCTGGCGGTGTACGTAAAATCTCTCCGTTTTTTGTACCCTCGACGATCAGCAATATGATCTCCGGTCACCTGTCGATTATGTATGGGTTCAAAGGACCGAACTTAGCGATGGTGACGGCTTGCACCACCGGCACGCACGCCATCGGCGAGTCGGCGCGATTGATTGAATATGGCGACGCCGACGTAATGGTGGCAGGCGGTGCCGAAAGTGCTATTACGCCTTTGTCCGTGGGCGGGTTCGGTAATATGAAGGCGCTCACAGGGCGCAATGATGATCCCGCTGGCGCGAGTCGACCTTGGGATGTCGACCGTGACGGATTTGTGTTGGCGGAAGGCGCAGGCATCGTGGTGCTGGAAGAATACGAGCATGCTAAAGCCCGCGGCGCAAAGATCTATGCTGAATTGGCCGGCTACGGCATGAGCGCTGATGCCTATCACATGACTGCACCTTGCGGAGACGGCGACGGCGCCATGCGCTGCATGAATGCTTCGCTTAAAAACGCGGGTCTGAACGCTGATCAGGTCGACTATATCAATGCCCATGGCACGTCCACGCCGCTGGGGGATCGTGCTGAAACTGTTGCGATTAAACGCGCGCTGGGTGAGCACGCATACAAAGTGGCGGTGAGTTCCACCAAATCTATGACCGGTCATTTGCTGGGTGCTTCCGGGGGCGTAGAAGCAGTGTTTTCCACTTTGGCCGTGGCGCGCCAAGTCGCACCTCCCACCATTAATCTGGTTCAGCCGGATGAAGGCTGCGATCTCGATTACGTTCCCAATGTCGCCCGCGACATGAAAATCGACGTAGCGTTGTCGAATTCTTTCGGCTTTGGCGGGACGAATGCGACCTTGGTGTTCAAGCGCATCTAATCGCAGTCGGATATCCACCTAATCAATCCAGCTCCAATAAATTATGACCCCGCTCCGCCTATGGGAGCTTGCCGGGCAAGTTGATCTCGCCGCGATTCAGGCGATGTATCCTGAGCGCTACCCGGGTCTGTTTCGCACCACGGGCACGGATTCGGGCTGGGACATCTTGTTTGGCTTTCCGCAACATATTGATCGGTTTTCAGCGACCGACGGCTTGGCTGCGTTAACCCGGCATCCCGCCATGCAACTACGTACCCCAATGCGTAATGAGGCTGCGACGCAGTTGCCTTTTACCGGCGGCTGGCTGGCGTTTATGGCGTATGAATTGGGTGGCTTGCTGGAGCCTAGGGTGGGCTGTAACTCCGAGCTAACTGATTTTCCGTTCGCGTGGTTGGCGCGTATCCCGGTTGCCATTCTGCAGCAGCCCGATAGCGGGCGCTGTGTACTGATGATCGAAGAGGCTTATGTGGGCTTGGCCGATGAGGCCTTGCGCGATGTGGAGGATGCCCGACCAACCAATAGGTATTTGCCGGGACTGGACACCCTCACTGAAGAGACTCCTGAACAATTTCTGCGCGGCGTGTCGGCTATCCAGAACTATATTCGCGCCGGGGATGTCTTTCAGGTCAATCTTTCGCGTCTCTGGTGCGTGCGGTTTTCCGCTGCAGTTAACCCGTCGGCACTATTTTCATCCTTAATGGCAGTTAATCCCGCACCATTTTCTGCGTTGCTTCATCTAGGCGAACACACGGTAGTGAGTTCTTCTCCCGAACGTCTGGTTAGCGTCGCGCGCAGCGGGATGATCAGCACGCGCCCCATCGCCGGTACGCATCCCCGGGGAGCCACGCGTGCTGAAGATGACCATTTGCGCGCGCGCCTCGCCGCAAATCCTAAAGAGCGCGCCGAGCATGTGATGCTGGTAGATCTCGAGCGCAATGACCTGGGGCGGGTATGTGTACCGGGTAGCGTCCGGGTTGAAGCGTTGATGGATGTCACCCGTTATCAATACGTGCACCATATTGAATCCACCATAGTGGGGTATTTGAAAAACGACGTGCAAGTATTCGATATTTTGCGGGCGGTATTTCCAGGCGGCACGATTACGGGCTGCCCCAAGGTGCGCACCATGCAGATTATTCGCGAGCTAGAGCTGTTGCCCCGCGAGGCCTACACCGGCAGCGTCGGATATATCAATCATGATGGCAGTATGGATTTTAATATTTTGATTCGCAGTTTTCAGGTGAAGGGTGACCAAGTGACTTTCCGTGCAGGCGCAGGCATCGTCGCCGACTCGCAAGCCCTGCGTGAACTGGCCGAGACCCGCACAAAAGCGCTGGGCCTATTGCGCACGCTGGGAGCGTACTAAAGATGTGGCTGATTAATGGACAGGCGGACGCGGATATTTCCCCGCTGGATCGGGGGCTAGGTTATGGCGATGGTGTTTTTCGCACGCTCAAGGTTCGCGCTGGTAAGCCGGCATGGTGGACGGATCACTACGCCATTCTTGCGCGTGACTGTGCTGCGCTCGCGCTGACTTGTCCGGATCAAAATTTATTGTTAGATGAAATCGACACCGTATCGAGAGACCGTGATGAGGCGATCATAAAAATTACCGTGACGCGGGGATTAGGAAGCCGCGGCTATGCTGCGCCCGATCCCAGTGTGAACACACGCATCGTGGCGTCTTATGCTGTACCGGATTACGCGCATCAATGGGAGCAGGGCGTGAGTGTGCGCTGGTGTACTTTGCGGCTGGCGCGTCAGCCGAAACTTGCGGGGGTCAAACACCTCAATCGACTGGAGAATGTGCTGGCGCGCAGCGAATGGCGCGATTCGAATATCGCCGAAGGTTTGTTATGCGATGATACAGGCGCGGTCATCGGCGGCACTATGACGAATATTTTCGCAATACAAGGCGGCCAATTATTGACGCCGGATTTAAGCCTGAGCGGAATTA